>DFGZ01000255.1 GCA_002371295.1 Oribacterium sp. UBA3737 | reverse complement strand
CTTAAGGTTCTTTGCATACTCCACAACCTTGTTGTCGTAGAAGTAAAGACCTGTCACACAGTAGTTTGACTTGGGATGCTCCGGCTTCTCCTCGATGGATATAGCCTTTCCGGTCTTATCAAATTCAACGATTCCAAATCTCTCAGGATCGTCAACATAATATCCGAAAACCGTAGCGCCTGATTCCCTGGAAGCAGCACTGCGAAGAAGCTTCTTAAATCCATGTCCCGAGAAAATGTTGTCTCCGAGAATCATGGCTACAGAATCATCACCTATGAACTCAGCTCCAAGGATAAATGCCTGTGCAAGTCCGTCCGGTGATGGCTGAACCTTGTATTCAAGATTGATACCGAACTGACTGCCGTCTCCCAGAAGCTCCCTGAATCTCGGTGTATCGCTCGGTGTTGAAATAAGCAGGATGTCTCTTATTCCGGCATTCATAAGAACGCTCAGAGGATAATAGATCATCGGTTTGTCATAAATAGGAAGTAACTGTTTGGAGGTTACTCTAGTAAGCGGATATAATCTTGTACCGGATCCACCGGCAAGTATAATTCCCTTCATAATGTCTCCTTTAATTATCAGGCAGCTTTTCAAACCTCACTCAAAAGGGCATACTACACCTGATATTTCTACATACTTTCCAAATTCTAACACAATCAACTATCATATACAAATTGAAATATCCTTAATTTCCGCGTAAAAAGCATTAAAAATCGTACAAAATGCCTATTTTTGTCTACTTGATAAGGCAGTCCTCTAATGTTATAGTCACATAAATCAAAAAAGACATTATGCTTCCCGTTTCCCGGACTCCATATACAGTCTGCCCTGCGGAAGCATTGACACCTTATATAAGAATCAGGAAGAACAAAGAATGGAAAATAAGAAAGCATTGATCGCCATGAGCGGCGGTGTGGACAGTTCCGTGGCTGCTGCTCTCATGAAGGAAGCAGGCTACAACTGCATCGGCGTCACCATGAAGCTATACAACAACGAGGACATCGGATACTGCCGTGCCAATACCTGCTGCACTCTGGAGGACACTGAGGATGCACGCCAGGTAGCCACAAGCCTGGGCATGCCATATTACGTTTTCAATTTCACCGAAGACTTTGACAAGCAGGTAATTGAACGTTTTATCAATACTTACGAAGAAGGAGGAACACCAAACCCCTGCATCGACTGCAACCGCTACATGAAGCATGAAAAGCTGTATCACAGGGCAGAGGCATTGGGATGCGACTTAATAGTCACAGGTCACTACGCAAGAATCGAACAGGATCCGGATACCGGACGATGGCTTCTCAAGAAGTCCCGTAACCTGGCGAAGGACCAGAGCTACGTCCTCTATTTCATGAATCAGGACCAGCTGGCCCACACCATGTTCCCTTTGGGAAACTTTCAGTCCAAGGACGAAGTCCGTGTGGAGGCCGAAAAGTACGGCTTTATAAATGCCCACAAGCACGACTCTCAGGATATCTGCTTTGTGGTGAACGGCGACTACGGTGATTTCATCGAGAGATACACCGGGCGCAGCTTTGCCCCCGGAAACTTCATCGACACAGAGGGCCATGTCCTGGGCACTCACAAGGGCATCATCCGCTACACTGTAGGCCAGCGCAAGGGTCTCGGTCTGGCACTCAAACAGCCCATGTATGTATGCGGAAAGGACATGGAAAGGAACGAGGTCATCCTTACAACCGGACCGGCGCTTTACTCAAAGGCTCTTATTGCGGACAACTTCAACTGGATCCCCTTTGATGAGCCAGAGGGTCCTGTACGTGTAACCGTGAAGACCCGCTACAAGGCAAAGGAAGTTCCTGCCACCGCAGAAGCCCTCAGGGATGAAGACGGGAAGCTCACCGGACAGGTAAGAGTGACCTTTGACGAACCTGAGCGTGCAGTAGCTACCGGACAGGCTGTGGTCCTCTATGACGGAGACCTGGTGGTTGGGGGCGGCACCATAGTAAAAGCCCTGAAAGAAATCTGAGCTGTCAAAAGCCATCCCCCATGCCCGGGATGCGAATCTTTGCATGAACATATATCAAAAAACCTGTATGTCTTATGACTTAGTCATAGGACACACAGGCTTTTTATTTTTACAGATCCGATTATAAAGCGCGTAAAAAGCAGGCATCAAATCCTGTCACGCTTCTCGATCCCCCAGATTCTGTCTTATCTTTATTCCATTAACCTCGATATCGTCAGCGATAGGTATGAGAAGATATTCTCTGCCGTCTATGACACGGGTCTCCACCAGGTCGGCATTTTCAGCCTTCACATCCAGCTTCATGGTAAGGGACTTCACCACCAGATGCTTCTGATCCTGGATATTCTCGGCAACCAGCGGAGAAGTGTCATCTCCCACAGCCTCATCATAAATTCTTTCGAACTGATTGAGCTGCTCATCAGTGGCTCCGTTTGAAGCAAGGAGTCGTCTCATGTCGCCCTTTCCGAGCTCCACATGGTCGTCGGTCTCCTTATCGTTGCTGTTCTCCCTGATCATCTCATTTATCTCTTCTGAAATGCTTCTGACAGTCTCAAAGGTACAGTCTCCGGAAAGGGTAGTCTCGATTATCTCTCTGAAAACATGCTGCTGATCCTTCTCTGTTCTCGAGAGCTCTGCTCCAAGAATCTCAAGGGGGATCTCCTCGTGACGCTCTTCCGGATGTCTTGTGTAGTAGAGAGAATTATGGATGTCTGTGTTTCTGAAATTGAATGCAGGGAAAAGGAATGCTGTTTCCGGATTCTTCACTGCCCAGTCATCGGTACGGCTCAGAAATGTCTGAGCATTGACATCATAACAGAGTCCCTCTCTGAGAAGCTCTACCGGGCAGATGGTGCAGAGGATGAAGCTGTAAACATACTCGCCTCCATCATCAAGCACTGTCTGGTCCTTAAGCTTCAGGGGTATGTCATAGACACCATGGCTGAGAATGATGAGATACTTCCCAGGGTAGCTGTAAGCACCGATGATCTTGTCAAAAAGCCTCTCCACAAGAGCATCATCCTTAAGCTCTGACTTCTGGAGACGGTACAGGAACTCCTGGTGTCCTCCCTCCATCTCCTCAGGTACAGGAAACTCCACATTAAAAAGATTCCTTCCGAACTTGCCAGACATGGAACGCTTAAAGAGCTCACAGTACTTCGCACGCTCCTGCTCCTCAAGCTGAAGGAACATATCGTGAAAGGTAGAAATCTTCTCCTTTTCCTCGTTTACATAGCAGGCACGCATACGGTCTATACGACAGTCGTTTTTATTAAAACACTTTGACTTGATCTCGCTTACTGACTTTTTATCCATCTGTTACACTCTCCTTTTAGTCCTCATTGCCTAAGGACTTCGTTAACATATCCATCTCTTCCTCAGTGAGGCTTCTGTATTCTCCGGGGGCGAGACTCTCATCAAGCTGTATATCTCCCATGGACATTCTCCTGAGATACAGCACGTCCTTATCTCCGGGAAGCGCTCTTATCATCTTCTTTATCTGATGGAACTTTCCTTCCTGTATGACCACCCTTATCTCCGAGCAGACCGTCTCATCGGTTATGGCAGCAGGGCCTTCCGCCCCCACAAACCGCGCCCCTGACAGTCTGACTCTTTCAAATCTCTCAGGATCTGCCGAAAGCTGAAGCTTGTCCGCAAGCTCTTTCACTGTTTTCCCGGTGCTCAGGATCGAAAGCCCTGCCGGCATGGCCGTGAGATGCTCATCGAAGCGAATGCCTCTTTTGAACTTCTCTATATCCTCTTCACTCACGATTCCCGTCACAACAGCATAGTATGCCTTATCTATGTGATGCTTCGGTGCCAGAAGCCTGTGAGCCATCTGTCCGTCATTGGTGATGAGGAGAAGCCCCTCTGTATCCTTGTCAAGCCGTCCCACAGGGAAAAGATCCTTTCTGACCTGTCCTCCGAAAACATCGTCTCTTATAAGATCCACGACCGTAGCCTGATGTCTGTCCTCACTTGCGGAGATCACTCCCGCAGGCTTATTCATCATATAATACTGAAATTGCTGATAAATGATTTCTTCATCAAAAAAGGTGATGACCGCTCCTTCCGGAACATTCTCTCCGGCATCACGGACCACCTCTCCGTTCACAGTTACCTTACACTTGCGAATGGCCTTTTTTATATCACTTCTGCTTCCGACTCCCATGTCGGCAAGATACTTATCTAAACGCATATTAACTCCTACTGCTCTGTTCATGGCGGCCCTAAAGCCTGAGTTTAGATCTCAGGTTCCGCACTTTCTGTCCGAAGGATAATCCGCCCGGGCTCAGATGGGTACAATATCACATATTCCTCTCTCTTCCAAGTCCCTGTCATATTCTTCTTTCGGCACAACTGACATATCTAAAATAACCTATTTTGTTATTTACCGGCTGTATTCATAATTCTTAAATTTTTTTGATAAAATAGTATTCATATAAAGCACGATGCCTTATAATTCGAATTTAGGAAAAACTAAAACAATATTAAGAAGAGTTTATTATAATGCCAAGAAACTATTATTCAGACAACAACAGAGGCGGAGGAAACGGCCGTCAGTATTCTTCCGGAGGCTCCGGAATGAGAAATTCCCACAGAGATAACCGCTCCCAGGAACGGAGTCACAGCGGAAGGAACCGTGTGATGTCCGCTCAAGAAAAGGAAGAACGGATGGAGCGGCACCGCAGGGCCATGCGTAAGAAGAAAGCACGTCAGAGAGCATTCACATATCGTGCAGTTGCCATCGGATGTGTCATAACGGTGGTATTCATCATCTGGAAGGTTGTCACGGGAATTACAGGATATATAACAGACAGCAGGCAGCAGAAAGTTGATGCCATGCAGAACATTGAGGTAAATAAAGGGAATGATTCCATCGATGTAGTGGGACAGACATTTGCAGCGGAAACCACTTTGGCGGAAACGACAGAAGCAGCTGTGGAGACCACCGAAGCCTATGATCCGACCCACGTTCTTTCAAATGGAAGATATGTTGATACCACAAAGCCCATGGTAGCCCTTACCTGGGACGACGGACCTAACGGTCAGACAGGCGAAAGGATCATGGATCTCCTTGAAGCCAACAACGGAAGAGGCACCTTCTTCATCGTAGGAAACCGTATTTCGGAATTCTCTTCGGAAGTACAGCGTATGGCTGCAAACGGCCATGAGATTGCAAATCACAGCTGGGATCATGACATACATCTTTCAAAGAATTCCACCGATTATATCGTTCAGGAATTCGAAAAGACCAACAACGCCGTAAAGGAGCTTGTAGGTACAGCCCCAGCTCTGATTCGTCTCCCGGGCGGAAACATCAGTGACTCTGTAAGAAAGGCTCTGACCCAGCCTATGATCTACTGGTCCATCGATACACTGGACTGGAAGAGCAAGGATGCTGCCGCAGTCATCGAGACCATAAAGCCACATGTGAAGGACGGAGACATTATCCTTATGCATGAGCTCTACAATTCAACCGTCTCTGCCTGCGAAGAGATCATTCCATGGCTCGCACAGCAGGGCTACCAGATGGTAACTGTTTCAGAGCTTGTCGCCTTCCATAATGCGGAATGTGTGGGAGGAAACGGAAAACAGTACTCTTCTTTCCCTTATGTTGCTCCGCCTGAGGCAACAACCGAAGAGACAACAGCCTCTATAAGCGCGACTGCAGCTTCTTCAAAGGTTTCGGAATCAAGCGAAAAATCTTCTGATTCAGGCACCAAGGCGGCAGCCAGAGAGACTGCTTCAGAAACAAAGGCAAAAAAGAAGTCCGAGGAGAGCACTGAAAAGGCTGCGACCGAAGCTGAAACCTCTGCCACAGAAACCGCAGCCGTTTCAACAGAGGCAAATGATGGTGAAGTTATAGAAGCACCGGTCCAGGATGATGATACCTATGTACCTACCAGCGCCCAGGAAGCCCAGAAGGTTTCTGAGACTGCAGCGTGGATGGCTGTAGGCCAGAATCCCGGCGCCGGAGGAGATGTTCAGTCTGATGCCATACAGGCAGCTGCGCCGAATTGACGTTCCGAATCATTTTAAAGCACCGCAGAAATGTATTGCACGCAACATAAAAATATATATAATATTTAATGTTTGATTGCCTCGCCCTTTGGACGAGGCAATCTTGTTCTTAAAGAAACCGAGAACAGGAAGGAGATACCAGATGAAATTTTCAGAAATGCCCTACGAACGTATAGATTTTACTAAATTAACGAAAGACTTTAAGGAACTTGAAGACCGCTTCGAGAACGCATCCTCCGGCGAAGAACAGTTCGCTGTCCACGAAGACTTTTACAAGATATACAACCATGTGATGACAGAATCACAGATTGCCATGATCCGCTCCGACATAGACATGTCTGACGAAGCACTTCTTGCAGAGCAGGAGTACTTTGACGAAAACATGCCTGTCTTCCAGAACCTTGTAGTCTCCTACAGGAAAAAACTTTTTAACTCTAAATTCAGACCCTATCTTGAGGAGAGGATAGGAAAAGTGGCCTTCAAAAACATTGAACTCGCTATGAAGTCTGTTGATGAAAAGCTCATTCCTCTCATGCAGGAGGAAAACAAGCTTCAGACCGAGTACAACAAGCTTCTGGCAAGTGCACGTATCCCATGGAACGGGGAGGAGCTTAACCTCAGCCTCATGAATCCATACCTCCACAATCAGGACAGAAATATCCGTAAGGAGGCCTGGGAAAAGTACAGCGCCTTCTTCGTTGCCCATCAGGAGGAACTGGATGACTTTTATGATAAGCTGGTGAAGAATCGTACAAAGCAGGGAGAGCTTATGGAACACGAGAACTATCTGCCTCTCGGTTACGCAAGAATGAACCGAAACAGCTTCGGTCGTTCGGATGTAGAAGAATTCCGCAAGCAGGTCAAGCGTGATTTTGTTCCTTTTGCGGAGAAACTCCACGACATTCGCCGTCAGCAGCTCGGACTGAGCCATCTCAGCTACATTGACGAAGGTGTATATTTCACCAACGGAAACCCTGCTCCTGTCGGAACACCAGAGGAAATCCTCGCAGCAGGACGCAGAATGTATAATGAGCTCTCACCTGAGACCGGACGCTTCATCAACTTCATGTGTGACTCCGAGCTCTTCGATGTCCTCGGCAGAAAGAACAAGAAGACCGGCGGCTATATGACCATGATTCCCGACTATCAGGCGCCTTTTGTATTTGCAAACTTCAATGGAACATCCGGTGATGCTGATGTAATCACACACGAGTGCGGACATGCCTTCCAGGGCTATATCACAGCAAAAGACCCTATAATCGAACACAACGACATCACCATGGAGGTGGCAGAGACCCACTCCATGTCCATGGAGTTCTTCACAGAACCATGGATGCCGCTCATTTTCGGAAACCGTGCAGAGGATTATGTAAAAATGCATTTCATGGATTCTGTTATCTTCATCCCATACGGCACCATGGTAGATGAGTATCAGGATATCGTATATTCTGACCCGGGACTCACACCAAAGGCAAGAAACGAAGTATGGCGTGACCTGGAGCGTCAGTACAAGCCTCACCTTGATTACACCGGAAATGACTACTTCGAAAAGGGCGGCTACTGGCAGCGTCAGCACCACATCTACGACAGCCCGCTCTACTACATCGACTACTGCATAGCCGGTGCCAATGCTCTCCAGTATAAGGTCTGGATGGACAAGGACTATAAGGCTGCGTGGAAGAGCTATCTCGAGCTCTGCAAGCTCTCCGCTTCCGATTTCTTTGATGGACTGGTAAAGAAGTCCGGCCTCAACAATGTCTTCGAAGACGGCTGCCTCAGATATGTCGTAAAGCAGCTTGAAGAAAAAATGTAAGCTGAGCCCGGGAGTACTGTTTTTGAAAAGACACTAAATCAGACAGGCTGATTCCTGCCCGATTCAGCATACGAACATTCTGCACTTCCGCTCCATGTCCTTACGACCGGCAAATGGATTTGCAGGTAAACATGCGTCCGCTTGCCGGTCTTTTGCTATAAAAAGAAGCACATTGGCCATAACGCCAATGTGCTTCTACTACTTCAAACGCTTTTTTCTCCGGGTTCAGCCATAGCTTACCTGAATCCTGGAGCTTATCTCTAATTCTTCCTGCCAAATCTCTATATCAGAAAATTCCTCCGATTCCGAGATCCGTATCAACTGTGTTCATATTGTAAAGGATCAGCACATCCGTCACCTCCGGATGCTGATTTATAAATGAGGCAGGGCCGAAGCGGTAGTATCGGGTATCGAACACATAGATCTTCTTGTAGTGGTTTACAAGGAAAGGAACTATGGAGTTCGCGTAACTGTCCTTTACAAGCACCATGACCTTGTCTGAATCCGCAGTCTCATTGGTGATCTCGATGAGAGGATGCAGGTTGTTCAGGAACATGGAGTACTTATCCTTCTTGGAAAGATAGTCCTTGTTGTAAAGGCTGTCCGTTACCTCCTCTGAATCCTGATAGTTCACAGTCAGTCTGTTTTCAGGATTTTCGTAAATCGTGATCTCTTCTCCGGGAACCGTTGTGTCATTGAGTTTTGAGTAAACTGTGCCACGGAAACTGTTTGTCACTACTGTTTTTTTGAAGGCTGACTCTTCAAGTGGAGTGATGCCCATAGCTTCACAGTACTGACGGTATGCTATATATGCTCCGAAGGTTGTCCAGTGGTGGTCCGTGTGATAGTAAAGAGGCGTTACATCATCGGCATCCTTCTCCGACTGAGCCTGAGCTGAAAGCCCCTGATAACAGTCGATGCGCTTTATCTCCGGTAATGCCTCGTAAATCGCATCCATGGTTGCAAGCTGCTTCAAATTCCCCTTGTCAGGAGAGGCGGCGGGAAGCTTGTCGTTATAGACAGTAACCGCAGTCGGCACCAGCATGAGGGAAATATTGTTCTTCGCATCGGTAGTGATATTCTGACAGAGCTTTCCGAACTGGCTGATGATCTTTTCGTTCTGCTTAGGGGCATCATAAGCCTCAATCAGATAACCATCATCTGCAATGTAAATATCGTTGATCTCTTCTTTTCCGGTAAGTATCTCTGTCTTTGTCTTTAATGTCATGAATTCATCACGTATAGGGAAGTGATCCGAGAGATACTTCTGGATGCTTGTCATATACGAACCATCCTTAAGGGCCTGGAATGTATAGACAGGTGCCAGTGCAAGCTGTCTGTTCTCATTCTCACTGAATTCCTTTTTCGGCGCTATAAGGAACCACACGCCGAAAATAAGTATCATTATGGTGATCATCATGACTGTTATGACACCTCCGAAGCTCATCATCCCGGCTGCAAAGGAAGCGTCATGTCTTTTTATTTCATTATTATTCTGCATATCTGCCTCCTTAGAAACGGAAATAAAGGAACGGGTTGTAGGTGTCATTTACAAGGTATGCCGTGGTCAGGAAGAACAGCCCCAGGTATGCGGCGATCAGTGCAACCGAAAGTGCCACTGCTGCAGCTTTGTATCTCATGAGACCGTAGCCTTTATTGATGCATACAGCAAGCTTTCCCTTTAACCAGGGGTATACCGGGAAGGCGATTATGCATCCAAGGATAAGGAGCAGCAGGTTGTTCCTTAAGTACCAGATAAGGTCAGCATTCATGAAAGGAACCCCGCCGAGACCGAACATGATATCAAGATAATGCTTTAACTGTCCCATATCATCGAAAACGAAGATAATGAATCCCACCACATAAATGAACATGGCGTAGAGATGCTGAAGAAGCTTTGGCAGCTTTTTAAGTGCATTACCCCAAAGGTGCTTTTCCAGTGCAAGAAGCACTCCGTAGAAAATACCCCAGAGGATAAAGTTCCATGCTGCACCATGCCAGAGTCCCGTCAGGAACCATACTATGAACATGTTCCTTAACTGCATCAGAGTACCCTTTCTGTTACCGCCGAGAGGGATATAAACATAATCCCTGAACCAGGTACTGAGGGAAATGTGCCAGCGTCTCCAGAAATCTGTTACCGAAACCGAGCTGAGCGGATAATTAAAGTTCTCAAGATAATGGAAGCCAAGCATACGGCCCATACCGATAGCCATGTCACTGTAGGCGCTGAAATCATAGTAAAGCTGGAGAGTGAAGCACAGCGCTCCAAGCCAGGCACTTACAACTGAAATACCGGAATCCCCTGCGAAGGCACTTGCCTTTATGACCTCCCAGAGAGAACCAATGGTGTTGGCAAGAAGTACCTTTTTGAAGAGACCCTTGAGGAAACGGAGCCCTCCTGTTATGAACCCTTCAAAGTCTATCTTACGTTCATGAAGTTCCTCGTTCACTGTGGAAAATCTGACGATAGGTCCCGCGATAAGCTGCGGGAACATGGAAACGTATGTAAGATAGTAGAAGTAATTCTTCTCCACCGCTACCTCTCTCTTATAGAGATCTATAGTGTAGCTCATGGTCTGGAAGGTAAAAAAGCTGATTCCTATGGGGAGCCCCAGTCCAAAGGGAGTGATGGCAGTCCCGAAGGCTGCATTGACAGACTCTATCAGGAAATCCGCATATTTGAAAAAGCCCAGGACCGACAGGTCTATGATCACTGAGAGCGCCAGGAAGACCCTGCGAAGTCCTGTATTGTTTCCCGCTTTATGCATCAATCTTCCAAGCGTATAGTCGGATAATGTCTCAAAAAGCATGAGCAGGATATAAATGGGCTCGCCCCAGGCATAGAAGACCAGCGAAAAGGCGAGAAGTACATAGTTCTTCACCTTGAAGGGCACCAGATAGTAAAGTATCAGGCACAGCGGAAGGAAGAAAAACAAAAATGGAATGCTACTGAAAACCATATTTACTCCGTTCAGTGGAAAGTCAGCCCTGTTAAATTTTGCTCTGCAAGGGGCAGACTCTGAATGACTTTTTGTCATTTGCAATTTTTAATCGCGAACTCCCGGTGCATCTTTCCATAAGATTTTGCCTTTGCCCGCAACTCTCATATATTACAATCAAATGCCTTATGATGGCAATATCTATGAGGGAAATAAGGAGTTTATGGGGCAGTCATGTTGAAAAAATCAGAAAAAAAATGGCAGGCGCTGTTCCTGCACCTGCCATAAATAATTTATATCACTGTCTTTAATTCAAAGCATCCTTCCGATAAAGCTCATTCAATTTACTTAATCAAATCAGCCAATGCTTGATGCGATAGTCTGCTCGATAGCAGCGCCGTTTGATGACATTACCAGATATACATAGTTGCCGATTGTCTTTACAGCACTTGCTGCAACGATCTGATACTGCTCAGGCATATAGTCCTGAAGCTCCTGAGCCTTCTGCTGCTGAACTGCACTGAGCTGTCCTGCGAGTGCTGCAACGGAGGCAGCATCCTTTGCTTCAAGAATAGCAACTGTATCAGCCTTGGTCACGTCCTCAGCCATGGCAAATACATAACCTTCAAGCTGTGATGCGTCGATTCCGTAGTAGTTTGCGATGTAGTTAGCATCAACTGTGATCATGCCCGGAAGAAGTCCTGTAACCTTGTTGTAGATGTCACTTGGATCGATGCCTGCTGCCTTGGCTGCAGTTGTCTCTGCAACTGTTGTTTCAGCGGCTGTTGTGGTCTCTGCTTCTGTTGTTGTTTCCTCAGCCTTAGTGGTCTCTTCCTTGGACTCCTTTGTTGTTTCCTCAGCCTTAGTAGTCTCTTCCTCAGATGACTCCTCAGCAGCTGCAGTTGTTTCTTCAGGAGCAGCTGTGGTCTCCTCTGCTGCTGTTGTGGTCTCTGCTTCTGTTGTTGTTTCCTCAGCAGCTGCAGTTGTCTCTGCTGCAACTGTTGTTTCAGCAGCTGTTGTTACAGCCTGTGTTGAAGAGCTTCCTCCGCAACCGTTAAGAATCAGAGCTGATGCTGCAATTACGGTAGCTGTAGTAACGATAATGTTCTTTCTCATAACCATTCTCCCTCTAGTTTATGCTTCTCAATACCCTTCAGCCCCTGCCTCAGGGTGTTACATTGTTTAAACTCTTGCACCATTATATAGAGAAAATCTTAAAACTTCAATATTCTATGTTGATGAAGCTGAAGCCGGGCACATATCTCACAAAAATGAATCAGTATGAAACCGCTGCTTCTGTCGGTCTTATGGCATCAGGCTCCGACTCCTCCTCGGTGGTTTCCACTATCTCTTCCGAATTCTCCGCGTCACTTAGATGCTGCTCCGCATACTGCTCAAAGACCTGTTGCCATACGGCATAAGCCGAATTTGTCTGGTGGACATACTTGTCACTGCAGTATTTCGGCGCCAGATATCCTGATGAATCACTAAGCGGTGTAGCTACATCTATGAAGCCCCAGCCGTTTACCGCTGCCAATGTCTTCATCTGCTCGTTGAGTGCGCGGATGTTTGCATTGTTCAGATTCTTTTTCTCCGAACCCTTGTACATAGGCGTGGTGCTCACGATGGTGAAATCAACATCCGGATTTTCGGTTTTGATTTTGTCAAGGAGCTGAAGATACTTCTGTACCGTGTACTCAACTCCGTCATAAAGATCATTCAATCCGAAGAAGGAGTACACATGCTTTGCATTGACAAGCTTGATGGAATCCCAAATGTACCGCTGCTCTCCGCCATATACAGGATGAGTGGACTTGCTTGTGATCTTGGAAAAAGCATTGTGAACAGAGTAGCTTCCTCTTGTAAGGAATTTCAGATTCTGGAAGATGGGCACGGCTGCATTTCTGGTTGCATAAAGCTGAAAGCCGTAAGCCACAGAATCTCCTATTACCACAGCGTCCTTATAATAATTACCTATGTCGATCTGGTGCTGTGCCAATGCTGCAAGGCGCTGCTGCTCCAGAATCTGCTGCTGCATCAGAAGCTCTTCATAAGAAAGCTCTGTCAGATCTGCTCCTGCTTCTGTTTCTGCCGCAGCAGTTTCGTTTATTTCATTTGCCGGCAGGCTGCTTTCTGTATTTGAAGAACCCGGGCCTGTTTCTCCTATGGCCGGCCCCTGTGACGTTTGCAGAGAATTCGGGTCCATACCGGCCGGACCTGCTGACGCGTATGTAAAAAACAAGGATGATGTAGATACCGAAACGGTAAGAATAGCCGTCAAGATACGATGTGCCCGCATTTGCCCCTCCCCTTTTGGAAACATCTTTTCATATCAAACTACATGGAAATGCCTTAAAGTACGTCTATAAGTTATCTTACGCGTCCATAGATGATATGTCTATAGAACCAATTTTTACAAATTATAAAATTTCGGAAATAATATCGGCACAAAGTAAGGTATATATCAGCGTTTCAATTAATATACTTGACGTACAAGTGTGCTTTGTTTAGTCTAAACTAGATTGAACATTACTATAAACAGAATATACAGATTATGGGAGTATCCGGAGTCGATGCAGAATCGTTTTTCATGTCATACTCTCATGATATCTATATCATAATCATACAGATTGGAAACAATATGGCTAAGATAGCATTTAAAAAACCGGGTAATTTCATATATCCAGTACCGGCTGTTATGGTCAGCCTCAAAGATAAATCAGGAAAGACAAACATAATCACAGTTGCATGGACGGGTACCATCTGCTCCGATCCGCCTATGGCTTACATATCTGTCAGAAAGAACAGAGGCAGCTACCCGATGCTCGTTGAATCAGGCGAATTTGTAATAAATCTTCCTGATGAAAAACTGGTGAAAGCTCTGGACTACTGCGGAGTCCGCAGCGTCACAAAGGTCGACAAATGGCAGGAAATGGGTCTTCACGAAGGAAAGGCCACTGTGGTTTCAGCCCCCACCATAGAAGAAGCTCCTGTATCCATAGAATGCAGGATCACAAAGATTCTCCCTCTGGGCACTCATGATATGTTCCTTGCAGAGGTTGTGGCTGTCCAGGTGGATGACCGGTATATAGATGAAAAGGACGCCTTCCACATGGACCGTGTAGGTCTTGTGGCATATTCTCACGGTGACTATATGTCTCTGGGCGAAAAGCTCGGAAGCTTCGGCTACTCAGTCCGTAAAAAACCTCTGCTAAAAAAGAATTCAAAAAAAGCAGACAGCAGATCTGCAACAAAGACGGCCGTTTCAAAAAAATCCGAAAACACTTTTCCGGTCAGAAAAAAGACATCATCCGTTGATGGATCAAAGCAAAAACGTTCCGGCAAATCACCGGCCGGCAGAAAGGAAAAAAAGAAATGAATCTTGAAAAACTCCGGAATTTTTTAAATCGTAACAGAAAGGTATTTGTTATCATTGCCTGCATCTGCATCGCCACCCTTATTTACAGATACACGGATAATGTTTACATCAATCTCGTAATATGTGTGATCGCCGTTTTTTCCTACCTTCGGTTTTACAATAAGGAATGGAAAAATAAAAAATAACAGTAATAAAGTTTTTTTAATCCCTGTTGACTTGGTTAAAAATCAGAGTAAAATTTAGGGAGTAAAAGCTGCAGCTATAGTACATCGGTAGTACATCGGCTTCCCAAGCCGAGGAGGCGGGTTCGATTCCCGTTAGCTGCTGGATAAGAGCTGAATCCGAAGACCGGGTCTTCGGGTTCTTTTTTATTTGTCTCTCTCCTCTTTCCCCCTGCCGCGTCAGTAATTTGTAATCGTTGTGACAGTTGATTTTATAATCCATGCACTTTTCTTGTGCTAAAATGGTGCATGTAAAATTATTGAAAGAATAAAGAGGTCTTTTTTATGAGACGTATGAAAAAACTTGCAACACTTGCTCTTAGTGCCGCTCTTGTGACCAACATAGGTGCTGTCAATGCTTTCGCCGGAACCGGAGCACCTGGCATCGACCTTGAAAGCTACTACTCTTCTGCAAACGGCCCGATGGGCGACGGAAACAGCGTGTCTGCCGGCACCACAGAAACCGCTGCAGCAGAAGCAGACAATACAAATGATGCTTTAGAGTCCATGCGTGCAGCTCAGGCCGCACTCGGAACCTATACAGCAGAAACAGGCTCTATCGTTATCGGTCCTGTTTCCGCTATTGACACCGCTTCCCTTACGGATTCCCAGAACTCCGCACTTGACGAGCTTTTCCGGAATTCAGTCATAATAGGAAACTCCATCGGAAACGGATTCGCAAATTACACAAAAGCACGTACCGAGGATCCTGTTCTCAAGAACTTCCAGTCTCTTACAGCTAACGGCTACTACATTGAAGGTGCCTTTGAACCCATAAGCACCACAAGCCGCCACCCGTTCTACAGAGGTCAGCAGCGCTTTGTATGGGATTCCGTTCAGCTCATGGGGGCAAAGCATGTGTTCCTGTCCTTCGGCACCACAGAGGTACAGTATCCAAGCGTCATCGAGGACTATCAGAAGCTTATATACCAGATAATAGCTGTAAATCCCGACGTTGACATCACAGTCATCAGCGCGACCTACATCTATCCGGGCAAGTATTACGGAACCATGACCAGTCCCAATGTCAAAAAGTTCAACACTACCATGGAACAGGTATGCGTCGCCCATGGCTGGAACTTCATCAATGTTGCAGACCGTCTCAAGGATGCAAACGGAGACCTCAATCCTGTTTACAGCTCAGATGAGTACATCCACCAGAACGATCTGGCTTACGACATCTGGACAGCTGCCCTCAAGGAGTACGGACTCAAGAAGCTCGGAATGGCATAAACAGACTAAGATCAGGGAATATACCCACATTTTATTCCCTGTCTAAAGGAGAAATAGTATGAAAAAGACATTTAGAAAAGCAGCACTTATTGTCGCTGCCGCATCCATGATCATCACTTCAGGCCTTGTATCTCTTGCAGACGGACCTTCCGCCGGCACAGCAGAGACAACCGCTGAAACTACTGCCGCAGCAGAAACAACCGCTGAAACTACTCAAGACGCTTCCAACAGCACAGCAGCTTCAGATCTTTCTTCTGACCCTGTTCTGAATGCTCAAGAGGATCAGCGTACAGTTGATTTCTATAAGGATTCCATCCTTATAGGAGATTCTGTTGCAGACGGCTTCAAGAGATATTGTATCGCTCGCAATCAGAACCCGATGCT
>DFGZ01000199.1 GCA_002371295.1 Oribacterium sp. UBA3737 | reverse complement strand
GTAGCAGAACCGGCAAGAGCATTGGCACACTGGATAAAGAATTCAGAAATACCTGTAGCCTCAAGGAAGGCACCGAAAATGATGAAAAGAACAATGTATGTACTGCAGACACCGATAGGAGTTCCGATAACACCTGTGGTTGTGTAGAACAGGTTGTAAACTATCTTTCGAAGGGAAGCGCCTGTTGTGAATGCATAAATCACAAACAATCCGGCAACGACTACGATAGGGATACCCGTAACTCTTCGGCAGCACTCTGCCAGTACCAGTATTCCGATGACACCGAGGATGATCTCAGTCTGGTTGATACGTGTTGCGTGATTGATGATCTCACGGTTATTGATTACAAAATAGAAAAAGCTTCCTGAACCGAGAACGGCAAGTATCACATCATAAAACGGAATATGATTCTGCTTCTTTACAGCCAAATGACTCTTTCCCGCAGGGAAAAGAATAAAGATAAAAAGAATAACTATTCCGACGAACAGCGGACGTCTGATACGCTCATCCCAGACTGCAAAAAGATTCATGTAGATCATGAAAAGAGAGAAGGCAGCAAGAAGCACCTTGATAACGACATCCGGAATCCCTGTCCAGGTCCTTACGTTTGACTCACGATCATACTTCTTCATGATCTCGTCTACGGCAGCCTGTGCATCCGGAGACTGCCCGTTTAGTGTCAATGTCCCAGTCTCCTTACTTTCCACAGCTTCTGTCATGTTCTTTGTTCTTTCTTCCAAAGTTGTGTCCTCCATTCCATCGGTTATTTTGGTGAGTACCAATGCTTATTAAGGGGTTTCGCACTATCCCTCCAAATCTCTGATCAATAAAGGTAAATCAGGTTACAGTTCAGGATAAAACTATTTTACCACATATACTCACACTGTGATGCCCCGGCATCAAAAGAAGCGCCACTTCTCATACGAGAATCTGACCGGAGCACTTCTTCCGCACAGATCTCTCAGGCTGATACCCTCTTTGTCATTTATGGTTAATGTGTGATCGGATACAGTTCCCACAAAGTAGATAAGATTATCCATCCTTTTGTCAAAACCGGATACTATCATACTTCCGTCCGGTCCGTAGGTGAGCGTTTCCCCCTCGGAAAGCTCCGTCTGAACCCCTGCACCGAAACCGTAATAAACGGTTTTTTCCACGTATATGCCGTCTTCTTTAATTTCATAATAATCCGTAAGAGGGCTCTTGTTTACGGAATGTATGAAACCGACGCTGAAGGTATCTCCAACTCTTATGGGATACCTGGCATATAATTTTCCGTCCGACGGATTTCTCAGAGTCAAAAAACCTATTCCAACTGTCTCTACATAAATAACAACCATAGCGGCGACTGCCATAAAGGCAATCACCGCTACTTTTACATGTATTTTTTTAACGGAATCAAAGCTCATCAGTTAACTGAAATTCCCTGCTCCTCATAGTACTTCTTTGCGCCCGGGTGGAATGGAATGCTGATACCCTTTGTAGCATCCTCAAGGCTGAGAAGCTCGAACTTTGCGTGACCTGCTGCAAGAGCATCCTTGTTATCGAACATAGACTTCAGCATCTCGTAGATAACATCATCTGAAAGCTTGGTTGAAGCGATGATGGTAGCTCTTACTGAAACAGTCTTTGCGTCAGCGTCAACACCCTTGTATGTGCCTGCAGGAATTGTAGTCGGTGTATAGAAGTTGTACTTGCTCTGTAATGCGCTGATGTGCTCATCATCAAGCTCTACAAGATGAATATCCTTAGTTGTTGAAAGGTCTACAACCGCTGTTGTAGGAGCACCGGCTACAATGAATGCAGCATCGATCTTCTGATCCTTAAGAGAATCTGCTGAATCACCGAAGGAAGCATTGACAACCTTGATGTCGTCAAATGAAAGTCCGTATGCATCGAGGATCTGACGTGCGTTGAACTCAACACCTGAACCTGCATCACCTACTGAAACTGTCTTGCCCTTAAGATCTGCAACTGTCTTCACATCATCTGTGCATGTAATGATCTGAACTGTCTCATCGTAAAGACCTGCAACAGGAGCAAATGTCTCGTATGCACCCTCATCTGCAAAAAGGTCTGAACCGTCGTGTGCGTATGACATAACGTCGTTCTGAACGATAGCGATATCAGCATCACCGTCATCGATAAGCTGGATGTTTGCCTTTGAAGCACCGGTTGATGTTACTGTAAGATGTGAATTCTTCATAAGAGGATTCAGTACTGTAGCCATAACACCACCGACAGCGTAGTATGTACCTGTTGTTCCGCCGGTACCGAAAACAACCTCTTCACCGGAACCTGTTCCGGAACCTGCTGCAGCTGCCGATGTCTCTGCTGTTGCGCCTGCTGCCGATGTAGCTGTTGTGCTCTGTGAGCTTCCGCAAGCTGTTAACGCACTCATGGCAACCACACCTGTCATCACTACTGATAATAACTTTTTCATTCTTTCTCCTCCCATCCGGGGCGTCGGCTCATCAGTTTCTGACCTGTCAGATATCAGCTCTTCAGGCAGACTTATAAATCGACATAAGCTGAAACGTCCCCCTCGTTATGTTATGGAATGACTGTTCTCCATAACTTTTTCATTCGGTATATGTATAAAATAGTACGTCCTGAAATGCTTTTTGTCAACTTATTTTTATATGCCATATTTATGCATTATAGCTGCCACAAAGTGGCTATTATCCATATTTTAGTGTATATTTATACATTTAACGTGCATATTTGTATTTTATTTCATTTTTTATTTAAAAGACACGTTAACAGCATGTCCTTAACACGCAGACTTTCATCGCATTTATGCGTGTAATTTTAAGTCTCAGATGTGCAATGTGTCCTATATTCCGGCTAGTGCATATTCCTATTGGCGATATAGCAAAAACCTTATAGTATTTAAGGCTTTTCTGTCATTTTCGTGTCCTTAAGTAAATTCCACTTTAGGACTTTAAAGACGTAAACGAGCAAAGCCAGCAATTTGCCCTTCTTCTTACACATTTTTGAAAAGGCACGATGCGCAATTTATAACAAAAAGGCCATGACAGATACAATTTGTTTCTGTCACAGCCTCCATTGACCATGTATGTACCTTCCCATGAAGCTTTTCATGAGGACCGGGAAATGTCAGCCCGCGGCATGGCATCACCAGCCTTCATAGGTACTTATCTTATACTGTTGTAATTTATACTCGTAATTCTCCGGATGGTTTCTCCACTCGTGAGTTGGCATACCTACGAACTTGAAGAAATTTCTCTGGAAGGTGGATATGGATGTAAAACCTGTCTCAAACGCCACGGTCCTTATGGGCTTATCCGTGGTCCTGAGTTCTCTGCAGGCCTCATGGATACGAATAGAATTCACATATTCAAGAGGTGAAAGATGCAGGTTCTCATGGAACAGACGTCTGAAATGAGTCTCTGACAATGCACAGAGATCAGCAAGCTGACCTATGTATATCTCATCCATATAGTGAGCCTTTATATGGGACAGGGCCGGCATAAGGCGTTCCATATCTCCGACTTCATCCTGCGAAGAAGCCTCTTCCCGCTTCTCTTCTGCGCCGGACTCATTCATCCTGATCAGTTCCGTAAGAAGGTCAATAAGAAAGGCATCGCTCTTCTGTTTAAACAGATGCTTTCTCTCTTTCTGTTCACGGAACACGGTCATTATATCATTTTTCAGGACTTCTCCTTGTCCTTTTTCAAAAAAATAGGGTTTTCTGTAGAGCTCTTCCACTGCAGCCCTTGCACTGTCCTCTTTCTTATCGAAGATACAATTCATGAGCCCCTCGCAGTCCACAAAGAGATATTCCCAGAAGCCGAGAGTTCCCGGTTCGGAATTTGTGGTATGGGGATAGTTAGGAGGAATGATGGTGAAGCATCCGGGTTTAAAATGATATACCTTATCTTCAAATATCATTTCTCCGGTACCTTCATGACAGATACCTATCTCCATATAGTTATGGAAATGGAGATAATCTATGCCGTCACCGTACTTTCTCACCCATGCCTGTCCCGTTAGCGGCAGCACGAAAGAGTCCTCCGGCATCTCATAATAACGATATTGCATTTCCCGTTTTTTCTTAGGCATCAAAAATCTCCTATAACTGTCTTTGAGTATCAAAAGTCGATATCGGACCGCTTCGCGAAGGGCTGGTGCTATATGCCAGATTCCTGCGGAATCTGCCACCAGTCATGTGTGGGCGTGTCATCATATTCCCTTGAATTCAAATGAAAAGCTGAGTTTCTTATCAGCATCCAGCAGGAACTCCTCGTGTGTACGAGCGCCCCATGAATCGTCTCCCGCTACGCCCATCTGCTTCATCGCGCAGCGGACCACAGTATTGGTGACTCTCGGAAGCTCATAGGGATGCTTTGCTTCCTCAAGCTGTTCCGGTGTGTACGGAATGGCTGAGAAATCCATTCCGTCGAAGGACACTGAACTGAACCTCATGCCCCGGCCTCTTCTGTCTGTCACCTCTGCGAAGCGCACTCCTGTGTGGTTTCCGGTTTCCTGAGGCACGAGATAAGGTGCCACGGAATCCTTCGCAGTCGTCCTGTACACTCCCAGTCTCGAGCCTGTATTTCTGTCACAGTAGTTCTCCTCAGGGCCGTTTCCGTAGAATCTCACCTGATCGTAATCCGCATCAAGCTTTATTATATACCCAAACTCCGGCATAGGTGGAAGAACTTTAGCCGGCTCATATTCCATGTTTATCCTGCAGGTTCCGTCTCCGTAAACGCTGTAGGTAACTTCCAGAACAGTATCCCTTTCTGCCGGGAACAGCCAATGTTTAAATGTCACGTCCACATGGTCATCATACTCCGTAACCTTCGGATACTCCATAACTTCCCTGCCCCATGCTTCGTCTTCTCTTGCAGCCTGCGGCACAGTGGTCTGGTAAAGGCTGGCAAGCTTCCATACACCGTGTCTTGCAGCCATCTGGTTTCCGTCATCATTGGCATTCGGAGCTCTCCAGAAATTAGGACGGGGCACGGCACCTATCATTTCCCTGCCTGCATAGCGATAGGAAGTGATGCCGCCCTTTAAGGTAGAAATAAGGATATCAAAGTTCTCACCCTTTACTCCTACATTCACAGAACCTCTTATGACCTTGAAAGGCTTCTTTAACTCAGCCTCATGTCTTCTTGAAAGCTCCTCTTCGCGGACTCTTTCTACGCCCTGACCGTAGGCTACCTCATGACCCTTCTTTGCAAAGAGCGTATCCTCTCTTAAGCGGAAGGAAACATCCACAGTGTACTCTCCTGCTTCATCAGGAATCTCAAAAGGATAATCGAAGCTCTTTTCTGTAAGCGGAGCCACCTGAAGCTTCATTACCTTTCTTGCAAGCACGTTTCCGCATTTTCCGAGACTCACGATGCAGTCCCACTTGGATGCATCGGTGAAAAGGTTTCTGTTGAAAACTGTGATCTTACCGTCTGAAACCCCGACCTTAAGAGTCTGGAAGCAATAGCGAACCTCCTGCATCTTTCCGCCGTACTCCTTACGGGTTCCGTCCATAATTCCGTTACCGCTGAACTCATAGTCCGTAGGTCTCTCACCGAAATCTCCGCCATAGGCCTGATACTCCTCACCGAAACGGTTCTTCGTTCTGATGGACTGATCCACATAATCCCAGATGAAACCGCCCTGATATCTTGGCTCTCTGTCTGAGAGCTCCGTATACTTGAACATACCTCCGTTAGAGTTACCCATGGAGTGGGTGTACTCACAGAGAATGAATGGCTTATCGGTATGCTCCTTCAGATACTTTTCTATATCCGCTGCGGGAGTGTACATCTGTGAATACATATCCGTTGTCTCAGGATATCTCTCATCATGAGCCACACCCTCGTAGTGTACCAGTCTGTCCTTGTCCAGTGTGCGGAAGCGGTCTGCCATCATGAGAGGAAGCTTTCCTCCGAAGGATTCATTTCCGATGGACCAGATGATAACTGAAGGATGATTTTTATCCAGCTGATAGGTGCTGTTTATGCGGTCCAGAAGCATCGGTGCATACTCTTCGCGGTTTCCGGGAAGGGCATACTCCAGAGGCTTCTGTCCCCTTGCTATCATGTCCCATATACCGTGGCTCTCCATGTTGTTCTCTGCGATCATATAAAGACCGTACTCATCACAGAGGCGATATATGTAAGGTGCATTCTGGTAATGCGACGTGCGGACAGCATTGATATTGTTCCGCTTCATGGCGATGACGTCGGCTCTTACATCCTCTTCGGTGACATTAGCACGCCCCTTATCAGTATAGAACTCGTGGCGGTTCACACCGTTAAATACGATGCGCTTTCCGTTTATCTTCATGATACCGTCCACCATTTCGAAACGGCGGAAGCCTACAGGCTGCTCTATGACCTCGGTTACCTCACCCTTTTCATCCTTGAGCCTTAACTTAAGACTGTATAATGCAGGATCTTCAGCAGACCAGAGCACCGGATTTTCCACGCTTCCTGTGACTCTCAGGGATGAAGCGATGTTCTTGATCTCACCCTTCAGGACCGCCTTTCCTTCATAAGAAAGAATGTACTCTGTTGAGCCTGCTGCCTCCTCCAGCTCTATGGAAAACTCAAAGGTAGCCTTTTTCAATGTCTCGTCCGGCAGTGCTCTCACCTTGAGATCCCAGGCATGAACCTTCGGAACTGTATAGAGATAAACATCTCTGTAGATGCCGGAGAAGCGGTAGAAATCCTGATCCTCAAGCCAGCTTGATGCGGTCCACTTGAACACCTGTACAGAGAGCTTGTTCTCTCCCGGCTTCACATACTGTGTAAGCTCGAAATCACTTGGTGTGAAGGTATCCTCACTGTATCCCACGAATTTTCCGTTGAGCCAGAGGGCATAACCGGACTCTACTCCCTGAAAAGAGATGAAAAGACGCTGGTTCTCAAAGGCTTCGGGAACTGTAAAGTACTTCACATAGGAGCCTACAGGATTGAAATCCTCAGGGATATCACCCGGTTCAATCTGCTCTCTTCCGTCCCATGGATACTGGGTGTTCACATAGGCCGGAACATCGTAGCCCTCCATCTGTATATGGGCAGGAACTCTTATATCCTCCCAGCTGTGGGCATCGTAGTCTTCCTTATAGAAATCAGGAATGGTGCAAAGGTAGTTCTTCGCATAGGCGAACTTCCATATTCCGTTCAGAGAGTATCGAAGGCTTGTTTCTCCTGCTGCAAGCTCCTCTTCGCTTCTGTATGCTATATGATCCGATGCTGCGGGAAGGACATTTACCTTGAACACCTTCGGATCCTTAACTATTTCATAATCAAACTTTTCCATAATAACCCTTTCCCCCGGCTTTACTTAACCGAACCTGTGATACCTTCTGCGAACTGCTTCTGTAATATGAAGAAAATGACCATGGTAGGTATAGAACAGAAAAGTACGCCCATCATGAGCTGGCCATAATCAACTGTATATCCTGCCGCAAGGTTCGCGATAAGCATGGGCATGTTCATGGCTCCGGTATCTGTATTCATGACTACCTTCGGCCACATATATGAGTTCCATGCATTCATGAAGGTGATAACCGCAGCTGCCGCATAGGTTGATTTCATAACAGGGAGATACATACGGAAGAAGATCTCCATCTCTGTAAGTCCGTCAAGTCTTGCTGCCTCCATGATGTCTATAGGGAAGTTTCTTGAGTTCTGTCTGAACATCATGATCATGAAGGGTGTTGAAATGGACGGAAGTATAAATGCCCACACTGTGTTCAGAAGGTGTGCATCGGAAACCATACGGAACAGCGGGATCATGGTCGCTACCTGAGGCACCATCATGGCGAGGAGCAGTATGCCGAAAAGCTTGTCCTTTGCCTTGTCATGGTAAAGCTCGAAGCCATAACCTGCCAGTGAGCAGATAAAGAGGCAGAGCACTGTCTGAACCAGAGAATATTTGAAGGAATTACCAAGTGATCTCCAGAGGGGTTCGGCAGCAAGAAGATTCTTGAAATTCTCGGCTGCGTAGGTTCCGAAAACGATCTTGCCCTTTGCCACCTCGATGGAGGCATTGGTAGCTGCTGTGACCATCCAGTAAAGCGGAAATACGGAGAACAGGCACCATATAGTCAGAAAGATATAAGTCGGAATCAGACGCTTCTGTATAGCGGATGAATTTGTTTTTACCTTGGAAAGATTATTAGTCACGTTTGTCACCTACTTTCAGATTGATAAATGCAAGTACTGCCACCATGATAAATACAACAAAGCTGAGGGCTGATGAATATCCGAAGTTTCCTACGCCCTGTCCGAAGGAGTTGTTGTAGATATAGTGTGACATGGTGATGGTGGAGTTCGCAGGTCCGCCGCCTGTAAGGTTCATGGACTCATCAAAGAGCTGGAGTGTACCGTTGATGGACATGATGAATGTCATGACGATGACAGGTCTTAAAAGGGGTACTGTGATTCCCCAGAAGGTCTCCCATCCGTTGGCTCCGTCGATTTTTGCAGCTTCATATACCGAATACTCTATGTTCTGAAGTCCCGCAAGGTAGAAAACCATGTTGTAGCCTGTCCATCTCCAGATGAGGGCGATGATGATGACCATCTTGGCAGACCACGGAGTTCCAAGGAAGTTAAAGTTGTCTTTAAAGATTCCCAGGTTCACAAGAACAGAATTGATAAGTCCCTGTGTTGCAAATAAAGATTTAAAAATCAATGCATAGGATACAAGTGATGTGGCACAAGGCAGGAACACCATAGTACGGAATAGTCCACGGAATTTTAAATCCTTATTGTTGAGAAGCTGTGCCAGAAGTATCGCAAGGATGAGCATGATCGGTACCTGAATAAGAAGGTACAGGAAGGTGTTTCCTATTGAACGGATGAACAGCTTGTCCTGGAACATACGTGTGTAGTTGTTGAATATGGGAGTTGTCCACTGTAATGCAGCAGGTGACCCCTTTTTCAGTGAAATGATAAAAGCCTGAAGCATCGGATAGAAATTCAGAACAAAGATCAGTATGGTAGCGGGAAGTAAAAAGAACCATCCTGCGCGATGCTGCTTTGCAAGTACGCTGGTCTCTTTATTTGATGTATTCATGTGGATCCTCCTTTAAAATTCTCTTCCTATGTACATGAAAGTGTAAAAATCTGTTCGGAACCGGGTTTTCGTACCGGTCTATTTCATGTTTTTATGTCCTTTTTTGCATAAAACGGGCGGGGAAGCTCTTGTGACTCCCCGCCCTTAATAGGAGTGAATTATGAAAAATTATTCTTAGCTTTAAGCATCAGCCCTGCATTGCGAATCTAACCTGATCCTCAGCATCCTTGATAGCTGAATCAGCATCCGCACCGTTAATGATGTTCTGGATAGCTGCAGCAACCTGTGTACGTGTAGGATAGTGATAATCGCTCTGCTCTACTACAGGAACATTGGCACCCATCTTAACGATCTCAGCATAGATAGGTGTGTTGTTGAAGTACTCAACGCCCTCGTTATATACATCAGATGTGCCGGCTGAAATTGAGCATGTGATTACGCCGCCGTTCTTAAGGGCTGCATCATAAGTCTCGATAGAACCTGCGCCAAATGTCTTTGCAAGGAAATCCTGTGCGAGCTCAAGCTTCTTGCAGTTTGATGTGATGTAAAGTGAAGAACCGCCGTTTGATGCGAAGCCTTCCTTGCCATTGCCCTCAAGTGTAGGCATGCTTGTGATCTCCCACTTTCCTGAGTTGTCTGAAACCTGCTTGATTGTAGGGATGATCCAGTTTCCGTTCATGACACCTGCTACCATGTCGCCTACGATGGTCTGATCTGTGTAGTCTGACCAGTCATTTGCAAGGTAGATAACATTGTCCTTAACGCCTCTTACGATAACGTCGATAACCTTCTTGAAGGTCTCGTTCTCGGAAAGGTTTACATCTCCGTCCTTGAACTGTGAAACGCCTTCAGCCTGAAGCATCATGTATGGAAGATCGTTACCGTCACCGTCCATGGAAAGAAGATACTTTCCTGTCTTCTCATTTACCTTCTTACCAATCTCAAGCCACTCATCCCATGAGATTCCCTTCATGTCATCGATGGTGTATCCTGCTTCTTTAAGAAGATCTGTTCTGTATGCAAAAACGACCGTACCGTTATCTACAGGCATACCATAGTGAACACCGTTGATGGTCGAATATGATAACTTCTCTTTTCCGAAGTCATCCCAGTTGACACTTGCTCCTTCGAAGCTTGCCCATGCCTCAGGGAAATCTGTCACATACTTCTGGAAGTAGTGATCCTGAAAAAGAACGATATCGGGAAGTGAGCTGTAGTCTCCTGCTGAACCTGCCAGTGTGATGGCATTTTCAACGTCAGATGACTGTGACTGCTCAACGATGTTAAGTTTGAACTCAGGATCTACATTCTTCTGATAATCAGCCTCTGCAGCCTGAAGTGCAGGAATGTTGAAGTTCTTGTCCCATGCATAAACTGTAAGGGTCTTATCTCCCTCAGCTGCAGCCGGCGCTGCTGCTGTCTCTTCTTTCTTAGTCTCAGCCTGGGCAGCGGTTGTAGCTGCTGTGTCAGCTCCCTTTGTCTCCTGAGGTGCCTGTGGTGATGGGCTGCAAGCTGCAAGTGAAGCTACCATAGTTCCTGCCATAACGGCTGCCATAAGTCTTTTCTTCATAGATATCCTCCATTTTCGACCTCCCTTTATATTTCGCTCAGCGTAGGGGGCCTTTTTTTACCCTTTTTCCAAAATCGGGCGCATTATTTGTGCAATCTCAATCATATGTTGATTAAGTTTGCTTTTTTCTATGTATATTTTAACAGTACAGAGAGCATAAATGTTCACGATTTCGTTTATGATATGTGCAATTTCGACCATCATGGGCAAGATATACAAATTCATCGGAGGATTACTAAGATTTTTGAATATTATTGACACATTATTAACATTTTCCTCCCCAAAAATATTTATTGATGACATGAAAAAGCTGCCCGCATACACGGACAGCTTTTGAAAAATCTTTATTCAATTATCATTAAGCCTTAGCTTCAACAGCATTCTTAGCTTCGTTCTTCTTGATAATAGGAAGTATAACGCCGAGAGCTGTAAGTACACAAGGTGTGATGATATTGAGAGCCATTGTGAACGGATCTGTATCATAAACACCGAGGATACAGCAGGCAGCTGTTACGAAGAAGCACCAGCCACCTGCGATAAGAGCAAGTGTGTTGTTCTTCACGAAACGGTACTCAGGAGCATACTTTGAGCCTGCCTTACGAAGTGCAATGTAAGCTGCGAAAACCCAGAGGTAACGCATCGGCATACATACTGAGTTAAGCTTTGTGAGCTGCTTAAGAACTGCAGCGGCACCGGGAACGAATGACTGGATGAGGATGATAGCACCTGAAAGAACTGCAACCATCTTGATACCGTTAATGTATGCACCTGCATCGTTCTTC
>DFGZ01000073.1 GCA_002371295.1 Oribacterium sp. UBA3737 | reverse complement strand
CCAACGGCAGCATTAAGCTCCTCTCCGGTCATAGCAGAAGCGCCATATTCAGTAAAATCACCGATGTTTCTGCTGTAATAGAAGTAATACGGTTTCCAGCTGTGCCCTGTCCACATAGGTTCGCTGGAACCGGCGTCATATTCGCATAAACAGTCATAGGCACCTATTATAATGATCAGGTCGCCTGTGTCAGGATCAACGGCAGCATCACCTATTTTTGATACTGCTGATTCCTCACAGGAATCTCCGTCAATATAATACATGTTGGTTACAGCCTGTGTGACATACAGGTCGCTGAAAGCAACATAGTTCTTGTCATGTCCTTCTATTATGCTGAAGATGTTGTTGTCTTTGTTTATTAAGAAACTGAATTTTTCGTGAAGCTTTCTGGATTCACGTTCATTAACAAACCATACCTCACCTTCGCAGGAGTTTAATTCATCATCTATATCTGTTCCTATGAACATAAAGCCTTCATATTTCCCATTCTTATCGAAATCATCCACGAGATAGTACTTGATGTCCTGCGGAGTGATGCCGGTAGCGCTTGAGAGTTTTGAAATAAAGCGATCCGTCATTTCATTTTTATCCTTTTTTTTGGCAGCAACTTCGGCTGTCTCTTTTTGTGATGCTTCAGTGCCGGCATCTTCTGTTTCCGAAGAAGTTTCTGCCGTTTCGGTTTCTTTCACTTCTTTGACCTCACTGCGAGAATTATCTTCTGAAGCCGAAGACACCAAAGGAACGGACTTTCCGCAGGAAGCTGCGAAAAGCAGCATCAATGACCAGATTCCGGCAAAATACATTATCTTGTAATTATTCTTTTTCATTTCAAATCCCCCAGATTCATCTCTAACAGTTGCTAAACATAGCCAGCGTATAGTTTTTGCAGCTTTAATAAAAGTTCAATAATCGGTCAAAAGAATCTTTTAGTTCTTTATATATCTTATCATATTGAGGGACCTTGGGAGTCTGAAAAGAATGCTTTTAGTACCATAAAAGTGTGGTTGATAGAGACTGATCGACTCTGACAGCCGCACTTTTTTTGTTTGGATTAAAGCAATCAAATGTGATTTAGACATATTTTGACAGAGTATGATGGTTATTAACTTGACATATGGGCAATGCAATGCAAAATAGTGTACATATCAAAATACACGTGTACAATATGTACAAAAACCTGTGAAATAATTGTGAACTTAAACGATTGATTATGACTGAGTTTGAACGTATTATGATGGTATATAAAGGAGGTCGGCAATGATCTATACAGTAACTTTCAACCCTTCCCTTGATTACATTGTTTCCATGAAGTCCTTTGACATGGGTATGACTAATCGTACCACACAGGAACAGATGCTTCCGGGGGGTAAGGGAATCAATGTTTCCACTGTTTTGACTAATCTCGGACATGAAAATACGGCACTTGGTTTTGTTGCAGGATTTACAGGTGATGAGATCATAAGAAGACTTGAGGAAATGAAGCTCAGAAATGATTTCATCAGGATAGACAACGGCTTCTCCAGGATAAATGTAAAACTGAAGGACTATGACGGAACTGAAATAAACGGTATGGGTCCTGTCATAGATGACGCATCACAGAAGAAGCTGATGGACCAGCTTCAGAGTATGAAGGAAGGTGACACGCTGGTACTTGCGGGATCGATTCCCGAAAGCATGCCGTCTACCATTTACCATGACATCATGGAACAGCTTCAGGGCAAAGGCATTCGCTTTGTAGTAGATGCCACTCAAAAGCTGCTCATGAATGTGCTTCCGTTCCATCCGTTCCTGATTAAACCTAACAATCATGAACTTGGGGAGATCTTCGGTGTAGAGCTCAAGACCCGCGAATCGGTTGTGCCTTACGCACGCAAGCTTCAGGATCAGGGAGCAGTAAATGTTCTTGTTTCCATGGCCGGAGAGGGCGCGGTACTTCTCGATGAGAACGGGGAGGTTCACATGCATGAGGCGGCCAAAGGCAAGCTTGTTAATGCTGTTGGCGCGGGAGACTCCATGGTGGCAGGCTTTATCGCAGGCTACGAGGAAAAGAAGGATTATGAGCACGCCTTCAGAATGGGTATTTCAGCAGGCAGTGCAAGTGCATTTTCAGAGCTTCTGGCAACTAAGGAAGAAGTTATGAAGGTGTATGACGGACTGAGCTGAATCAGCAGTTTCACAGTATCTTGATGATATCACCGCACCGATGTAAAGATGAAAAAGATCGGCGTGAGTGATTATGACCGAATTTTTAATTAAGTATAAATAAAAGGGGAAAACTATGAGGATTACAGATTTACTTGACAAGCGCAGCATTAACCTTAAAGCTGCACCGGGAAGCAAACAGGAGACCATTGAGCAGGCAGTTGAGCTCATGGTGAAGAGCGGAAACATTTTAGATCCTGAGGCTTACAAGAAGAAGGTATTTGCAAGAGAAGAGGAGTCAACCACAGGAATCGGTGACGGACTTGCAATTCCACATGGAAAGGGTGACTGCGTAAAGTCAGCAGGACTTGCAGCAATGGTCATTCCTGACGGAGTTGATTATGACTCATTGGACGGAGATCCGGTACACCTTCTTTTCCTTATCGCTGCTCCTGAGACCAAGGACAATGTTCACCTTACAGTGCTCTCAAAGCTCTCAAGACTCCTTATGGATGAGGATTTTGTAAATGCACTCAGAAATGCCAAGGACGAAGATGAATTCCTGAAGATCATTGATGCAGCAGATGCAAAGGATGCCGAGAAGGAAGGAGCATCTTCCAGAGCCGCACAGAAGAAGATCCTTGCTGTAACTTCATGTCCTACAGGTATCGCTCATACATTTATGGCAGCGGAAGGAATCGAGAAGGCAGCGAAGGCAGCAGGCTGCTTCGTTAAGGTCGAGACCAGAGGTTCAGCAGGTGCTGACAATGTCCTCACCGAGCAGGAGATCGCTGAAGCCGACTGCATCATCGTTGCAGCAGATGCTCAGGTTCCTATGGACCGTTTTGACGGAAAGAAGCTCATCCAGGTCCCTGTTTCAGACGGAATCAGCAAGGCTCCTCAGCTTATCGAAAGAGCCATAAAGGGTGACGCACCTGTTTACAAGGCACAGGGCAAGGTCAGCAGGGAGACTGTTACAAGCGGCGGAAACGCAGGACATAAGATCTATGTTCACCTTATGAACGGTGTATCTCATATGCTTCCCTTCGTAGTAGGAGGAGGTATCCTTATCGCTCTTGCATTCCTTATCGACGGTCTTTCCATCGATCTCAATGCTCTTGCAGAGGCAGATCGTTCTAACTTCGGTTCCATCACACCACTCGCAGCTACACTCAAGGGTATCGGTGGCGTAGCATTCGGTTTCATGCTTCCTGTTCTTGCAGGTTACATCGCAGAAAGTATCGCTGACCGTCCGGGCCTCGCAGTAGGTTTCGTAGGCGGTATGATCGCAGCAAGCGGTAAGTCAGGCTTCCTTGGAGCACTTCTTGCAGGTTTCATCGCAGGTTATGTTATGAATTGCTTAAAGAAGATGTGTACAAGTCTTCCTAAGTCACTTGAGAAGATAGCGCCTGTTCTTATCTATCCTCTTTGCGGAATACTTATCATCGGTCTTGCTATGAACTTCATCGTAGAGCCTCCTATCGGCTGGATCAACACAGCTCTTAATGACGGTCTCGCAAGCATGTCCGGTACATCAAAGATTCTTCTCGGAGTAATCGTTGCAGGTATGATGTCCATCGATATGGGTGGTCCTTTTAACAAGGCAGCTTACGTTTTCGGTGTTGCTTCAATAGCAGCAGGCAACTATGACATCATGGCAGCAGTTATGATCGGCGGTATGGTTCCTCCATGTGCCATCGCCCTTGCAACTATCCTTTTCAAGGACAAGTTCACCAAGGAGGAGCGTGAGAGCGGTCCTGTAAACTTCATCATGGGTCTTGCCTTCATCACAGAGGGTGCTATCCCATATGCAGCATCAGATCCTATCCATGTACTTCCTTCATGTATCGCAGGTTCAGCCCTTGCCGGAGCTCTTTCAGTAGCCTTTGGATGTACCCTTATGGCACCTCACGGCGGAATCTT
>DFGZ01000028.1:1103-6421 GCA_002371295.1 Oribacterium sp. UBA3737 | reverse complement strand
GATGAACTTAACTGCATATCCGGATACACGGATAGTGAAGTTAGCGTACTCAGGCTTCTCAGGGTGCTCCATAGCATCCTTAAGCTTCTCAACACCGAAAACGTTAACGTTTACGTGGTGTGCACCCTTTGAGAAATAACCGTCCATAACTCTTACAAGAGTTGTTGACTGCTCATCCTCTGTGTGTCCAAGAGCTGCAGGATTGATTGTCTGAGTATTTGAAATACCGTCAAGTGCATACTCGTATGGAAGCTTAGCCACTGAGTTAAGAGATGCAAGAAGACCTGAAGTCTCAGCACCGTAGCTTGGGTTTGCTCCCGGTGAAAGAGGAGCGCCGGCCTTACGTCCGTCAGGCATAGCACCTGTAGCCTTACCGTATACTACGTTTGATGTGATAGTAAGGATAGATGTTGTAGGCTCTGAGTCTCTGTATGTGTGGTGCTTCTTGATCTTGTTGAGGAATGTCTTAAGAAGCTCAACAGCGATCTCATCAGCACGGTCATCATCATTACCATACTTAGGGAAGTCACCCTCAACCTCATAATCTACTACGAGGCCGTCCTCATCACGAACAGTCTTTACCTTTGCATACTTGATAGCAGAAAGTGAATCAACTACGTGTGAGAAACCTGCGATACCTGTAGCGAATGTACGACGTACATCTGTATCGATAAGAGCCATCTCCGCAGCCTCATAGAAGTACTTGTCGTGCATGTACTGGATAAGGTTAAGTACGTTAACGTAAACGCCTGCAAGCCAGTCCATCATCTGATCATACTTGTGGCAAACCTCATCATAATCAAGATACTCTGATGTGATAGGCTTGTACTCAGGTCCGATCTGCTCCTTTAACTTCTCATCAACACCGCCGTTGATAGCGTAAAGAAGGCACTTAGCAAGGTTTGCACGTGCTCCGAAGAACTGCATCTCCTTACCTGTCTGTGTAGCAGATACGCAGCAGCAGATGGAGTAGTCATCGCCCCATACCGGTCTCATAACATCATCGTTCTCATACTGGATTGATGAAGTTGTTACAGAGATCTTTGCAGCATACTTCTTGAAGTTCTCAGGAAGTCTCTTTGTGTAAAGAACTGTAAGGTTTGGCTCCGGTGCAGGTCCCATATTCTCAAGTGTGTGGAGGAAACGGTAGTCGTTCTTTGTAACCATGGAACGTCCGTCCTGACCCATACCTGCAACCTCAAGTGTAGCCCATACAGGGTCTCCTGAGAAGAGCTGGTTGTATGAAGGGATTCTTGCGAACTTAACCATACGAAGCTTCATTACGAAGTGGTCGATAAGTTCCTGAGCCTCAGCCTCAGTAAGAGTACCCTCAGCGATATCTCTGTTAATATAAATATCAAGGAATGTAGAAACACGACCTACTGACATCGCAGCACCGTTCTGTGTCTTGATAGCAGCAAGGTAACCGAAGTAGAGCCACTGAACAGCCTCTCTTGCATTCTTTGCAGGAGCTGAAATATCGAAGCCGTAAGATGCAGCCATCTCCTTCATCTGACGGAGAGCTCTCATCTGATCAGCAATCTCTTCTCTCTTACGTACGATGTCATCTGTCATTGTTCCGTCGCCGCAGTTGTCGAAATCCTTCTTCTTCTCTTCAATGAGGAAATCGATACCGTAAAGAGCGATTCTTCTGTAATCACCTACGATACGTCCACGGCCATATGTATCAGGAAGACCTGTAAGAATATGAGCGTGACGAACCTTCTTCATCTCCGGTGTGTAAGCATCAAATACACCCTGGTTGTGTGTCTTGTGATACTCTGTGAAGATCTTGTGAAGAAGTGGATCAGGTGTGTAGCCGTAAGTTGTACAAGCCTGCTCTGCCATCTTGATTCCGCCATAAGGCATGAATGCTCTCTTAAGAGGCTTATCAGTCTGAAGACCAACAACCTTTTCCTTATCCTTAGAATCGGCTGTTATATAAGCTGCGTCGTAAGCTGTGATACCGGAAACGATCTTTGTCTCCATATCAAGAACTCCGCCCTTGGCTCTCTCTTCTTTCTGTAATCCCTGAACCTCATCCCAGAGCTCCTTAGTAGCATCTGTAGGTCCCTGCAGGAAGCTGGCATCACCGTCGTATGGTGTGTAGTTATTCTGAATGAATGAACGTACATTTACGTCGCTTGTCCAATGTCCGGCATTAAAGCCTCTCCATTCCTCTCTCATTTCTTTTCCTCCAATATAAACCTTGTCTTATCCATAGCACATCAGACGCCTGAGACTATTGAAGAACAATGCTTCGTGTCATCTCATCTGATACCAGGATAATAAACTATTGCTCCACTTAACAACGTTGCATGCGCAACAATCTTTCGATGTGTGTATACAATTTATGGAAGCATTGGAAGTATATTATTCTGACAATAATCTGTCAATATACATAAAGCCTTAAAAGCACATGTATCTATATAAAAACAATAGTAATTTCTATTTTTGTCTAATGTGAAAAACATTACATAAAGCGTTATTGAACAAACTCTAGTAATATGGTAGGATTAATTTTACTTTATGCTCTTTTTTGGGAGGTTGATAGTATGATGATTTCAACAAAGGGGCGCTATGCACTGGCAACCCTTATAGATATAGCTCAGCATTGTGACGGAGAAAATCCTGTATGTATCAAGGACATCTCCGAGAGACTGGGTATTTCACTCAAGTACCTTGAACAGATCATATCACTTATGGTAAAAGGCGGATTTCTGAAGTCTGTCCGCGGGGCAAAGGGCGGATATCTCTTTACACGTCCTGTCACTGACATAAAGGCCGGCGACATCCTTGATGCGGCAGAAGGCAGTCTGGCTCCAGTGGAATGCGTTAACGGCTCTTCTGTATGCCATAAGTCAGCAAATTGTCCTTCTTTTACCTTATATAAGGAAATAGATGATGCCATATATAATGTGGTAAATAAATATACCCTTTATGATCTTGCCAATGACAGGCTTTCATCATCTGATGAATCCCCATCTGACTGAGGTTTAACTGCAGAAATTCTTCAGAAATTCTGAAAAGGTCAAAAAAATCAGAATTTTTTTAAATTATGTGTTGACATTCTTTCCGGTATTCGCTAATATAACTGAGTCGCTTGAAGAGAGCGGCACACAAACAAAGATGCGTGCGTAGCTCAGCTGGATAGAGCGTCTGGCTACGGACCAGAAGGTCGTGGGTTCGAATCCTGTCGCACGCATAATTAAACCGAATCGCTTATGCGATTCGGTTTTTTGTTTCCTTTTTTTACACTATTATTTTTGAACGCGATTAAAAATAATCGCGTTCATTTTTTCTTCGTTTCACTTCTTCCCTAAGAAAAGCAAAGGTCTTCTCTTCTCCTTCATTTTTCAGCATCAGAAGAAGCTCGGTGATCTCCTTCTTAGTCTCCGGCGCCAGCAGTACAGTATCCTTTGTAGGCTCGAAATATTCCCACGCCACACCGTCATGGTAGTCTTTTCCTTTATATACTTTAGCCGCGGCCACCCTGTCACAGAACATTTCGGCCACATATCTGTAGGGCATACGGCAGCCTATCATGGTTCCTTTCTTTTCAAGGTCGTAATCGCACCAGTATTCAAAATGATGCTTGTTTCGACCCTTGTGGTGAAGCCAGGCTTCAGACACTCCGGTTCGAAGACGTTCCTCGGTATTGGGACTCTTGTTTCCCTGATAGTATTTTATGCCTGTCTTAAATTCTATCCATGAATATTTGGAAAGATCATGAAGTATCCCCTGTTTGTAAAGCCCAACTTTAAAACAGTTCTTCATGACCTCCCATTTATGTCTGTTTATGGTCTTAAAATGTTTCAACCCGCTGATTAGATAGTTCATACCATAATTTTTTCAGAGTTCAAAATTCATGAAGCAACATCTGATTCGCTTTTTTATGATCACCGAGATCAATAAAATATCCGTAAAGAAAATCTCTTTGTCTCGTTGTCAAAGGGCGAATGTGAGTCGCAGAAATGTTGTTCTTACCGGGATCATGCAGCAGGCAGTATCCCTTGTCACAGAGGAAATCACGCTCATTTGCGCAATACCTCTCGCAGAATTCATGGTACCAACCGTTCTTGTTAATTATTTCAACGGCCCCCTCTGTATGTTCTCCCCATTCATAAGGAGTAAAGGTACCATCCGGTGAAATCCATCCAAGAATCGCTCTAGCCTCGTCCATAACGCGCCCTCCTTTTAGATGTACACGGCACACAGAAAATGTACACCACACCTCATAGAATATGACTCATAAAGCTCCCTGTCTGATTTCCAGATTCTCTGGAAATGTTTGTTAATCCGATGATATCAGATATATTAATCCTATTATATTAAATTTTGATAAAAAAAGAAGCTTTTCATCAACCTCAAAACTTGAAATCAATGAAAAGCTTCTTTTTATTTTTCCTGTTTATTTAGATACTTCAGACCAGGATCCCTTCATTCCTACGCTGCCAAACTGGCATGGATTAACCTTTGAATAGAAATGCTGCTTTCCGCTGTCATCGATAACAGATACGCAGAACTGGTTAACATCCTCAACCTCATACATCTTTCCGTTTGTAAGTCCGTTAGCAAAGCTTGAACCCTTGTACAGTAGTCTTGTCATTATTCTCTACTCTCCTTAAAGCATAAATATTGTTTTTCCCCAAAAACAACGATGATTATAGCATTTATTATTGTTAATGCAACCATTAAATATATTTAATGCCTTTTTGATATACCCTTAAATAATAATATCGTTTTTTTATTGATACCCACTCTTCCTTCAAGCTGTTTTATTAAATTACATTTTAATATGAGCCAATCATCTTTTTTTCAAAAGTTATCCAAATGCAGTCATAATCAATCATCTTTTACAAATGTAAAGCGCTTACTTCTATTTACTAATGAAATAAAAACATGGTAGATTTTGAAATATTTTATACAATTAATTTTTGCCATTCATTTGTTCAAGGCATAAAATCTATAAAATGTCCGTAAACCGGTTTGATAACTAATTGTTATATTAAGCAGGTTTCATTTCAGAAATATTCTGATTTTTAATATTTTTCGGTCGCGTTTCTTTATCCGGCAGCCTTTTCTTTCCGCAACACAAAAACTCCCCTGACCTATAACTATATATAAGTCAGGGGAAATAATTATTTCTTTTCTTTTTGTCCGCGCATCTCTTCGTCTACCACATCGCAGATCACAAAGCATGCATTAGGCTCTTCCGTAGGTGATGCAGTGAATTTAAGCCAGTGATGGGTCGCTCCATCGTATAGCGTCGCCTTTACAAGCTCACCCTTGCAGGCCCGATAGGTCATGTCGATCCA
>DFGZ01000028.1:0-974 GCA_002371295.1 Oribacterium sp. UBA3737 | reverse complement strand
TTCCGATCATCTCAAGGTAGGCATTGTTCGCAAAGATAAATACCATGTCAACAGGCTTGTTTTTCTCCTTATCCAGCTTTGGTCGTATCATAACTGCAGGAAGAGGTATGTCGGTAAATGGATCCGGAACGATTTCATCCATGAATCTGACACCTTTTCCCTTAAAACGGCGGGCCTTACGTATACGATTATTGGCAAGTTCCATGATACTCTGATAGTTATCCGCTTCAGTTCCGCTTGCAACGCCGAAACGAGCCACCAGCCGGCATTCCCGTCCGTCTATCTCTTCTATGTCATTTACAGCAGACATACACTCGCTGATGAATCCGAATACCACATCTATAGGTCGCCCTCTCTCACATATCCCGAAATGTGCTCCTTCGTTTCTGGATATGGTGGCAGTACTGCTGAAGCTGCTCTTTATTATATCCGCCAGCTTTTTCAGCAGCTTCATGGCCACTTCTCCGCCATAATCAACCAGCACATCACTGTAGCCTTCGATATTAAGAGCAATATAGAGATAATTCTCACCATTGGTCCTGTAGTTGTTATCAAGCTCTGCTATAGATGTCAGGAGACCTTGAACATTCATAAGTCCCGTAACCGGATCTATATTACGGTTGTCTCTCCTGGTACCGTCTGCCACCACATCATAATCCGCATCCACCATATACCCCACCAGTCCTATGATCTGGTTATCTTTGTACACAGGTATCTTTGATGCGATTATATGATGTGCTACACCATCAACAACATTTATGGTGGTGGCATTATCTATCGAATCTCCTTTTTTAAGTATACTAAGCTCATCCTTTTCAAAGGGTTCATCATTAAGATGCCAGCCGATTTCTTCGTCCGTCTTACCCAGAAACTCATCTCCGCTCTTGAATCCGTAATAATTATAGAAGGCCCTAGTGGCACCTAAGAATCTTCTGTTTGTATCTTTCCAGAACATCTTCAGGTTACTCGAGTCA
>DFGZ01000372.1 GCA_002371295.1 Oribacterium sp. UBA3737 | reverse complement strand
GCCATCTTCTGAGACATCTCGTACCATTCCTCTGTGTGCATATCGTGATGGACAAGCTGTGTGAAGTAATTATCCATCGTTGTCGGCGCATTAAAGAGTGATGCAATCATATACTTCCGCATATTGTGTATCTTACCGAGATTCTCGGCTATCATCCCCATAACATACTCAACATGACTCGCTGTCAGCGATAAGATTCTTTTACGAACAAGCCATTGGGGATACTCTGTTCCTCCGATATTCAGCGACTCTCTTTTCCCGGCTACAAGATCAACCATAACTTCAAACAGTTCGTCAAATCGACTGTTATATTCTGCTCTGTACCTTGCAGACATTTCGTCGTAATAGATATTCTCCTTGATCTGTGCAATATCTTCACGTATCACATCCTCATCCCATCCTGAGTTATCCACAGGCGAAGCCGCTTCTGTAGTATTACCAGTAACCTGGATAAGATTATGATTAGGCTCAATAATATTTTTTAAATAATTATTAGGATCTATTGGTGCGGAATTTCCCACTTCAAGAACAAGGAAATCCCCATCTCTAGAGATTGGTTTTTCATCATTCAAGACTTCGGTTTTTCCTGTTTCAGAAAAAAGTTTTCCACAATCATCCGTTTCTTCAGAGTACGATTTTTCCGACTTCTTGCTGACAAAATTCTTCACATAAATGATATCCGGTTTGCCCTGCCCTCTACGTTTTTTCTCGATAAGTCCAAATTCTATGAGATTTTTCAGAGTTGACCTTGCTTTATCAGCACTGCAATCATGAAGCAGTTTCTGTATGGATTCCAGTGATCTTATGACATAGGTTTTTCCTGCCTCATCAACCCATCCGTTCTGCTTTGAAAATGCAACCTGCTCATGTAGAAAACCATACAGGATGCATTCTGCTAGACCTAAATCCAAGTAATCAGGATCCTCGAAAAACACTTTCGGTATCTTCAAGAATCGGAATTGTTCACTTTCTGCACCAGAATAGTAATCGTAATCGAACTTTGGCATTTTACACACCTCCATGCGTCTTACGGTAATCTGCAAGGAGTCTTACGATCAGACTCTCAATTTCTGCATCGCTTGCCTCTGCGGGGAAATACTGCATAATCACTTCATGCTTAATGACAACATTTCTTTCCTTAATACTGGCTACCGCCAACAGAGCGTGGAGTGCTTCCTTTGTGCAGCGTTTTTCCTGTGAGAGCTTCTTTATCTGCTGTGCCTGCGAAAGAGACGGAACAACATTATCCTCTTCCATGACTTCCATAAGAAGAAACTGCTCACTCGGAGTGATATATGATAACTCAACTGCCGGGTTGAACTTTATCTTCTTGTTATCAACCATTTCCAACAGCTGCGGCAGAAGCTCTGTGAGACGGATATACCGCTGAATAGTTCTTGCACTATCACTGTTACCCTCGCTGAGTTGATTCACGCTCCATAAATTCTCGCCAACTTGGCGAGAATTATTTGATTCAGGTCTTCCCGCTTTATTCTGTCTTTTGATTGCATCAAGCTTCATCTTGTAAGCAAACGCCTTCTCACTCGGCAGAATCTCTTCCCTCTGGAGATTAGCGTCCACCATCGCAATCACAGCTTCATCATCGGTCAGATCCCTTATGATAACAGGAACCGTCTCCAGTCCGACTATCTCAGCCGCATGTTTACGCCTGTGACCGGATATCACTTCATAGCCGCCTTCAGGTCTGTTACGAACCATGATCGGTACGAGGATACCGTTCTCACGGACGCTTTCAACTGTCTGAGCCATCTTTTCATCATCCAAGACCTTAAACGGATGATTCTGAAATGGGAAAAGCTCTCTGATCGGAACATCAAGCACCTGTCCGGTCTGCTCCTGATCAATACCAAAAAGAGAATCCAGTCCTTTTAGCTGTACCCTGTCCGGAAGTGGTTTCTTAGCAGCCATACGCCAGCACCTCCTTTGTCAGTTCTTCAAACGCCCTTGCGACCTTGCACTTAGGATCATGCTTATATATGCTGTGTCCGTATGCAGTACATTCCTTTGCCCTTACAGACTCCGGTATCATCACATCAAATACCTTTATCTGACTGCCATAGGCTTCACGGAGCTTTTCTATGATATCTTTCTCATGGTTGGTACGGGTATTTACCTTATTGATAACGATGCCCTCAACCTCCAGCTTACGATTGAGCTTTCTCTTGGTAGAACCTATTGACGCAAGTAACTGTTGAAGACCTGCCATCGAAAGATACGATGCCTCCACCGGAATAATTACGGAATCCGCCGCTGTCAGAACATTGATCGTTACCAAATTGAGGCTGGGTGAACAGTCGATTAGAATATAATCGTATTCATCCCTTACACTTGACACGAAAGCATCCAGTAAATGTTCTCTGCTGAGAGCATTCATTATCATGTAGTCCATACCGGCAAGCTTTATATTGCACGGCATGAGATCCACGCCTTCATCGTTATGGAGAATATACTCCGCCGGATCTATCGGATCCTCATTGATCTCGCGCTCTATGAATGAAGCGAGCGTGTTCTCCAGTTCATCTGCATTATCTATGCCGAGACTGGATGTCAGATTACCCTGGGGATCGGCATCTATTACCAAAACCTTTTGATCGTTCATGGCAAGTCCTACACCGAGATTGCTTGCCAAAGCTGTCTTCCCGACTCCCCCTTTTTGATTAGCTACTGCGATTACTTTAGCCATAACCGTTCCTCCTGTTATCGTTTTTTATCTGTTGCCCTGTCTCTTGCGGGCTTCTATTCTTGTTCTCTTGTCCACATCCGAGAATACTCGGAAGATCTTGTTGGTTCCCTTATTCTTTAAGGGCTTGGATTGGCTTGTGACCTGGTACACCTTGTCTTTTTCCATGTGTTCCAAATAATCTTTCAGCTCGTAGGTCGGTCCCGAAACTCTTACTTTTAACATACTCGTTCATTCCTCCTCTGATTGGGTATAATCTCTGTCTAAGTTCGGGAACGGTTATTCTCATAATCGCTCTGCCTGCACCTATCGCTGTACTTGTTTTCATGGCATCTCCTCCTTGTAAATGTATTTTTGACCATAACAAAAAGGACA
>DFGZ01000242.1 GCA_002371295.1 Oribacterium sp. UBA3737 | reverse complement strand
TAATGGGTCACGTTGACCATGGTAAAACTTCTATACTTGACGCCATCAGAAATACAAATGTAACTGCAAAGGAAGCCGGCGGTATCACACAGTCAATCGGTGCTTACCAGGTTTCTGTAAATGTAAACGGCGAAGACCGTGTCATCACCTTCCTTGATACACCGGGACACGAGGCATTCACAGCCATGCGTATGCGTGGTGCACAGTCAACTGATATCGCAGTTCTCGTTGTTGCTGCGGACGACGGTGTCATGCCGCAGACAGTCGAGGCTATCAACCATGCGAAGGCTGCCAATACTCCTATCATCGTAGCTATCAACAAGATCGATAAGGAGGGTGCTAACCCTGACCGTGTTAAGCAGGAGCTCATGAAATATGATCTTGTTCCTGAGGATTACGGCGGAGACACAATCTGTGTACCTGTATCCGCAAAGAAGAACATCGGTATCGAGGATCTTCTTGAGAACGTAGTTCTTGAGGCTGATGTTATGGAGCTTAAGGCTAACCAGAACCGTTCAGCTTACGGTGTAGTAATCGAGGCAGAGCTTGATAAGGGACGCGGTTCCGTTGCAAGACTTCTCGTTCAGAAGGGTACTCTTCATCAGGGCGATGTAGTTGCTGTAGGTTCTGCTTACGGTAAGGTACGTGCCATGACAGATGACAAGGGAAGACGTATCAAGAAGGCAGGTCCTTCACAGCCATGTGAGATTCTTGGTCTCAATGCGGTTCCTAATGCCGGTGAGATATTCCAGGTTAAGGACAGCGAGAAGGAAGCAAAGGCTTATGCTGCAGCATTCGTAACAGAGAGCAAGCAGAAGAAGGTAGAGGAGTCCAAGAAGAAGGTTTCTCTCGATGCTCTCTTTGATCAGATCAAGGCAGGCGAGATCAAGGAACTTCCTATCGTTATCAAGGCTGACGTACAGGGTTCTGTTGAGGCCGTTAAGGATTCTCTTGAGAAGATCAAGAACGACGAGGTTGCCGTTAAGGTAATCCATGCCGGTGTTGGTGCGATCAGTGAGTCTGACGTTGTTCTCGCAAGTGCATCCAATGCTATCGTTATCGGTTTCGACGTTAAGCCGGACGCAACAGCAAAGGAGATCGCTGAGCGTGAGAACGTTGACGTAAGACTTTACAATATTATTTACAAGGCTATCGAGGATATCGAAGATGCCATGAAGGGTATGCTCGCTCCTGTATACGAGGAGAAGGTTATCGGACATGCTGAGATCCGTCAGATCTTCAAGGCTTCCGGTGTCGGAAATATCGCCGGATGTATGGTCAAGGACGGTCTCGTACAGAGAGGTGCCAAGGCACGTATCATGCGCGGACCTAAGCAGGATCAGGTATTCGAGGGCGAGATTGCTTCCGTTAAGCGTTTCAAGGATGACGTAAAGGAAGTAAAGGCCGGCTACGAGTGTGGTCTTGTATTTGACGGCTTCAACGAAATCGAGCTCGATGATTATGTTGAAGTTTATGTAATGGAAGAGGTTAAGCGTTGAAAAAAAATTCTGTAAAAAACACCAGGATCAATGCCGAGGTCATGCGTGAGCTTTCAGTAGCCATCCGCGACCTCAAGGATCCCCGCATTTCACCTATGGTATCTGTTACAGGTGCGGAGGTTACTCCGGACCTTCAGTACTGCAAGGTATATATATCAGTTCTGGGAAGCAAGGAATCTCTCGCAAAGACCATGGAAGGACTGAAAGCAGCCGGCGGCTTCCTGAGAAGAGAGCTGGCTCAGACAGTAAATCTTCGTCATACACCTGAGCTTCAGTTTGTTGAAGATCATTCCATCGAGTATGGTGCCCGTATGGATGCCCTCATCAACAAGGTTGCGAAGGAAGATGCTGAAAAGCATGTTGACACAGAGGAGGATTCTCAGGAAGAGAACGACTCCGATGAAGAGAATTAAGGAATTACTGATTTAATCGGCTTTTCCCCAGATAGTATCATTTACAGGCAGAGATGCGTTTTTGCGTCTTCTGCCTGTAATGTGTATAGAGAAAGGATTTTTTCATGAATGAATTTCAGCAGTTGATCGAAGCTGCGGGCAGCATCTGTATACTGGGACATACCAATCCCGACGGAGATTGTCTGGGCTCGACTCTCGGCACAAAAAATTATATAAAGAACCGTTATCCGGATAAAAAGGTCAATGTTTATCTCCAGGCGGCCAATGAAAAATTCCGTTTCATGCCCGGATTTTCAGACATCATACATGTTCCGTCGGACCGAAAGTATGATCTGTGCATCATGTGTGACTGCAATGGTTTCGACAGACTGGGAGATTACAAGACCCTGGCAGAAAATGCTTCTGTTCTTTATGTTGCAGATCATCACATCCCGGGAAACCAGAAGTTCGAGCATGGCACCATCATCCCGGAAGCCTCCAGCACCTGCGAAGTCATTTTCGACCTTTTAGACAAAGAATCCATAACCGGGGAAGTAGCAGAATGTCTCTATCTCGGCATTGTCCATGACACAGGAGTCTTCAAGTACAGCTGTACTTCTCCTCACACCATGGAGATCGCAGGCTTCCTCATGCAAAAAGGTATAGACTTCGGTCACATTATCGACGATACCTTTTTCACAAAGACCTATCCGCAGCAGCAGGTTTTGGGACGCGTTCTTATGGAAAGTCTCATGGTCATGGACGGTCGCTGTCTGGCCGGCTGGCTAACATGCAAGGAAATGAAGTTCTACAATGTAGGCTCCAAGGATATCGACGGAATAGTCAGTGTGATGAGGGAAACCAGCGGCATAGACTGTGCCATCTTCATCTACGAAATGACCAACCAGAACTTCAAGGTAAGTCTCCGAAGCAACAACCATATGCTTGACGTTGCCCGTGTTGCCGCTCATTTCGGCGGAGGCGGTCACAAGATGGCAGCCGGCTGCACTTTACAGGGATCGTATCACGATGTTATAAACAACATCACAAGGCAGCTGGCACTTCAGATGGATGCGCCTGACTTCATATCGAACAGAACATAAATGTGAGACCGGTCTGAAAGAACGATTAACGATTCGATATCGGCTTTTTGACACTCACATCATAATCTTACAGGAAATCAATGGACGGAATTATAGTAGTTAAGAAGGAAAAGGATTGGACCAGCTTTGATGTTACAAAAAAGCTTCGATCCATCCTTCATGAGAAAAAAATAGGCCATACGGGAACACTCGATCCTATGGCAGAAGGTGTTCTGGTAGTCTGCGCAGGCATGGCCACCAAACTTGTTGATGCCATAGCCGGCACCACAAAAATCTATGAAGCCGAAATGAAGCTGGGCATCACTACAGACACAGAAGACACCACAGGGACCATCCTTGCGGAGAAGCCTGTGGCGGTTTCGGAAGAAGAGGTAAGAGCTGCCATAGAAAGCTTCATCGGAACTTACGATCAGATCCCTCCCATGTACAGTGCAAAAAAGATCAACGGAAAAAAGCTTTATGATCTTGCCAGACAGGGAAAGACAGTCGAGCGTAAGCCAAATCCCATAACCATACATGATATAAAGATAAATGAGATCAGTCTTCCCTATGTAAAGATGGAGGTCACCTGCTCAAAGGGAACCTACATCAGAACCCTTTGTAAGGATATAGGTGAAAAACTCGGAACAGGTGCTGCCATGTCAGCGCTTCTCCGTACAAGAGTAGGTCAGTACGGAATCGAGGAAAGTCATACTCTCAGTGAGATATCTGCCATGGCAGAAAAGGGTGAGCTCTTCTCCATCATGAAGCCGCCTATCTTCATACCGGAACCCACAGTGGTCTCTTTCGGTAAGTTTGACGGAAGCCATCGCGGACATCAGCTCATATTTGAGAACATGTTCAGGATAGCATCGGAGAAGCACCTTAAAACAGCGATACTGACCTTCTCCCAGAATCCGGAGAACCTTTTCACCGGAATCATGAAAACCTCCATCTCATCAGGTGACGAACATCTTACCAGACTTCGTAATCTTGGTTTTGATTATGTTTTTTCATATCCGGTGAACAGCGATACCATGAAGGTACCTGCCGAGCATTTCCTTCGGGATGTGCTTATAGAGGGTATGCACGCAGAAGACATCGTAGTCGGAACCGACTGCAGCTTCGGTCATAAGGCTCAGGGCAATGCCGAAATGCTCGCCTCACTCCAGGACAGATACGGGTATAAAGCCCACATCATAAAGAAGAGAGAGGTCCTTGATGAAAACGGAAATCCACGTGAGATCTCAAGCACATACATAAGAGAAGAGATACAGAAGGGCAATGTAAAGCTCGCGGCTGAGCTTCTGGGACGGCACGTTTCTCTCAGCGGAACCGTTGTATACGGAAAGCAGATAGGTTCCACCGTACTGGGATTCCCTACCGCAAATCTGATTCCGAAGGAAGGAAAGACGATCCCAAAGGCAGGAGTTTATGTAAGCCGTGTACTCGTAGGTCAAAAGCTTTACAAAGGCATGACCAATGTAGGTACAAATCCTACGGTATCCGATGGCAATCCTGTGGATGTGGAGACCTTTATCATTGGCTTCAACGGTGATATCTACGGAAAGAAGATAAGAGTGGAGTTCATGGACAGACTCAGGGATCAGGAGAAATTCCCATCTCTCGAGGAACTGAAAAAGCAGCTTGAAAGGGATGTGGAAAAGGCCGCACATTATCCCATGGATCTTTGAGTTCCCCTGCAATACGGAGCTACGTAAGACCTGACTAAAGTTAATCAAATATTTATGCTTATACATTGACAAATATATAGGTTTTTGTTAAATTACAGTAGCATGCGCGTTGGCGTGGTTTTACGGAACTCCTTCCGGGAACTCCGTTAACGTAAGTTAATCGCGATTTATCGATCGCGACAGTTATTTAGGAGGAATTATCATGATTTCAAAAGAGAAGAAGGCAGAGATTATCGCACAGTACGGCCGTAAGGCAGGCGACACAGGTTCACCTGAGGTTCAGGTTGCTATCCTTACAGCAAGAATCAACGAGCTTACTGAGCACCTTAAGAAGAACCCTAAGGATCACCACTCAAGAAGAGGACTTCTTATGATGGTTGGTCAGAGAAGAGGACTTCTTCAGTACCTTGCCAAGACAGATCTTGAGGGATACAGATCACTCATCGAGAAGCTCGGTATCAGAAAGTAATTTTGAAGAAGGGCGGAGATATGATCTCTGCTCTTTTTTTCATTTTCTGAAAAAAGCTGTCGACCTCCCTTAAAGAATTTGTTAAAATCTCTATGGTTAGTCATAGCTTAATTTGAAAGTGATAAACTAAAGTATACGTATATGACAGGAGAGACATCCGAGATCACTGACGTGATTCCGGCCGAAGTGACTTCCTACGGGCAGGATCTCATCAGTGTTTTTGGACCTCCCTGTCTATATATCAGGAGGTAAAAATGTATAAGAGTTATTCTATGGAACTCGCCGGCAGAACACTTACCGTTGATATCGGTCGTGTTTGTGCTCAGGCAAACGGTGCAGCACTTATGCACTATGGCGATACAACTGTTCTTTCAACATGTACCGCATCAGCCGCTCCAAGAGAGGGTATCGATTTCTTCCCACTCCAGATCGAGTATGAAGAGAAGATGTATGCCGTTGGTAAATTCCCGGGCGGATTTAAGAAGAGAGAAGGACGTGCAAGCGACAGCGCCATCTTAACATCACGTGTTATCGACCGTCCGATGAGACCGCTTTTCCCTAAGGATTTCCGTAACGACTGTCTCGTAGACAACCTCGTTATGTCAGTGGATCAGGATTGCTCACCTGAGCTTCTTGCCATGCTCGGTTCATCCCTTGCTACAGCTATTTCAGATGTACCTTGGGACGGTCCTTGTGCTTCAACACAGGTAGGTATGATCGACGGAGAGCTGATCATCAACCCTACAAACGCTGAGAAGGCTGTTTCAGACCTTGCTCTTACCGTTGCTTCAACACGTGATAAGGTAATCATGATCGAAGCAGGTGCGAACTGCATTTCAGACGAGAAGATGATCGAGGCCATCTACAAGGCTGACGAAATAAACAAGCAGATCATCGGTTTCTTCGATTCCATCATCGCAGAGTGCGGAAAGAAGAAGATGGAGTATGTAAGTGCTGCAGTTCCTGAGGAGCTTTTCGAGAAGATCAAGACTATCGTTACTCCCGAAGAGATGGAGAACGCAGTATTTACAGATGATAAGCAGCAGAGAGATCAGAACATCGCAGAGGTAACAAAGAAGCTTGAAGAGGCTCTCGCTGATGATGAGGAAGCACTCGCTATCCTTCCGGATGCTGTTTACCAGTATGAGAAGAAGACTGTACGTAAGATGATCCTCAAGGATCACAAGAGACCTGACGGACGTAAGATCGATGAGATCAGACCTCTTGAGGCTGAAGTTGATCTCATTCCAAGAGTTCACGGTTCAGCTATGTTCAAGCGTGGACAGACTCAGATCCTCGACATCGTAACCCTTGCACCTCTTTCAGAGGTCCAGAAGGTTGAGGAGCTCAACGAGTACATCACAGAGAAGAGATATCTTCACCAGTACAACTTCCCAGGCTACTCAGTAGGTGAAGCAAAGGCAAGCCGCGGACCGGGACGTCGTGAGATCGGCCACGGAGCTCTTGCAGAGAGAGCGCTTCTCCCTGTTCTTCCTTCAGTAGAGGACTTCCCATACGCTATTCGTGCCGTATCAGAGACTATGGAGTCAAACGGATCAACATCCATGGGTTCAACCTGTGCTTCATGTCTTTCACTTATGGCAGCCGGTGTACCTATCAAGGAGCCTGTAGCAGGTATCAGCTGTGGTCTCGTAACCGGCGATACAGACGATGATTATCTCGTACTTACAGATATTCAGGGTCTCGAGGACTTCTTCGGAGATATGGATTTCAAGGTAACAGGTACTCACGAGGGCATCACTGCTATCCAGATGGATATCAAGATCCACGGTCTTACAAAGGAAATCGTTACAGAAGCTATCAAGAGAGCTCACGAAGCACGTCTTTTCATCATGGACGGCGTTATGCATGACGCTATTGCAGAGCCTCGTAAGGAGCTTTCACCATACGCACCTAAGATCATCACCATCCAGATCGATCCTGAGAAGATTGGTGATGTTATCGGTAAGCAGGGCAAGACTATCAACGGCATCATCGATGAGACAGGTGCCAAGATCGACATCGACGATTCAGGAATGGTTTCTATTTCGGGAATCGACCTTGCAGCTCTTGAGAAGGCAAAGAAGATCATCGAGTCTATCGTCAATGATATCGAGCCCGGCCAGATCCTCACAGGTAAGGTCGTACGCCTCATGAACTTCGGTGCATTCGTACAGCTCAGCCCCAACAAGGACGGTATGGTTCACATCTCAAAGCTTGCTGACGGAAGAGTAGAGAAGGTTGAAGATGTTGTCAGCATCGGCGATGAAGTTACCGTAAAGGTACAGGAAATCGACAAGATGGGCAGAATCAATCTTACTATGAGACCTCAGGATCTTAAGGACTGATGTCCGGAAGGCCGGTTTTACCGGCGTTCCACATATTTTGATCAATCGCGAAGGGACTGGCGACAGTCCCTTCTTAATATTTGATGAACAGGCTTCATCAGTGAGTGACAGATCTTAGTTATAGCTTTATAACACTTATGTCACATCATTTCATCATGATAGGAGAACAAAATGAAAATAAGAACACGATACGCTCCGTCACCAACCGGAAGAATGCATGTTGGTAATCTCAGAACTGCATTATATGCTTATCTTATTTCAAAGCATGAGGGCGGAGACTTTCTCTTAAGAATCGAGGACACCGATCAGGAGCGTCTTGTGGAAGGCGCAGTCGACCTTATCAACAGAACCCTTGCCGATACAGGACTCATCCCTGATGAGTCACCTGACAAGCCGGGAGAGTGTGGTCCTTACGTGCAGTCCGAGCGAGTTAATTCCGGCGTATACATGCAGTACGCCAAGCAGCTTGTGGATGAAGGCAAGGCTTACTACTGCTTCTGTACCAAGGAGCGTCTTGAGTCTCTCAAGACCACTGTGAATGGCGAAGAGATCATGCACTATGATAAGCATTGTCTCGGACTTTCAAAGGAAGAGATCGAAGAGAATCTCAAAGCCGGCAAGCCTTATGTTATCCGTCAGAACAACCCGACAGAGGGAACCACAACCTTCCATGACGAGCTTTACGGAGATGTTACCGTAGATAACTCCGAGCTTGACGATATGGTACTTATCAAGTCAGACGGTTTCCCTACCTACAACTTTGCCAATGTTATCGACGATCATCTTATGGGCATCACCCACGTTGTCCGCGGAAACGAGTATCTGAGCTCCAGTCCAAAGTACAACCGTCTCTACGATGCTTACGGATGGGAGATTCCAAAGTATGTGCATTGTCCTCTCATCACAGATGAAAATCACAAGAAGCTTTCAAAGCGTTCAGGTCATTCATCATTCGAGGATCTCATCGATCAGGGATTTGTAGCTGAAGCAGTTGTTAACTTCGTAGCTCTTCTTGGCTGGTCACCTGATGACAACGAGGAGATCATGTCTCTTTCCGACCTTATCCGCAAGTTCGACTACACACGTATCTCCAAGAGTCCTGCTGTTTTTGATATGGGCAAGCTCCGCTGGATGAACGGCGAGTACAT
>DFGZ01000368.1 GCA_002371295.1 Oribacterium sp. UBA3737 | reverse complement strand
GAATAAAGTTCTAAAATAGCCCACAAGACTGTAAAGCGTCTGTGTGTCAGATAAATAGGGAAAAACACACGATAATGAGCGATCCAAATAAGAATGAATGAAAAGAATACAATAGTTCAAAATAGAATAAACAGATATTTTTGGGTCATCGTATTTCTTGTGGCAGCCTTTGTGGCAGTATTTGTGCTAAACCTTATTGCAGGAAGTGTGCCGGTTTCTGTAAATGACATCTTTGGGATTCTGACAGGCACCGCCGGGGACACCAATGTCTCCAGGATCATTTTGGTCATCAGACTGCCCAGGGTTATCATGGCGGCTCTTTTAGGCGGAGCACTTGCGGTATCTGGTTTTTTGCTACAGACTTTTTTCGGAAACCCAATTGCCGGCCCTTTTGTGCTGGGGATTTCTTCGGGAGCCAAATTCAGTGTTGCCCTCAATATGATCTTCTGGGTAGGTATGTCAAAATCCGGCTCATCGCTTTTCATGATCCTTTCAGCCTTTGCAGGTGCACTTCTGTCTACAGCATTCATTATCCTTGTTTCCGGCAGCGTCAGACATAAATCAGGGCTCCTGGTGGCAGGAATCATGATAGGCTATATATGTTCCGCATCGACGGATTTTCTTCTGACCTTTGCTGAGGACAAGGACATCATTAATCTGAGAGGGTGGTCAATGGGCAGCTTTTCCGGCATGAACCGGGACGGGGTTTTTGTATCCGCCATAGTCATAGGCATTACCCTTATAATCACTTTTCTTTTATCGAAACCCATAGGTGCGCTGCGGCTCGGTGAGAATTATGCAAAAAGCATGGGTGTCAATGTCAAGGTCTTCCGTATAGTCATCATCCTTTTATCAAGTGTTCTTTCGGCATGTGTAACCGCCTTTGCGGGACCGATTACTTTTGTGGGTATAGCAGTTCCGTTTCTTTCAAAACAGATGCTGAAAAGCTCGGAGCCTGCAGTGCTGATTCCGGTTTCATTTATGTGCGGCGCGGTTTTCTGTATGTTGTGCGACCTTATAGCGAGATGCACCTTTGCACCGATGGAGCTTAACATCAGTACTGTTACAAGTATCTTTGGAGCACCGATAGTTATTTTTATGCTGATGGACAGGAGGACGGATGGGAAGGTCTGAAAAAATCACTGAAAAAGCCATGGAAGATAAAGATATGGAAGCAGCTATCAGGCCGGAGGGGCTTACCATCAGGGATGATGGCAATGCTATCAAAAAGGATAGCATCAGGCTTGACGGTCTTTCGGTTGGGTATGAGGGTAATGCGATTATTAAAGACATTGGACTCACTATAGGAAAAGGAGAGACAGTCACCCTGATAGGACCTAACGGAGCCGGGAAGTCCACCATTTTAAAGACTATCTCAAGGCAGCTTTACCCGGTTTCAGGAGCTGCTTATGTGAACGGAAGGGAGCTTCGTGAATTTAGTTCTGCTGAGCTTGCGAAAAGCCTGTCCCTGCTTCTGACCGAAAGGATCGATCCGGAATATATGACCGGAAGAGACATTATCGAAACCGGAAGATATCCTTACACGGGAAAAATGGGGATACTGAATGAAAGGGATCATGTGGTGGTGGATGAGATCATAAAGCTCATGGAAATTTCAGAGCTTGCCGAAAGACCCTTCAGAAAGCTCAGCGACGGGCAGAAACAGAGGATACTTATCGCCAGGGCTCTTACCCAGGAGCCGGAGATACTGATACTCGATGAGCCAATGTCTTATCTCGATATCCGTCACAAGCTGGAACTGATAGAGATACTCAGGAAATTAAAAACCGAAAAGAATATCACCATAGTCATGTCGCTTCATGAATTTGAGCTTGCAAAGGTAATTGCCGATAAGGTCATATGTGTAAAGGAAAATGCCATAGGCAGGACAGGTGCTCCGGAGGAGGTGCTGAAGCCGGAGGTGCTTAGGGAGCTATACGGTATAACCGGGGAGCAGTTCGAACTGTTGTTGCAATCCATGAGATTCGTGCTATAAATAAGGATATCGGTGTGATTTTGCCCATCGTTCATTTCACATTTAATGCGGAGATAAGGCTTCGGTGGAACCCGGGATCATTTTGCATCTGCATTTCAGATAAAAACCGTAAAACATACGTTTATAGAGGAGGAAGCATGAGAAACAGAAAATTTGTTTTGCTTTTGACCGCAGTGCTGACTTCAGCCCTGATGGCTGCCTGTGAAAGCAATAATGTACCTGAGGCAGTAGTAACAACAGAGGCAGAAGCCGTCAGGGAGACAGAAACAGGAACGGCAGGGGAGAACAAACCGGAGAACACAGAGGAGGCAAAAGAAGCTTCCGAAGAGGATGATAAGGCAAAAGCCGATCATGTAGCGGAACTCATTGATGCCATCTATGTTCAGGAAAGAAACGATGACACGGATGATCAGTGCAGGGAGGCAAAGGAAGCCTGGGATGCCCTTACAGCTGAGGAGAAAGCAATGGTTGAAGGTGAGTATGCGGATCCCGATTATTTCGGAAGAGACACCGGCGATGCTTCAAAGGACGATCCTTTGAATGCCGACGACATTGGCGAAAACGAACTTCTGGTGGTAAGCTTTGGTACT
>DFGZ01000280.1 GCA_002371295.1 Oribacterium sp. UBA3737 | reverse complement strand
GTTAAAATGATGTTTATGTCCTTCGCAAATTCGGATACCCTGTCGGTAGACTGATAGAATTTCCTGTCGATAAGGTAAACATTACCCTCCCGAACTGCCTTAAAATCCTCTAAAAGCGGCGCTTTTTTAAGAAGGTCCTCCTGAGTTTTCACATCCGTATCAATGTTGGTATTGTAAATAAGGAAATCCGCGTCATGAGCTTTTGAATAAAACTCTTCTATGGATATGTCTGTATTGCCGGTTTTCAATGAATCAAAAACATTTTTCCCGCCGCCGTCTTTTATCATAGCTGACACATAATCATCCGGATCACGGATCACAGCGAGACCCCTGGTGTTAAGATGAAAGAACGCAACGCTTTTATCCGTCTTTTCAAAACCGGTATCTGCACCGGAACGTATTACTTCCCTTTGGAAGAAGGTCTCAGCATTATCCTCCTCATCAAGAAAAGCTCCGTACAAACGTATCCACTCTGTGCGTCCCAAGGCACTGTTCTCGTAGCTTGACCAGTCTGTAAAAACAGGGATCCCCAAAGCCTCAAGCTGTTCCCTTATTTTCGGTTCATGGAGAATCATGGTGGATTCTATGGCAAGTCCGCAGTTTCCGGTAAGAAGCATTTCAAAATCCGGAGCACTGTACTTACCTGCAAACTTCATGCTGCCGGATTCCAATGCTTTCTTCGGTGCTTCAATGCTCCACCCCGACACATCAGTACCGGTAAAACGGATGGAATCCATGGCTCCCAGGGCATCGAAAAGTGACATGGCACTTGTTGCGGCAAGATATATGTTGCGGACGGGCTTCCTGATAACAGTGGTGTTTTCCGGAAGCTTGTCCGGTTTTTCGGTTCCCTCGGGAAGTACGAGATACCTGCTTCCATCTATTACCGAAATAAGCTTTACAGCATTATCATAATAATGGACCGCAAATCCCTTTGCATACTTAAGATCCATTGAGTGATCGTAATTTAATCCTTCTATAGCAGGTATGTCTTTTGTAAGATCATTTGATTTATCACTGATCTGTTCTTTTACTTCAGATCTCAGTTGCTCTGTATAACTGCTGAGCTTTTCTTCTTCGTTTTTGTCGGAGTTTACCGGCTTTTCCCGGGTATCCTCTGCATTAATCGGATCGTTCCCGAACCCCGTTATTTCTTCCTCGAGAGAAATGAATATGGTGTAGCTTATCTCATGTGGTGAGGACATAGCCGTGGTGCATCCTATGAGTGTCATTTCCTCATCAAGCTCAACCGGCACTTTGAAGGTCGATGTTTTATCCGTATATTCTCCTGTGATCTTTGAATCATCAACACGGACATACTCATAATTCGGACTGGAAAAAGATATTGAGGCCACAGCCTCTCCGCCTGAAATCCGAACCTCCTCACAGGATATCGTCACCCTGCCGCTGCCCCCGGAATAATTGAAGACCGCAGGAACATAGGTGCCATCCGGTCTTGATATCTCTTTTACTCCTAATGAAGTCCTTACTTCAGAGATTTCTGTTACGGATTCCTGTATTAACGATTCTTCGGAAATTTTTTTTGAGTTTTCCGGTGTAGGAGTTGATTTACTGCAGGACAAAAGCAGGAAAAATGTCAACAGCAAAACCGGAAGGGAATATTTAGGTGTCATTTATCTCCAAACAAATTAATGATATTTTTACACTGTACTATCCGGCATACAGATGTACACATGATGGGCCTCTGTAAACTTGTATTCTCAAGCTTTAATCCAGGATCTTTTATCAGAGTAAGGATTTCATCACTTCAAGAACGCCATCTTCCCAGTACGGCTTTATCACTTCATCCGCAACCGCCTTGAGCTCATCCCTTGCATTACCGACAGCGTAGCTGTGACCGGAATTCCTTAGCATTTCTATGTCATTGATGTTATCTCCGAAGGCATAAGTATCCTCTTTACCGATGCCGAGATACTCCTGAAGCCACTTTAATGCGGTTCCCTTGCTGGCATTTTTCTCAACACAATCCATCCAGGCACTGCCGGCTGAAGCAATCTTCGCCTTGTCCTTCCAGGTCGGAGTGAAACTTTCCCTGCATGCCTCCTCACAATCAACCCCATGAAAGATCGAAAGCTTTATAACCGGCTCCTTGATCTCATGGATATCCTTCATTGGAGTCATTTCAAAACCATAGGACTCCGTAAGCCAGTGATACATCTCGCTGTCCGGATCCGGGGCATATCCGGCAGCTCCTGTAGAAATAAAACAATCGCACCCCGGAACCTTCATTGCATCCCTGAACAATCCCTTCCAGAGATTTTCTTCCATAGGAAAGCTTTTGATGATCTTACCGCTCTTCCAGATACTGGTACCACCGTCGCAAATAAAATACAATTCATCTGTTATCGGGCTTAAAAGCTTCGAAGCACTGGAAAATGATCTTCCACTTGAAATTACCACCTGTACACCTTTATCAAGAAGCTTTCTAACCACCTCACAGTACTCCGGATTCAGATCCAAAGTCCCATCCTTCAATAAAGTTCCGTCAACATCTGAAATAACAATTTTATTCATATATAAAACCCTCAAACACTTATAGAATTGCCATGACTTTTCAGATTTTTATTCTATATATTTTCAGGGCGACATGCAAG
>DFGZ01000190.1 GCA_002371295.1 Oribacterium sp. UBA3737 | reverse complement strand
CTTACGTGCCTCATAACGATCCATTCCGTCGTACTTTGAACCCGGGCAGTTGATGGTTGCATCGTCTGCGAGAATGTTTAACTCAGGAAGATTATGACGCTTACCTACCTCGAAGTCGTTAGGATCGTGAGCCGGTGTGATCTTAACCGCACCTGTACCGAACTCCATATCGGCATGCTCATCACCAACGATAGGAATCTCTCTGTCTGTAAGAGGAAGCTTGACTGTCTTTCCGATGAGATCCTTGTATCTCGGATCCTCAGGGTTAACAGCTACTGCAGTATCACCTAGAAGAGTCTCCGGTCTTGTGGTGGCGATCTCTATGAATCTGCCATCCTGTCCTGCTATCGGATACTTGATGTGCCAGAAGTTGCCTTCCTGTTCCTCATGGATTACCTCTGCATCTGAAAGCGATGTATGGCATACAGGACACCAGTTGATGATACGTGAGCCCTTATAGATATAGCCCTTCTTATAAAGGTTGATGAAGGTGGTCTCTACAGCCTTTGAACAGCCCTCATCCATTGTGAAACGAAGTCTGTCCCAATCTGCGGAAGAACCGATTTTATGAAGCTGGTTGACGATTCTTGACTCGTACTCTTCCTTCCACTTCCAGGCCTCCTTGAGGAAACCTTCACGTCCGAGATCATGCTTATCGATACCCTGTTCCTTCAGCTTGTTTGTAACCTTTACTTCTGTAGCGATTGCTGCATGGTCACAACCCGGCTGCCAGAGAGCCTCGTAACCCTGCATTCTTTTGAAACGGATCAAAGAGTCCTGCAGAGTGTTATCAAGTGCATGTCCCATATGTAACTGACCAGTGACATTTGGAGGAGGCATCATGATGGTAAACGGCTTCTTGTTGGCATTTACCTCTGCATGAAAATAATTACCCTTCATCCACATTTCATAAATGCGGTCCTCAACTTCTTCCGGATTGTACTGTTTAGCAAGTTCCTTCATAAATGTTGTACCTTTCTATATTTATCTATTCAGATCTTCGCACGGTATTCCCGTTTCCATTTCAAGATCATGATCTTGGCATGTTCCCGGAATGCAGAACGATTTTTCTGATATATCTCATGTATTGCCCCGGCGCGTTCATCGTGCTCGGCCAATGTCTGTACATTATTGTACTCAAGCTCCCAGTCCGTAAGCATATCAACACCTATATTTTCGATATACTTTTCGATGGTGCTGACCGACGGCTCAAGCTTACTGATAAAATACAGCTTTCTCAGTGCTTCATCGGAGCCTGTGGCGATGAAAACCTCCTCGTAAAGATCGGATGCCTTCTGATACTGCATTACTGTAACATAAGTTCCCGCAAGTTTCATCTCCACATTGAAATCTGTTTTCAAATGAAACGATTCCTCATAAGCCTCTATCGCCCTTCCGTATCTTCCCATTCGGAAATAGGTATCACCAAGCATATTTAAAAAGACATGCTTTTCAATGTTTCTGAGCTTCTTGTATTCACTTTCAAAGCGTGCAATCTCAGCCTGAGTATAATAATTACTCTCCCTGAGTATCATAAGGAGCAGTCTTTCCTGATTCCCGTCCTCGCCCGCCATCATGAACTGTTCAAGCTTTGCGGCAAGGATTCCCATATTAAGCTCATCTCTGAGCCATGCGGTAAGCTTGTGATCCACAAAATCCGCAGGAATAATGACAGGATATCTGTAGATTACATAGCTGAGTTCCTGAATCGACCACAGATCAATATCTAATTGTTCATAGTAGAACGGATGTCTCGCACCCTTATTACATAATAGTAAAGCCATGAATTTTTCCTATTGTTTATTTTTCCGATAAATCGATTTCTTCTACAATTTCTTTATCCGATGCCGGGAAAATGTCTCCGAATCCAAGGTCCCTGACTGTGACCCTGAGTGTGTCGGCATCTGTGAACTCCGTTGACATACGTATGCGGGTGGTACGTTTGTCCCTCTCCGGAAATGTATCAAGCATCATACGGAGTCTCAATGGTCTCTGGGGCTTAGCTATGGAGGTTACCTGGAAATCGATATAATCCTGATTATCCAGTATCATCTCATAGCAGGAGCTTGTATCCATCCAGCTCTCACCTGCACGGACTATCGGCAGAATCTCAGGCTTTTCATTGAGCATCACCTTGACAGATACATCTGATTTACAGCGTGTATCACAAAGTATCATATACTCTTCATTCTTTCCCTCTGCCTGATTCTTCACACAGATCTCCGCACCTATGGCGAACATACCGGGCTCTATGAGAACTCTTCTTCTCTTACAGATATAGTTCATGAAATTGGTTGCAAAATTTGTATCCTGAAAGCCTCTTCCGGATAAAAATATAGCAGAATATGATTTGTTATTCATAACCCTGTCTGCCACTGTGGTAAGTATCTTATCCGCGATCTTTCCCCCTGAGGTGGTTTTCAGTATATCAAGACTGAATGCCTCATCCTCCGCTTCAGAACCTACCATGACATATCGCTTTGTACCTCTTGAGACATGCATCTCATAGTAGTACAGGCACTGATTGTTCAGCTCGAACATACCAACCATACGGTTATAAAGACTGTTATCCTGGTCGAGAACAAAGTGAGCGAAGCTTTCCGTGTGACTCATGATGTAGACATTGTCCTCATGTACACCTGCCTTTACCACTGCTTCCTTAAGCTTACTCACCAGGTCACGATTAGGCTTTCTTATGGAAATGGCTACAATATCATCCTCAGTCTTACTGCCGTCCTTTCCTAAAAGCTCACGGAAATAACGGGCAAGAATATCTATTGCCTTGTATTTTACTCTGGCAATGGTGGCTGTGCCGTTTTTCTCCAGCAGGCTCAGAAGCTTGTCAACTATAACACCGCTCCCTGCAAGAGTCGCTTTGTAGGCATCCTCTCCGATGGTCCATTTGTCATCTGTTTTATCCTTGGCGATAACAGTGGGCTGAAACCTTGATACTGTTTTATCATTTATGCAGATGCATGTATAATCATCATTTAGTGAAATTCCAATATAGCGATTCACTTAATTACTGCTCCTTATCTTTAGTTTCGATCAGCTCTCTGGTAAAAAGCACATCGATAACCGACTCATTTTTTACATAGCGAAGCATGACTTCGCGAAGCTCTCTGTCATTGTCCTGACCCAGAAGATCGGACATTTCATTCAGGATATCAAAGGTGTCTCCCTTGTGACGTACGCTCTTATCGGCTTTGATAGTTCCGCTTTCAGCTACATCCTCTCCCCTTGTTTCGTCAAAGATCTGGTATTCTGCCTTCTCTCTGGAGAAAAGAGTGATCGGTCGGACATATATGTTCTGATAAACTCTGCTGATCTCCTCTTCCTCAAAATCCTGTTCATCGGGAAGTATCCTCATCTGGAGTGTAGGTCTTACGGACTTATCTCCATGATACTCAATATAATATTTATCCATGACCCAGTCAGGTATGCGGATAACATCACTTAAGGTTCTTGTATACTTAAATACAAGCTTTTTCTGTATAAGAATGTCTATGACATCCTGCAGCACCATCTTTTCCTCACCTGTCAGCTTCTTGTTCTCAGACATATGCTTTGACAGGGCAAGAAGATATATCAGAGGCACTCTGTCTTTAATACGTTCATCCCTGACTATTCCGTAAATGTCTTCAAACACATCCGGAGAGATCTCCTGACCCTTTATAAAATAGTCAATGGATCTCTTTGTTATGTATGCACGTATTAAAACATTCTGAGTTTCAGGCTGCTCTCTGTATATATGATAAACGTCATCAAGTCCCTCTTCAGCAAAGCAGAAAAGCATCTGGGCCAGAAGCCTTTCAGTCATATCCGCTGTGTCGGCTCCGGTCTTGATTCCCTGACGCAGTATAGCGATCATATCTGCTGAAATACCGTTGAACTCTTTAAGAAGGTAGTTCAGAATTTCCTTATCGCTTGTGCCCATCTTGAAGATCTTCCGTGCAATAAGCATAACATCCTTTGAATGGGCTGTTTTTTCATTGCTTATAAGGAATCTTCCCAGCTTCTCAAGATACTGGCGTCTGATGCCTGTATCTCCTGTCTCGAGTAAAAGATCGTAGGCATCATAAAAAAGATTGAGCTTAATAAATGTTCTGACAAGAATTCCTCTGTCTTCATCCTGAAGACCTGTGATATCAATATTTCTCAGGAAGGTAATATCGGAATCATCGATAAGCTTGTCGGAATCCTTTGTAAAGCCATCATGGTACATGAGTACGGCATGAATAAGATACTTGAGATACGGACGTGATATATCCATATCGGATGCCACCTGTTCGATCAGTCTCAGCTGACCGATGTTCTTTACTCCGCTCTCCGCAATCTTTTTGGCTCTTGAAAGCTTAAGCATGGCATGCTCAGGCAGGATCTCAAAACACTTCTTTTCGAGGTCCTCCTTATGCATGATTCTGGTCAGGGTGTGATCAACATCTATATACCGGTTTCCGTAATCATCCTGAAAAAGAATCTCACTGTTCTCGAAAAATACAGGAACATAAGCTGCTCCGCCCTTTAATGGATATACTTCTTCACGATTCAGCTCTCTGTACTTGACAACAACATAACTCATTCTCTTATCGGATGTTGTCACTCTGTAGGAACGAAGTATGGCAGGAAGAACCGACGCTATCCTCTCATCGATCATATCCGAAAGTATCATCCTGTCATATATCACACTAAGTCTCTTATTGAAGTCGGATTTCAAAAGCTTATCTATGGCAAAACTCTGTATCTTACGCTCATAGCGCTGATATACATCATCTGACTCGTCGAAATTCATGAGTATATTATAGTAAAGAGGAAGCTTCATATTATCTTCCATGGTACTTTCATAATCGAAGTACAGATAAACTTCCCTGGGAAGTCTGCCGCTCCATCCCTTAGGCATGGCGAACATGTAATACTCATAAAGCCGTGTAATGTTTGAGCCCATCTCTATGGCTCTCTGATAGATGTCAAATGCCATCTTATCTGTGGCACCTTCTCTTATACAGATGCCCGCAGCCTTTTCTATAAGAGGTTTGTCATCGATTTCCAGGGCAAACACATCCTGAAGCTTTGCAGATTCATCTTCCTCCGATGCATCCTCTAACTTCTCGTCTTCCTCCGAAACCAAAGCCGGTCTGTTTAAAAGACTGATGGCAGAAAGGAACTGCTGTAAAGCAATATTCCTGTCATGACCGCTCTTCAGTCCCTGGTACACAGTAAAGAGTCCGGGATCATGCATGAACTCGGCTTCTTTAAAATCATCATAATCAAAAACACGTACAGCAAAATCAGGGTCTTCTTTACAGAAAGCAGCGAAATCTTCTGCAGTATGAAGCCCTGAAATAATTTCATTGGATTTATATGATGAACGGACATCAAAAGAATAGGTCACCTTTACCTCGCCTCCGTTAGATACGATATAAAGCTGGCCTTCAATCTTATCGCCATCCTTCATCTTACGTGTATCAACAACACATCTGATGAGAGAACGTATGCCTCCAAAAGCATCCTTCTGTACAGTGACATGAGGATTATCAGAATATATAAGTCCCTTTAACAGTATTCCGTTTTCTGAATATAAAACAAGTTCAAATTTAGCCAGTTCACCGATTTCAACAGTTCCCTTGAATGAAGTATCACTCAATTTAAGTACCGGTCTGTCCAGCTCCACTATCCCTCGTGCAAGTTTATTTATGCGTTCTTTCATTCTATATGTTCTCCTGGAAAAATCTCCATGAAAGTATATATTAACACAGAAAAAGACCTTGATAAAGTAAATTTCAAGGATTGGCGCTATTTCACTAAGCTTATGCGGTTATGAACATTGAAATACAGCCATTTTCTTGATATCATACTAAGACAATACATGATAAAGGAAATATAAGTATGATAACAGAACCACTTACATTATACAAACTAATGATTCTTTATTTATTAAAGACTGTAAATTACCCTTTAACGAATAATCAACTGAGCGGTTTTTTTCTGGATTACGAATATACTACATATTTTACACTTCAACAAGCTATCTCGGATCTTGACGATGCGGGTCTCATAAAGACCCATCCAAGCAAAAAGTCCACCAGATATGAAATCACGCAGGAAGGTTCCAATACCATTGAGCTTTTCGGCAATGACATTTCATCCGGTGCTGTGGAAGATATGAATCGTTTTCTAAAGGAAAACAAGATGAAGCTTCGTCAGGAATCCTCAAACTATACTGATTATTACGAAACAGAGACCGGAGATTACATCGTTCATGCCGAGGTAAGAGAGGAAAACAATATCCTCTATGCTCTTGATATCAATGTCCCTGATAAAGATTCCGCAGAGCGTATGTGTGCCAAGTGGGGTGAAAAGAATCAGGAAATTTACGCTTTCGTTGTCAAAAATCTGCTTAGCTGAATAAAAAGCGAATAAAAAGCGAATAAAAAGCGAATAAAAAAAGTGTTTCCGCCATCAGACGGAAACACTTTTTTTATTCATTAAAAGACTGTCAGGCGCATGTCGTTCCTTCACGTACATACATTTTAAGCCGACATGGAATCACCCGGGGCCTTTATCCCTGCTCGTTTCTCTTAACAAGCTGAAATCCCTGAACTTATACAGCTTCCATAACTTCATCCGGCTTTTCCGCATCCAGTTTCTTTATGTCCTCTCCTGTTTTTGAAGCGAGAATCTTTTCTACAGAAACAAGCTTTACACAGAGTGTAAAAAGATTTGCTGCAGTCTTAAGATCATCGAGAGTAGGATATGTAGGAGCGATACGAATATTTTTATCCTCAGGATCCTTATGATAAGGGAATGTTGCTCCTGCATCTGTGAGCTTGACTCCCGCCTTCTTACAATGGTCCACAACAGATTTAGCACATCCCGGAATAGTATCAAAGCTGATGAAGTATCCTCCGTTTGGCTTTGTCCAGTCTCCGACTCCGAGTCCTTCAAGATTCTTGGCAAAAACATCCTCTACCATCTCGAACTTAGGTCTGATGATATCTGCATGCTTACGCATATGCTCGACCATGCCATGGATATCGCCAAAGAAACGAACATGGCGGAGCTGATTCACCTTATCATATCCGATGGTCTGATGCTTCATCTGACTCCTGATATCATCAAGGTTGTTTGATGAAGTTGCAAGTGCTGCTATTCCGGAACCCGGGAAGGTGATTTTTGAAGTTGAGGCAAATTTATAAACCATATCAGGATTTCCGGCACGCTTACATTCTGCAAGTATCTCGATAAGATAATCCTGATCCCTGTCATAAAGATGGTGAATGCCGTAAGCATTATCCCAATAAATACGGAAATCCTTTGCAGCAGGCTGAAGTCTTGCGAAACGACGTACGGTTTCATCGTTGTAGCTGTAACCCTGAGGATTTGAATACTTCGGAACACACCAGATTCCCTTTATGGCTTCATCTTCCTTTACAAGCTTCTCAACCATATCCATATCAGGACCGGTTGGTGTCATAGGAACATTGATCATCTCGATACCGAAATACTCTGTGATTCCGAAATGTCTGTCATAACCCGGTACAGGGCAGAGCCACTTAACCTTATCAAGCTTACTCCATGGTGTATTGCCCATGACTCCGTGTGTCATGGATCTGGAGATAGAGTCATACATAACGTTCAGTGATGAATTACCGTAGATAATGATATTATCAGGATTGTTTTCCATCATGTCCGAAAGAAGTACCTTAGCTTCATCTATACCGCCCAGAACACCGTAGTTTCTGCAATCTGTTCCGTCCTCACAGTACATATCGGCTCCACTTGTAAGAGCATCCATAAGTCCCATGCTGAGATCAAGCTGCTCCTTACATGGCTTACCACGGCTCATGTCAAGGCTCATCTCCATAGCCTGATATCTTGCATACTCTTTCTTAAGTTCCACCAGCTCCTTTTGAAGCTCTTCTTTTGTCATCTCTATGTAAGCTTTCATCAGTGGCCTCCTGCCCAAAATATAAATTTGCCCTCCGGAATTCCGGAAAGGTCACGTTGATTTTTAAGACTTTTCCGATCCCGCCCAAAAGTCCGATTATTATAATTCAGACTTTTATATCCGAGTATAATCAAAAAGCCCGATTCATGCAAGCATCGGGCATCAAAAAACGAAGTTTAAGACTATGACAGATATAACTTCGAAGATAAATATATACTGATATAGTTTTTTTCAGTAAGCAGCATGACACTTACCTAAAAATACAGCTTCTATAGATTCTGAAGGAAATTTATTCAGCCTGTCACCATAGCTTCATTATTTTCCAGAGCGGAAACTCTGGTGTTAAGAAACTTTTCTTCCCTTTCAGCTTCCTTATCATCCGGATACTGATTCCTGTAGGCCTTAATCTCCTCATAGGCTTCTTTCCACTGTGCGGTCTTTTCCAGATAAACCACCTTGTCAAACTGTAACTCGCGGTCATTTCTTATGCCCAGAGCTTCGGCAGCATCGATTTTTTCCTTTGCTGCTTCCGTGTCACCGGCATCCAGAGCCTCGGTTGCACCCTTAACAAGTCTCTTCGCATCAAGCTGTGCCTGAAATTTGATATATTCGTCCTTATCTCCGTTAACTTCTCTGAGAGTCTCCAGAGATTTTTCGGCAGCCTCCAGATCCCCGCTCATATACTCAGCTTCGGCCCTATACAAAAGTATATCAAACTGAAGCTCACCGACACGTCCGTCACTTAATTCCATAGCCTCATTAAAGGTTTCAACGGCCTTTTCATACTTGGCCTTCTGAAGCTCCTCTATACCCTGAAGTCTCAGTTCATCAACCTTTTTCGAAGAACATGCCGTAAGAAGCAACATGAGTCCAAGCATCATACCTATGGAAATACGTTTTATGATAATGCTATATTCTGACATTTTATCAATAATCCCCAACTTTATAAGTCCGTAACTTCCGGAATAATAAAACTATCATCTTACATATTCCGCCTACTAAAATCAGTTCTTTCCCGTTGAACCGAATCCGCCTCTGTCTTCGTTTCCGAGAGATTCAACCTCATCAAATATGATATGAGGCTGATGCTCGATGATCCTGAACTGGCAGATACGGTCATTGACATGAAGCTCTGTATCCCGTGTGGCGTAAACCGGCATGCGGATTATATCATTATCTCCGCAGTAGGTTTCATCAATAACACCAAGTGAGTTTGTCTGGATAAGTCCGAAATTCTTAAAGGTGGAGCTTCTCGGTGCAAGTAGCATCTCATAACCATCAGGCACCTGAAGAGATATGCCCATACTGATGAGCCTGAAATCCCCTTTCTTCAGGCTGACATCTTCGGCAACCCTGAGATCGATCCAGTCGCTCTTACCCGCTATATATTCAAGCTTTTCGATCTCCTGTGAATGATACTTTATCTTTATTGTCTTCTCCATAATTCTCCTTATTATCAGATTGATGCAGTCTCTCATTCCTCTGTTTAGGCATTTTCTTCCTGCATTCTTAATCTTCTTCCTGTATATCTGTTTCTGTTTTTTCTTCTTCCTGTGTCAATGCTTCCGTATCAGCATCCTCATCAGTCTCTTCAGGCTGTGCAGCCCCCATGATATCAACGACCTCCTCGTTGACCTCCTTCTTGATTTCTTCTTCCATCTCAGGATTAAGATCAGGAAGATTGTCCAGAGAACTGATTCCGAATCTTCTCAGGAACTCCTCTGTTGTTGCGAAAAGTGCAGGTCTTCCGGGAGCATTGAGACGTCCAACCTCATAGGCAAGACCGTACTCCACAAGCTTATTTACCGCATGATCCGATGAAACACCTCTTACTCTTTCGATCTCAGCCTTTGTAACAGGCTGTTTGTATGCGATTATGGCCAGAGTCTCCATAATGATATCTGTAAGCACAGGCTTTTTAGGGTGCTTTGCCACTCTTATAAGAGCATCAAAACACTCGGGGTTTGTGGCCATCTGATAATGATTTGCCACCATCTGTATGATGATTCCGCCCTTTCGCTCCTCATATTTCTTCATGAGTCTTTCGATAGCCTTCTTTGCCGGTCTTTCGCCGCAGTCAAGAGCTGTCTTTATCTCTTCCAGACTAACGGAATTACCCTTTGTATACAAAAGCGCTTCTACGATATTTTCCTCTTGTGTAAGCTCATCATTGAATTCTCTGTCGATTTCCATAGCGAGCTTTTTTTCTATGGAATCAAGCTCCAGATCATCATCGATAGGTAATCTCAACTGTTCATTTTTACTCATTGATTACAAGTCCTCCAGATTTGTAAGATCAAGATCTTCATCTGACTGATTGGGATCCAGAACCTCAGTTATATCCATATCTCCGAAAGGTGTATCCTGTACCAGAGTGATTCGCCCCATCTTCATCAGCTCAAGTATGGCCAGGAAGCTCACCACCACATCCATCTTATCCTTTTTCTTTCGTATCATATGACGGAAGGAAAACTTATGGTGACCTCTGACATATTTAAGAACGTCACGTATACGACCCTCAAGAGAGATCTTTTCCTTTTTGATAACACCGAATTTTGAACGGACCTTATCAATGGAATCCTCCTTACGTCTCATCACATCTTCAAACACGGTTTTAAGACTGTCAAGGGTTACCTTTTTCAAAAGATCATCAAGATCTATAGGCGGAACGTACTTCTCAACCTCCTTCGGAATAGTAGGACCTTTATAGAAATATCTGTCCGCCAGATCCTCTCTTTCCTGAAGTATCTGCCCCATAAGCTTATATTTTCTGTATTCGAGGAGTCTCGCCACAAGCTCTGCTCTCGGATCCACTTCCTCACCGGTTTCCTCATCCACTTCTCTCGGCAGAAGCATCCTTGATTTTATCTCAAGAAGTGTTGCCGCCATTACCAGGAAATCGGAAACTATATCCAAATTTTCTTCTTCCATATGACTGACATAGTCCAGATATTCTGCGGTTATCTGCACTATGGGAATATCAAAAATATCAATCTTATCTCTTTCGATAAGATGAAGGAGAAGGTCAAGAGGACCCTCAAATTTATCAAGTTTATATGTGATTTCAGGCATACTAATCTTCCCTATAAGGTTTTATGGTAATCAAACTTATCTCCGGTCTGTTATTGATTCTTACATTCACAGAATGGGTTCCCAAACCGCGGTTAACTATGAGCGTACCGTTTTTGTATTTAAACTCTCCGGCACATTCCTTGACAAAAAACTGGAACTGAGGCGTCATCAGGGCACCGAAATAAGGAATATAAACGGTACCTCCATGATAATGTCCGGACAAAACAAGATCCGCCCCGTATTCAATAACATTTTTATAATGCCTGGGAGTGTGGACCATCATGATATGGAACTTATCCCTATCCGGTGTACCCGTCATTTTTTGGATATCTTCCACCCTTAAGTCTTCACCCTTTTTAAAAAAAAGGGAATTGTAATACTTCATGGGGAGGCTGAGACCGGTAATGTCAAAATCCTCAAAAGAAACAGAGCTGTTATCAAGTACACAAACTTCCCTAAGTGTACCTTTCAGCTCCTCTGCCCGTCCCTTTGAAAGATCCTGTATATATTTATCATATTTTACGGCATCTTTGCAATCATCGAAACCCGCTTTCTGAAACAGACGCTGTTCATGATTTCCGTAAGAATAGTATATTTTATACTTTTTACTGAGCTTTTCAAGTAATTTGATACTTACTCCAACCGAATCCCTATCCTTATATTTTCCGTTCTTATGAACCTTATGAGACCTGATAAGATCTCCTCCTATAAGTATAAAATCCGGTTTTAATTCATCTATCCTTTTTATCAGCTCCTCGTTATCTTTGCCGAACTCTTTTTCATGAAGATC
>DFGZ01000188.1 GCA_002371295.1 Oribacterium sp. UBA3737 | reverse complement strand
ATTCGTGCTCTCAATGGGAATGGATGATTGGATCATGGTTGATAAGGCTGATAAACAGGGAGTTGAGACAAACGATAAACTGAAAGAAGGAGCTCTGGGATTCTGGCTGACTAATATGGAGACCCACGGGTATCTTCCGGCCTCTCTTGTGCTTTCTGATGGAGATGTGAAGGAGTTCGTCAGGGACAGAGATCGAAAGGATCTGATCGTTGTCGGTATGAATGCTTATGTACCCGAGGAAACAGATCTGTCGAGTTATACAATTGACAATATAGAAAGCATTGAAAAAGAATACGGTTTATATTTTGAACGACTGATTTTAAATACAGATAAGGAGCAGATGGATTTCAATCAAAACGGAGACGAAAGAAATGTTTCTATATCAAAGAATGAGAAATAAAAGACTACTGTTTTTTGCAAGTCTCGTAGTTGTGATCTTCCTTGTATCATGCGGTTTTTCCAGCTGTCGCGGTCCCCAGTATGAGGAGGAAGACAAGAAAAACCTGGAAGAAACCGGCGGAAAGCAGATGCAGGAATGGCTGGATAAGAACATGACAGGACGAGAGGTTCTTTCTTCCGAAGGATATGTAATTATGATTCCCAGCGGTCCCCACTATCTTACAGACCTTGTTACGGGAACATTTTCCGATAAGGGTGAAATCCGGAACTATCTTGTGGATACAAAATCCGACGGTGTATATATCACTTATGACAACACCTTGTTTAATGAAGTGTGTCTGGATTACGTTTATGAAGCACTGAATCTTGAGAATTACCGGGAAGACTGCGATGTAATGAGACTTGGCACCGGATTCCGTATTCCGGCAGGAGGCAAAAATCATACCTATAAAGAAACATTATCAGGCGAAGTATGGCTTCCCGGTGAACTGGTCCTGAAGCTGGAGGGAGCTGCCAATGATGATGCCCGGAAAATTCTTGAGGAATTTGTACGTGATAAAGACAGCAGGCAGATGATTGGAATCGGAGGTTCCATCAGAGTTCCGGATGAAGCTGTTCTTGAGAAGTACAATATGACTTTTTGGGTGAAAGAGCGGGAAGGAAATGGATTATTCTTTGAAAATTTTGACCTTTCGGATTCTTTTGAAGATATAGCCACTTACAGCGGCCGGGCGGTTTATCACAGATACTGTTTCCGTCAGGTGGATGATCCGGATATTCGCATCCGTATGAAGGAAACTTATTGGGTTGAGAAGGAAGAAAAGGGAGAAATTAAGGTGATAGAAGGCCGGGAGAGCGATTTTAATGACCTGTCTTTTGAAAAAACAGAAAACGGATATCTCATTACCTTTCCTGACCGGGAACATATCTTTGATTTTACGATCTATGCAGACAAAGATTCCGAGTTCCTGAAACACGAATACCATAGCCATGAGGACAGGGAAGCATATAAGAGCCCGGGATCGGTGATCAGCGGTGACAGGTATTTTGAAAATGATCTTTACTGGAAAGAAGCGGGAGATTTGGGCTTCGTCTTAACAAATGATGATGGAATCAGAAAGTCTTTTTTCGGAGGAGAAGAGCTGATTCCGAGAAGTAATTATAAGAGCTGACATTATAAGCTGATTCCGAGAAGTAATTATAAGAGCTGACATTATAAGCTGATTCCGAGAAGTGATTATAAGAGCTGACACTGCAAGCTGATTTCGAGAATTAATTTCTGAGCGGAATAACAGAACTTCGCATATCAGTTTACAAAGGTCGTTTTTACGACTATGGAGTGCAAAAGGATGGGATATAACTTTAGTCATCCGCATCACAATTTAGAATTTAAAAAGGGAAACTAATGGAGAAGAAAAGAGCAAAAGCCATCATGATACAGGGGACCATGTCCAATGCCGGAAAGAGTCTCATTGCAGCAGGTCTATGCCGCATTTTCCATCAGGACGGATACAGAGTGGCTCCGTTTAAGTCTCAGAACATGGCGCTGAACAGCTTTATAACCGATGAAGGACTGGAGATGGGCCGTGCTCAGGTGGTTCAGGCGGAGGCCGCCGGCATTAAGCCATCTGTTCTTATGAATCCCATACTGCTGAAGCCGACGACAGATGTGGGCTCTCAGGTTATCATCAACGGTAAGGTCAAAAGCAACATGACCGCGCGGGAGTATTATAAACATAAGAAACAGCTGATTCCTGTAGTTCGGGAAGCCTATGATAAGCTTTCAGAGGACTACGACATCATCGTGATCGAGGGAGCAGGGAGTCCCGCGGAGATAAATCTCAGGGATGATGATATCGTCAACATGGGCATGGCAGAGCTTGCGGATGCGCCGGTGCTGCTGGTGGGTGATATAGACAGGGGCGGAGTATTTGCACAGCTCTACGGAACCATCGAGCTGCTGGAAGATTACGAGAAGGCGCGGATTAAGGGGCTGATCATAAATAAGTTCAGAGGCGACAAGACCATACTGGATCCCGGGCTTGATATCCTGAAGGAAAGAACCGGAAAGGATATTCTCGGGGTAGTGCCATATATGGATATGGTGATAGATGATGAGGACTCTCTTTCGGAGCAGCTGAATGTAAGAAGATATATCAGGAAAATGCCGGATTCGGATGCCGGAATGTGCAAAGAAGCGAAAAACGAGAGTTGTCATGGCAGTGGATCGGATAAAAAAACCGGGCACGGTGATGTGCTCGGTTTTAATGAATCAATCACATCACTTCTTGATATAGCGGTTATCCGTCTTCCCAGAATCAGCAATTTCACCGACTTTACTGCATTATCCACAGAACCCGGAGTATCAGTCCGATATGTCACGAAGGTTCAAGAGCTGGGAGAGCCGGACCTCATCATTCTTCCCGGAACCAAGAGCACCATCAGGGACATGGAGTGGCTCAGGGCTACGGGACTTGAAGCGAAGATTCTTCAGAAGCATCATGCCGGAACTATGATCATAGGAATCTGCGGAGGTTATCAGATGCTTGGGGAAAGTATCGTGGATGAGTCCGGAGCGGAAACTGTTCCCGGAACAGCGGCCCGGGGGCTTGGACTTTTGCCGTTGGTGACAGAATTTGCCGAAGAGAAGACAAGAACCAGAGTCACAGAGGAACTTTCCGGACTTTCCGGTGTGTTTTCCTGGCTCAACGGTAAGACTGTCACAGGCTATGAGATTCACATGGGAAGAACTTACGGGGCAGGATCAGAAAACAGATACATTGATTCTGTCGGTAATGTCTTCGGAACCTACATTCATGGCTTTTTTGACAGTGATGAACTCCGGGAAGCATTTCTTCAGATTTTATTCGGGAAAAAGGGGATAAACCGCGAACATATAACAGAATTACGGTATGAGGATTTCAAGGAGGAGCAGTATGATAAGCTAGCATCTGTGCTGAGAGAGTCCCTTGATATGGATAAAGTGTATCGGATCATGGGGCTCGAAAACTGATCCTGAAATATCCGCTTTTGAGACATTCCTTTTGGGGAATGTCTTTTTTGTGTTTTTTAGCATCAAATTTTTTGACAGGTTCCGCGATATAATACACAGAAGTAAATGAACGTTGTTTTTTTACGATATGCTATAATGTGAAGATAAAAAGGGAAAGGCATTAAGATGATTCATATATATCAGGGAAACGGAAAAGGGAAGACCACCGCGGCTGTGGGAGCTGCTGTAAGGGCTGCCGGACATAATGTGCCGGTGGTCTTTTGTCAGTTCCTGAAGGACGGTATGTCCGGAGAGATCGGCATCCTGGAGAAGATTCCGGGAGTGCTGGTACTTTTTCCCGAGCATTTCTTCGGATGGACAGGAAAGATGTCCTACGAAGAGCTGAAGATCACCAGAAAAGATTGTGATGCCATGTTCGTAAAGGCCATCAAAACCATGAAGATAAGTCTGAAGAATCAGGTCAAAAAGCAGATAGCTTCCGAAGAAAGGCTGAGAAAGGCCGGAGTCATCATGCAGGGAGAGCCTTTTAAACCTGATATAGAGGCTATGTTCATATTCGATGAGATACTGGATGCGGTGAATAAAGACCTTCTGGATCGGGATCTTCTGACCCACTTTCTTTTGAGGGTTCCTGAAAATGTGGAGGTCATACTGACAGGCCGGGATCCCGACATTACCATCCTGTCCATGGCGGATTATGTCACCAATATGGTCAAGGACAAGCACCCCTATGATGACGGGATCAAGGCAAGAGTCGGGGTAGAGCTGTGAGTGCCAGGTGGTAATGAGGATAGAACGCAAAAACATGAAGAACAAAGCTGTTTTCCTCGATCGTGACGGTACGATCAACGTTGACCGTGATTACATATACAAAATCTCTGATTTTGAATTCATTTTTGGAGTCCCTGAAGCACTTAAGCTTCTGCAAAATGCCGGTTACAAACTCATAATTATCACGAATCAAAGCGGTATAGCGAGAGGATATTACACTGAACATGACTATGAAATCTTAAACAACTGGATGATAAATACACTACGGGATACCTTTGGTGTTGAAATACTTGCATCCTATTATTGTCCCCATTTGCCGCTTTCATCCCCGGATGAAAATGTTGAAGAGGGAATGGAAAAGTACAGGAAGAATTGTAACTGCCGAAAACCAAAGCTCGGGCTGTTTGAAAGAGCGATTCAGGATTTCGATATAGATATTGGGCATAGTTATGCCATCGGTGATAAGCTTCGCGATTTGGCAATTTGTGAAAGTCAGGATTCCTCAATGCTTTATAAAGGCGTTAAAGGTTTCCTGATCAACACAAGGGAATCTGAAGAGATTATAGATTCAGTTAAACGTGGAGAGCATAAGAATATCGCTTATGAAAAAGACCTTTTATCAGCTGCAGGGAGAATTGTTACCCCGCAGCATATTGCTCACTAAGGTGGGCGGGATATAAAAAAGATATTAATCTTCCGGAATGGAGATACTTGAAAAATACGGGGTACGATATGAAAAACGAAGGTAAGACGGAGCTGTATAAAAACAGATATATGCCGGGGCCTGTAACGAGACAGACCTCCGTAAATGGGGTAAATTTAGATTTTAATGACGGCGCGAGAGTGAAAGTGCCAAAGGGAAATTACCATGTGCGTTTTACTGATCTCGACGCCATGGCGGTGTTGTTTGATACCGATTTCAGCGATGCCATAGCTGCCAGCAACAGAAAGTATTATATAAACTTTCGTGTGGAGTTGTGGAAGGATGGAGAGCTCATACTTTCCCACGATCTGGATCTGACGGGGAAGAATGTGCTTATGATCTTTCCCGTAGGCACGCTGGGAGATATCCTGGCGTGGTTCCCATTTGCGGAGGAATTCCGAAGGAAACACGCATGTAACCTTTATTGTTCCATGCAGAAGGAATTGGCAGAGCTTTTTGCTCCATCCTATCCCGACGTCATTTTCATAGAACCCGGTGAGAACGTTCCCGATTGTTATGCAACATATGTGATCGGATTGTATGCGCCTTCGGACGGATTTGCCCATCAGCCCGTGGATCACAGAGTGGTAGGGCTGTGGCAGTGTATTCCGCCCAGCCTGGGACTTGATACTGTTGAGACTAAGCCGGTACTGAAGCTTAGCAAGAGACGTACCATTAAGGAACCATATGTGTGTATTGCCACAAAGAGCACCGGTTATGCCAAATTCTGGAATAATCCCAACGGCTGGAATGAAGTCACAGCATATCTGAAAAAGAAGGGCTACAGGGTGCTTTGCATCGATAAGGAAAAGAGCATGGACGTCGGCGGAAGGACTGTTGGCGTTCCAAAGGGTGCCGAGGATTTTACCGGGAACCTGCCCCTTAAGAGGAGGGCGGATCTGCTTGCTCACGCTGATTTTTTTGTTGGGCTGTCGAGTGGTCTTTCATGGCTTGCCTGGGCCGTGGATATCCCTGTTGTACTGATATCGGGCTTCACGCTGCCCTTTACGGAATTCTACACACCATACCGTGTCATCAATTACCATATCTGCAACGGCTGTTGGAATGACATAAATGCTTTCTATGACCTGAAGGATTTCTACAGCTGCCCAAGACATCACGGCACGGCAAGAGCCTTTGAATGTACGCGCCTTTTGGGATCCGGACAGGTCTCTAAGGTTATCGAGCGTCTCATGGATGATCATCATCTGGATCCTCTCGGGAAATGATTATTCAGCAGCGCATTTTATATGAATTTGAACGGGGCGCTATGAGTGAGCAGCAAATTCTTTTGACGCTCACAGCATTATATTTGTGAAAGGACAGTGCTATGAGTATTCTGGTCACCGGAGGAGCAGGCTTCATAGGAAGCTGTATCATACGATCACTAAATGACAGAGACAGGGGTGATATCATCATTGCGGATGATATCGCATCCACCGATAAGTGGATGAACATCAGGAACAAGCGGTATCTCAGCTATATTCACAAGACAGAACTTGCGGGCATACTTCCGGGTATAAAGGGAGTGGAGGCTATTATCCATATGGGTGCATGTTCATCAACTACGGAGAAGGATTTTGATTATCTTTGGAAGAACAATTTTGAGTACACCAAAATGCTCTGGAATTACTGTGCAGATGCGGGTATTCCTTTTATCTACGCCAGCTCTGCGGCCACATACGGAGACGGGAGCAGGGGCTTTGATGACAGACAGGACATAGATCTTCTGGAACCTCTCAATCCGTACGGTTATTCCAAGCAGATGTTTGACAGCTGGGTGAAGCATCAGGCCGATGTATTCCCATCCCAGCATGTCGGGCTTAAATTTTTTAATGTTTACGGACCGAATGAATACTGCAAGGGAAGTATGGCGAGCATGGTATTTCACGGATACAGACAGATCCGGGATACCGGAAGGATCCGACTTTTCAGGTCTTACAGGGAGGGCATCGCCGACGGGGAACAGAAGAGAGACTTTGTCTATGTCAAGGATGTCTGTGATGTTATCCTTTGGTTTCTGGATCATCCTGAGCTAAGCGGACTGTTCAATGTCGGTACCGGCAGTGCACAAAGCTTCAGAGCTCTTGCGGAAGCAACCTTTCATGCTCTTGATCTGGTGCCTGAGATCGAATATATCGATATGCCGGTGACACTGAGAGATACCTATCAGTACTATACTGAGGCTGAGACGGAAAAGCTTCGGGAAGCCGGATATACAGGTTCTTTTTCTGATCCGGCACAGGGGGTCGCCGACTATGTCAGGAACTATCTGGCAAAAGGTTATAAGGTGTACTGAAAGGTGATATGATGAACGGAATTGCGCTTATAAGACAAAGGATACTGGATACGATAGAGATAAAGCGGGAGATACTTACGGATGAAAAGATTCTTGGGCATATCCTTCTGGCATCGGAGCATATGACAGATATTCTGAAAAATGGCGGAAAGCTTGTACTGTGCGGAAATGGCGGATCGGCTTCTGATGCCATGCATTTTGCGGGAGAGCTTGTCGGAAGATTTCAGAAAGAGAGGGCATCCCTTCCCGCACTTGTTCTCAATTCCGATCCGGTGGCGATGTCATCGATAGCGAATGATTATGACTTTGCTGAAGTGTTCGCGAGGCAGATTGATGCATTCGTGCGATCCGGGGACATGCTGATCGGGATCAGTACGAGCGGGAACTCGGAGAATGTGCTGCGTGCGGTAATGGCCGCAAAGGAAAAAGGTGCATATACCATAGGGCTTCTCGGAAACGGCGGTGGCAGGATAGGCAGTGAGACGGATCTTTCTATAGTGGTACCGGCTTCCGTTGCCGCAAGAGTACAGGAGAGCCATATCGTCATCCTGCATATTCTGTGTGAGCTTATAGAGGATGCGCTGTTCGGGGAGTGAGATACGAATGGGTGTTAAGAGGCTAGGAAAAAACAGGATACTGGTGGCGGGGGATATCATGCTGGATATCTACTGTGAGGGTGAGATTGACAGGATATCACCCGAGGCTCCTGTTCCGGTATTCAGATATAAAGGTGACAGGTGCAGTCCGGGCGGTGCCGCAAACGTTGCTGCAAACCTTATTGCGGCGGGACAGGAGGTGTCGATTCTTTCGACCGTCGGCGACGATGAGAACGGCAACAGGCTGCTTAATATACTTTCATCCATGGGGGCCGATACGGATATGGTCATAAAGACCGGCAGAGTGACCACTTGTAAGACAAGGTTCATTGCAGGTCACGGCAGCCAGGTGATGCGAACGGACATCGAGGAGACCGGTGATATCCCGGATGATACGGTGACCGCTGCACTTGATATGCTTAAGGACAGGATCGACGAATACTCTATCATCATTCTTTCCGACTACAGGAAGGGAGTTCTGACTGAAAGGTTAGTACGAGGGATTATAGGGCTTGCTGAAGAAAAAGGAATCAGGGTGACTGCCGACATCAAGGGAAACCCGGACGGAAGATTCAACGGATGTTATCTTGTAAAACCAAATAAAAAGGAGCTTTCGGAGCTCACCGGACGTGTGCTTAAGACAGGTAAGGAGGTGGAAGATGCAGCGGCGGAGCTTCTTTTAGACACAGGATGTGATTATGTTCTCGTTACTCTCGGAGCCGGAGGCATGATGCTCGTCGAGAAGGACTTAGTGACACATTTTCCGGCCTGTGCCAGAGAAGTGTTTGATGTTACGGGTGCCGGAGATACGGCCATCGCATATCTTGCTGCCTGTCTTGCTGATGATATCGATATAAAGGAGGCAGTACGGATAGCCAATATCGCTTCCGGAATCGAGGTTGGTATGGCAGGGACTTATCAGCCGGTTCTCGATGAAGTGATGGCTCTTATGGAGGATGGCCCGGAAAAGCATTCATCCGTCATACTCGACAGGTCAGATGCTGAAGTACTCAGGGACAGGATACCGGGGAAAAGGCTTGTCTTTACCAACGGCTGCTTTGATATCATCCATGCGGGGCATGTGCGGTATCTCTCCGAGGCGGCAAAGCTTGGAGATGTCCTTGTAGTCGGAGTCAATTCCGATGCGTCGGTCAGAAGACTGAAGGGAGAATCAAGGCCGGTAAACAGTCTTGGTGACCGGATGGAGGTACTGTCTGCTCTTTCTTTTGTCGATTATGTAATACCGTTTGAAGAAGATACGCCATATGAGCTTATACGGGACATTGCGCCCGATATAATCGTGAAGGGAGGAGATTACCTTCCGGAGGAGGTCGTCGGGAAAGATATCGTAGAATCCAGGGGCGGAAGAGTCGTGATCATACCGCTTACCGGAGGAAGGTCCACGACCTCCGTCATAGAAAGAATAAGGAACGGATTTTTATGACTTTTTTTGGAGCGGATATGTTATTCTAATGAATAGAAGGTTTTGTGATTTGTTTTCAAGGTGGTGCTAAATGAGAAGACCGTTTAATAATATATCAAAAAGATGTGCAATGGCGATTATGACGGCTGCAGTGGTGATGTCAAACGAGGCTCATATGGTACTGCATCCGGTGATTGTGTATGCAGATACGAACGACAATTCCGAACAAAAAACTATCACTTCCGGCGAAACGATAGATAATAACAACTCCGGCGGTATAGTGACAAACAATGGCGGCACGGTAACGAATAACAACTCTGGCGGCGAAGTGACCAATAACGACGGCGGTACGGTAACGAATAACAACTCTGGCGGCACAGTGATCAATAACTCCGGCGGCAAGACAGAGAATAACCTGTCTGGTGGCAAAGTGACCAATAACTCCGGCGGCACACTGGAGAATAACAGCTCTGGCGGGCACGTGGAAAACACCGGCGGTACAGTAACGAATAACCTGTCTGGCGGCGAAGTGACCAATAACAATGGCGGCACGGTAACGAATAACAACTCTGGCGGCACAGTGATCAATAACTCCGGCGGCAAGACAGAGAATAACCTGTCCGGTGGCAAAGTGACCAATAACTCCGGCGGCACGCTGGAGAATAACAGCTCTGGCGGAATAGTGACCAATTACGACGGCGGCAAGGTAGAGAATAACCTGTCCGGTGGCAAAGTGACCAATAATTCTGGTGGCAAGGTAGAGAATAACAGCTCTGGCGGGCACGTGGAAAACACCGGCGGTACAGTAACGAATAACCTGTCTGGCGGAACAGTGACAAATTACGACGACGGCACCGTGGAAGAGAATTATGGATATGTTGAAAATTCTTCCGGCGGCATAGTCACAAATAATTATTCCGGCGGCACAGTAACCGGATCGGGTACGGTTGAAAACAATTACGGCGGCATGGTGAGTGACGATATTTTGGTTTCCAACCAGTACTGGAGTGTGTCTATCACGGGACTCAATACAAATGCGGCGGCGGCCTACACAAGCGGCTTCACGAGTAAAAACAGCGGTAATTATGTGCAGTCTACGAGCGACGGAACGTCATTACAGAAAGCACAAGGTCTGATCAAAATAAGTCCTAATAATGGATACAAGATCAGCGGCAGTAATAAGGAATATAACGGAGAGGCCTTTAAGTACACCTTAACCAAAAGCGAAGGCTTTTATACACTTGTTGTATATCCAAACAAGAATACCGAGATCGGATTTGATCAACTGAATCTTGTGATCTCAGCGATCACATCGGGTGGTACAGCAACTAACACGACCATCACATCGGGTGGTACAGCAACTAACACGACCATCACATCAGGCGGTACAGCAACCAGTGCTCACGTAACATCGGGCGGCACATTCGGCGGTTCAGCAGTCGTTATTCCAAATGGAGGCATTATCATTCCTGTAGTGATACCGGGCAATGATACGAGTTATACTGACAGTGATGATTATTATTATGGAGGGAGCACCTCTATCAGGCAGTACAGCAGCAATGCAGCAAAGTCTTCATATGATGCAGTTGTCCAGAATGGGATAACCACATCCTGGATTCCCGGTTATATTGAAACGGCACTGAATATTGCCGGCAGCGCAGTGGAAGGCATGATCCCGACACAGGTTGTTCTGGATTTCAGTACAAATCCGGTTCTTACGCAGTATGATGTTATAGCACTTTTTGCAAGTCATAGTAACATATCGAAGAGATGCGAGTTCCTGCATGACGGACAAAGGTATGAATTAGTCATACCTGCCGTATCTAATGTAATTGACCCGATGTTCGTTGCGTGCCTTAATGAGTATAAACAGGAATCATTAAATGGACCTGTGAGTCTTAAGAGGCTTGCAGAGATATTTGAAAAATGGGGAGTAAAGTTAAATAAGCTTGAATAAACGCATCCTGGAAGTGATGGAGTTATGAAAACACAGTCTTTTTGGATTTATCATTCAAAGAGGCTGTGTTATTTAATGATTTGACATGGATATTCAGTATATCGAACGCGTATATAAACTATAGTGTTTCTTCAAAGATCTTATAAAGATACCGGAGACTATCATGGAATTCAAAATCGGAACAATAGCAAAAATGACAGGGCTGTCTCCAAGCGGCATACGTTTTTTGGAGGAGCAGGGTGTGCTTTCGCCCTCGGGAGGCAGAAAAGGTCGATACAGGTCGTACAGCATGTCCGACGTATCGACTATTTTAGATTACAGAAATTACAGAAAGAGCGGGCTGACTCAGGAGGAGATACTGAGACTTCTGCATAGTGAGGATGAAGTCGGGATACTGGACCAGCGGTGTGATGAGCTGGAAAGAGAGATACATGAAAGCACGAGACTCCTTCATTTCCTTCGGCACAGAAGTCATGATGCACTGGATATCAGGAGGGCGGACACTTTCTGTGAACTGACCGTGAGACCGGCTATCATCTGGATGCCTCTGGAGGTAAGGGAGGGGAAGCCCTCCAGCTGGCCGGAAAATTCAGTATTTGAGATTCCCTATGCTGATTCAGTGCTCAGATTCTCAGCACAGGAGTATCTGGAAAATTCGGATGTACCGGTTCCGGAGCTTGGTGTAGGAATGTTTGAATCGGATATTCTGAATCTGGGGTTCTTTGAAGGTGACAATGTCAGGAAATATGCCGAGTGCCAGGCTGCTCACTGTATCGTAGAGATAAATGAAGATTTCACCATCACAAAGGAGAGTCTCAGCAGAAGCCGAAGACTCCTGCAAGAACTGCTGAATAAGGAGGGACTTGCTGTTTCGGAGGACGAACCGGTGATTTCAAAAAGGATACTGACATCAAGAAGGGGCGGAAAGAATCGGAGATACGATCATTTATGGATAAATGTTAAAAAAGTGTCAGATTATGATTGACTCTTCAGTAACTGTAGACTTTAGAATTGAGATATAAGTAATTTGGAAAGCCACATTCTGCTCAGACCGGACTCTATGAAGCCGATAATTGCAGACAGCAAGCTGTAAGTGGAATAAGGTCCGAAAGGCAACAGTGAGATATGTGGCAGCTGTAAAGGAGTATGTATCATGAAAGAGATCAGTCGTCGTTCATTTCTAAAGGGAGGTCTGGCTGCGGTGGCAGCTATGGGAGTGACAGTTGCCTGCGGACCTCAGGTACCTCCGGCGGAGAGTCGTCCGGAAGGAGAGAAGGAAAAGGAAACAACAGGTGCTTCGGCAGAAACATTGGCACCGGAATCAGCAGCAGAGGGAAAGCCTGCAGAGTTTGAGACTCTTCTCTATGATGAGGCAGAGGCTTCAAAGGAAGAGGAAACAGACGTAGTTGTAGTTGGAATCGGTGTTGCGGGAACAACTGCGGCAGCAGGTGCAGCAGATAAGGGCTGCAAGGTAATAGCTCTTGACCGTGCTTCCGGCTTCGGAGGAACCAACAATGTCAATACCACAGGTGCATGGCACATTGAGTCCAGCGAGCAGCTTAAGTATGATGGATATCTCACAAAGCAGGAGGCATTTGAACATATTATGTCCGGCACCAACTATCAGTGCAATGCCCGTCTCGTGAGAAATATGCTGGAGGTCAGCGGACGTGCCATAGACATAGTCATCAACAGCGGAATGCCAATGATATATCCCTTTGCCATGGGAGCCACAGACTGGCTCAGCCGCGGCGGACATGTATATATGGTTGAAGGCCTTGAGAGAGTTCCGTACCTTGAGAAGATTTTTGAGGTGAGACCAAATGTTGAGCTTCGCTGGAACACTCAGGTAACAAATCTTCTCAAGGATGGTGATGCTATCGTAGGTGTGCTCACCGAAGATAAGGATGGCAACACCGTAAAGATCAGGGCTAAGAGTGTTATCGTGTGTACCGGCGGTTTCCTCCAGAACAAGGAGATGGTTGCAAAGTACTATGGCGGCGCCGAGCTGGTTCCTCAGGACAGCATCTACAATGACGGCGAAGGCATCCGGCTGCTTCAGAATGCGGGAGCTCAGATGGGTAAGAACTTCTCCATTTCCATGAATGAAATGGGAGCTGCGAATTTCAAGGCAACTCCGACCTTCTCATGGGCACCGGGCCGCGGAACGAATGCCACCTTCTATTTCCCGAATTTCGGACTGATGCTTGTGAACAGGGCAGGTGACCGTTTCATGGATGAGCGTCGTATGTGCGAGGCAACCATGTACAGCGGTGAGCAGGCTCTTCGTGAGAGCACCTATTACACAATAGTGGATCAGGCCTTTATGGATAAGATCAGCACCACTCCGGTCATTGATTTCCTCGGGGAGGGTGCAAAGGCAAATATGGGAATGGCTCTTCTTGCGGGCTTTGAGGGAGTTGTTCTTGATAATATCTATGACGATTTTGAAGAGGCGGTATCCCAGAACTGGGCTTTCAAGGCTGACACCATAGAGGAGCTGGCTGAGCATTTCAACATGCCAAACCTCGTAAAGACGGTGGAGACTTACAATGCAGCCTGCGAGAGCGGTGTGGATGACCAGATGTATACGCCTAAGGAGTACCTCATTCCTGTAAAGACCG
>DFGZ01000091.1 GCA_002371295.1 Oribacterium sp. UBA3737 | reverse complement strand
ACTCCAGCTGCATGCATGGAGCTGTGTCTCGGAAGTCCCTCCAGTCTCTTACTCATGGTGATGATACGGTAAGTCTCTTCGTCAGACTCGTACATCTTCTTAAGGTCCGGACTTATCTCGAGAGCCCTGTCCAGAGTCATGTTCAGCTCATTGGGAACAAGCTTTGCTATAAGATCGCACTTTGCATAAGGAATATCCAGAACACGGCCAACGTCTCTGATAACGCCCTTTGCAGCCAGCGTACCGAAGGTAATGATCTGAGTGACATCGTCCTTTCCGTACTTCCCGGTCACGTAATCAATGACCTCCTGACGTCTCTCATACTCGAAATCCACGTCCACATCGGGCATGGTCACACGTTCCGGGTTCAGGAAACGCTCGAAGATGAGGCTGTAGCGCATGGGGTCTATATCGGTGATGCCTATGGCATAGGCAACTATGGAGCCTGCCGCAGAACCTCTTCCCGGACCCACTGATATATCGTGTGTCTTGGCAAAGTGAATATAATCCCAGACTATAAGGAAGTAATCAACAAATCCCATTGAGGTAATGGTGTCAAGCTCATACTGAAGACGTTCCCTATACTTCTCCGCCTCCGCACCGTAACGCTCTTTAAGTCCGTTCTCACAAAGCTCTGTGAGATAGCTGAGGGAAGTATAGCCCTGAGGAACCTCATATTTGGGAAGATGGTAGTGCCCGAACTCTATCTCAACATTACATCTCTCAGCTATCTTATGAGTATTGTCCAACGCTTCCTGAGCATAGGGAAAAAGGGCCCGCATCTCCTCCTCTGACTTAATGTAGAACTGTCCTCCCGGATAGCGCATACGGTTCTCATCCGCCACCTTTTTTCCTGTCTGAAGACAGAGGAGTATGTCATGTGCCTCTGCGTCGGTCTTGTAGGTATAATGAATATCGTTTGTGGCAACAAGAGGAATGCCTGTCTCTTCATGAAGCTGCAGGAGACCGGCATTGACACGCTTCTGATCCGGATATCCGTGATCCTGAAGCTCCAGGAAGAAATTCCCTTCCCCGAAAATGCTCTGATAATTAAGTGCCGCAGCCTTAGCCTCGTCATACATGTTTCTTGTCAGATTTCTGGACACTTCACCCGCAAGACATGCAGAAAGAGCAATGATGCCCTCATGATACATCTTCAGGATCTCATAATCCACACGGGGCTTATAGTAGTAGCCGTCTGTAAATCCCGCAGACACTATCTTCATGAGATTTGAATATCCGGTCTCATTCTCCGCAAGAAGTACCAGATGATAATATCTATCGTCCCCTTTTACTATCTCCCTGTCGAATCTGGACCCGGAGGTCAGATAGATCTCACAGCCGAGTATGGGCTTAATGCCCTGTTTTTTTGCTTCTTTATAGAAATCTATGACGCCATACATGACTCCATGATCGGTTATAGCCATGGAATCCATACCCAGTTCCCTGCACCTCTCTACCATCTCCGGTATCCTGCCGGCACCGTCCAAAAGACTGTATGAAGTATGTACATGTAAATGTGTAAAAGCCATCTGAAACTCCTTAAAGTAAGACTTCGTAAGATTTATATCATCATATCACATAGAGTCAAATTTTAGAATATATGTTCTTGAATATATGTAAAAAAAAGCAGCCGCTTATGCGACTGCCTGAATATGATGTAAAAATCTATATGTCAATTAAACTGCTTCACCACGCAGATACTCTGAGATAGCCTCTACTGCATCATTCTCATCAGAACCCTCTGCAGATACAACAAGCTCCTGACCGTTGTTGATACCAAGTGCCATCATACCCATAATAGACTTTGCGTTTACTTTTCTCGGACCGTCTGCCATGTAAATACGTGACTCATATCTGCTTGCGATCTGTACAAGCATAGCAACCGGATGGTCATCAGATTTTTTTGGTAAGTTAACTACCACGTTTGTGTCCTTCATCATTGTCCTCCATGAAGATCAGCTAAATGTCCGCAATGAAAATACCTTCGCATTGCTAACCAACAAAAAACTCAACTTCTTTTTTATACTCCCCTTGCGGTCTTTTTGCGTAACTCATCGGCAATACTTGCCAGCTTCCTCATACGATGATTGGCTCCGCTCTTTCCAATCGGTTCACTGAGACGTTCTGCAAGTTCAGCCAGGGAAGCATTGGGATCCTCTAGTCTCTTCTCAGCTATCTCTCGCAGTCCCGGGTCTATCTTGCGAAGGCCCAGTTCCTTCTCAATCAATTCTATATCTTCAATCTGCCGTATGCCTGCCGAGACTGTCCTCTGAAGGTTTGCAGTCTCACAATTGACACGACGATTAACTTTCTCGCTGACTTCCTTCAGGATACGCGTATTCTCAAACTCCATGAGTCCGTCTACCGCACCCATAAGATTCAGAACATCGGAAATCTGTGAAGCATCCTTTAAGTACACCACCAGATGTCCGTTGCGGTCCATGATCCTCGGCTCCAGTCCGAAGGTCCGGAGTTCTACCGAAACGCGATCCGCATCTTCAGCACCATCGCATACAAACTCCAGATGATAATCCTTCTTCGGATCAGTAACCGACCCGGAATTCAAAAAGCGTTCTCTGACATAAGAACGAGTCTCAAAATCACGTGAATCGACGTTTCCAATATTAATAACTTTTTCATAAGCTGTAAAGTCTTTTTTCCTTAACTCGTCCTTTACCCTGCTTGAAAAAGACACCTTAGATTTTGACCCCTGTGCCATAAACCCTCCGGGCATTATATAAAAGTATTATAATAGCTCTTTGAAGCCGCCTGACTTTTGTTGAACTTTTTCCGTTTTATCAACAAAACAGTCTCTTTTTGTATAAGTTCAGCCAATCATACAATCTTCTTATGATGAAACAGCTTCCAGCATAATATTTTTCAATACAGTCAATGCCGGTTGATGTCTCTGTGATCAAGTCTCAGGCCATAGTCCGCGGTTTTCTTAAGTTTCCCATACAGAAGCTCTGCTATAGTCACGGAACGGTGCTTTCCTCCGGTACACCCGATGCCTATCACCAGCTGATTTTTTCCTTCCTCTATATAATGAGGAATAAGAAAATTCACCATATCGAAAAGCTTCGTAAGGAACTGGTCTGCCGTTCCGTCCTTCTTTACGAAATCCCTCACATCCTGATCAAGTCCCGTATGGCTCTTAAGCTCAGGAACATAGTATGGATTCGGCAGAAATCTTACATCGAAAAGAAGATCCGCATCATCCGGAATACCGTATTTGAATCCGAAGCTCAGGATGGTAACCTGAAGATTTTCATAGGCACGGTTCTTCTCAAATATATCCGCTATCTGCTTTCTGAGCTCCTTTGTAAGAAGATGGGATGTGTCAATGATAAAATCCGCCTTCTCCTTGATCCAGCCCATTTCCTGACGTTCAGCGTCTATTCCCGTCTCAACACGACCGTCCTTGCTGAGAGGATGGGCGCGTCTCGTTTCCTTGAATCTCTTGATGAGAGTCTCGTCGGAAGCATTGAGAAAAAGGACATCATAATCAACATTGCCCTTTATGTCCCAGTCGTCAAATATCTCCTTAAGTAACGGCAGGTCCTTTCCGGAACGCACGTCTATACCGAGGGCGGCCTTGGTTATCTGCTCGTTGCCGTCGGTAATGAGCTCCGCGAACTTATCCACCAGCGGAATGGGAAGATTGTCCACGCAATAATACCCCATATCTTCAAGAGATTTAAGCGCGATGGTCTTTCCTGCACCGCTCATGCCTGTTACGATCAGAAGTTTCCCCATAATTTGACCTCCGGAGTGAGCATAACGCCCTGCTCCATAAGAACTCTCTTGCGGATTTCTCCTATAAGCCAGTAAATATCGGCAGCTCTGGCCGTTCCATCATTGATAACAAATCCGCAGTGCTTTTCGCTGACCTCTGCTCCTCCGTGTTTGTATCCGCGAAGCCCGCAGTCCTCGATGAGTTTTCCTGCGAAGTGGCCCTCGGGTCTCTTGAAAGTTGAACCCGCTGAAAATTTCTCTATAGGCTGTTTATCCTTGCGTCGCTGCTGATAGTCCGCCATTTCGGCTTCAATGAGCTTTTTGTCACCTTTCTTAAGTGCAAATGTTGCTGCCACAACAACATACCCCTCCTCGGGAACTATGCTGTAACGGTAGCCGAGCTTAAGCTCTGCTGCAGAAAGTTTCTTTAAGCCTCCGTCCTTTGTCAGGACCTCCACCGACTCAAGCACATCCTTCATCTCTGTACCATAGGCCCCGGCATTCATGGTAACGGCACCACCCACAGTTCCGGGAATCCCCCTCAGGGCTTCCATGCCTGTAAGACTGTGGTTTGCAGCGAACTGGGCAGTCTTTCCAAGAGAAGTCCCTGCAAGGGCTCTGATACGATAGATTCCATCACCGTCAACAAACTCAATTCCGTCAAGTGCCTTTCCGATTTCAATGACTACAGAATCCACTCCCTCGTCACTCACCAGTAAATTTGTACCGTTTCCTATTATATTGTATAAAAGCTTCTCTGAGTGTAAGAACTCTATGAGCTTCTGAAGCTCATACTCATCCTCAGGAACCACATAAACCTTTGCCGGACCGCCTACTCTGAAGCTGGTATGCTTGTCCAGCGGCTCATTTTTCAGAACTTTCATAAACCTCCAAGATGTCTCTTTTTTTCAGGTTCTCAGTATCGTGATTATCAGAGTAAAACTCTCATCCCGACTTCCCCTTTGAGACACCATATATTAATATGTCTTATGCTTCGTTCGCCTTCATATTGGCTGTGACTCTGTCATAGAGCACCTGAGCCGCATTGTAACCCATCTTCTTTGCACGGTTATTTACTGCCGCACACTCAACGATGATGGCGATATTACGTCCCGGGCGAACCGGAATATCATAGCATATAACCTTGTTTCCGAGAAATTCTGTATAGTTATCCTTGAGTCCCAGTCTGTCGTAGTCCTTGTCCTTTGACCACTCTGCAAGCTTGATAACCATGTTTATATTCTGTGTATCCATAACACACTCTACGCCGAACATCTGCATGACATCTATGATGCCGATTCCTCGAAGCTCGATAAAATGCTTGGTTATATCAGGCGCCGAACCCACCAGTGTCTCGTCACTTACTTTTCTGATCTCAACCACGTCATCGGAAACCAGTCTGTGTCCTCTCTTGATAAGCTCAAGAGCAGCCTCAGACTTACCGATACCGGAATCACCCATGATGAGAACACCTTCACCGTATACATCTACGAGAACACCGTGAACGGAGATCATCGGAGCCATCTTTACCTTAAGCCATCCGATGATTTCAGCTTCAAGCTCTGTGGTTGGTCTCGGAGACTGAAGAAGCGGAATCTGAGCAGCACGGCACGCATCTATCATACAGCTGTCAGGTTCGATGTTTCTTGCATAAATGATGCAGGGCATATTGTATCTTGTTATGGCATCATACTTAGCGCGGCGCTGGGGTGCCTCAAATGTCATAAGATAAGCATTTTCAACATTTCCGATGATCTGGACACGCTCTGAATCGAACTGATCAAAGAAACCTGTGAGCTGAAGTGCCGGACGGTTTACATTGGGAATGTTTATATATTTATCATCGGTACTCACATCAGGTGTGAGATTTACAAGCTTTTCCTTCTTAATAAGTTCACTTACACTGACCTTGTCTACACTAGTCATAATGGGCCTCCATTCGTAGAAAACATAGTTAAATTAAGTATATTTTGCATAGAGAAAAAAATCAACCAACTGTATGTCATCCCTTTTACAGACAACTCTATATCATCCAATTTCCATAAACTTGATTTCCGAAAAAAAAGGTTCTATGCTTTATTTATTGAGCTGCAAAACATCTGCAAGAATATATGAAACGGATTTTCGACTTTGCAGCAAATTATAAGTAATTCGGAGTAACATAATGATTTCAAAGTCCAGCCCCATCGGCGTTTTTGACTCGGGAGTCGGTGGGATTTCGGTACTTCGTGTTCTAAAGCACGATATGCCAAATGAAAATTATATTTTTTTCGGAGACAGCATAAATGCTCCCTACGGAGAAAAAAGTGAAGCCCGCATAAAGGAAATGTGCGAAAACAACATTAATTTTTTATTCGAACAGGGGGCGAAAGCCATTGTTATTGCCTGCAACACAGCATCCTCAGCTGCTGCAACTTACCTCAGAGAAAAGTATCCTGATACCATAATCGTCGCCATGGAACCTGCTGTGAAGCCTGCAGTAGACAAGGCCGAAGCAGCTCACCCACATGTACTTGTTCTGGCCACCAACGCAACCATTCACGGCGAACGCCTCCATCACCTTATAGGACGTTTTTCCGCAGATGCCGACATTCACGCCGTGGCCGCTCCGGGTATCGTCCCCCTGGTGGAAGCCGGAAAAGAAGATTCCGTGGAGCTTCTAAATTATCTGAAAGAACTTCTCAGGCCTTTCAGATATACAAAGGATGGCGGTGATGGCAAAATCGTGGACAGTGTAGTTCTGGGATGCACTCACTTTCCTTTTGCCATGAATAAAATACGGGAAGCACTGGGATACGATGTAACCTTCTATGACGGGGCATACGGAACTTCAAGAGAAACAAAAAGACGCCTTTCTGAAGCAGGACTTCTGAATGACAGTAAAGAGCCTGGAAAGATACAGCTTTTTTCAACATCAGTTACCCCGGAACCTACTGCTCTGGCAGAAAAACTTCTTAATCTGCCCTTTGATTACTCACCTGAATAATGACACCTTCCTCCTGTTCCGAAAAAAGGATGACCTCTCAACAGTCACCAAAAAGTGATAACTCAGCTGCCGCAAATTGAAAATACCATTTCAGATACCTTTCAGACTCAGATCAGACTGGTCAGACTCATCAGGCACCTTGCAGAATTATCCTTGCATTTACAATTCTTCTATGTTATAGTGCTATGGTATTTCAAATTATATTGTTTGTAAGGTGGTGAGGATTTATGAAAATCGCACTTGTTATTATATTTTGTCTTATTGGTGTAGCTCTTTCTGCTATCATTCTTATGCAGGAAGGTAAGAGCGCAGGTCTTGGTGCTATTTCCGGTATGGCTGAGTCTTACTGGTCCAAGAACAAGGGACGTTCTATCGAGGGTGGTCTTGAGAAGTTCACAAAGTTCGCAGCTGTTGCTTTCTTTGTTGTAGCGCTTATCCTTGATATCATCTGGTAAATTGAACTTGCTGTTTAATGACATTTGCTTAACACCTGCATACAATGTATGCAGGTGTTTTTTTACTGACGTTCCCAGATGCGCCTGGCGCGTAACGATTCTATATCATATCACACCACCCCGATTTCGACGGACCTCCACCGGTCCGGACAAGGAGTTTTTTTATTTATGGAAGATTATCAAAAGGAAAAGCTTTCCAAGCTGATCGTGGATCTCGTAAAGGACAAGATCTATCAGCCCATGAAGGCAAAGGAAATGGCCGCTCTTATGGGCATACCAAAGGCTGAGCGCGCTGCTCTCCAGGAGGTACTGGACAAGCTGGTAGCTACAGGAAAGATAGGCATTTCCCAGAAAGGCAAATACGGCCGCACCGAGAACTTCACTCATGTGGGCACCTTCACTGCAAACCAAAGAGGTTTTGGTTTTGTAAGTCTCGAGGGTCACGAGGATGAGGAAGACATTTTCATACCGGAGGATTACATCGGTCAGGCCCTTGACGGTGATAAGGTCAGAATCATTATCACAAAAAACGGTGATGGAATACATCGGTCTGAGGGTCATATCACCCAGATCCTGGAGCATGCCAACAAAGAAATAGTCGGTATATACAGAAAGAATAAATCCGTAGGCTTTGTGGAGCCGGACAACCAGAGGATACTGAAGGATATCTTCATCCCTCAGGGCAAGGACATGCGTGCCGTAAACGGACACAAGGTAGTTGTAAAGATCCTTAACTACGGAGACGCCCATCACAAGCCTGAGGGCATCATCAAGGAGATACTGGGACATGTCAATGATCCCGGCGTGGATATCCTCTCTATAGTTCGCGCTTACGGACTGCCGGAGACATTTCCAAAGGATATAATGAAGGCAGCGGAGTCTGTTCCTGACAGTGTGCCCGAGGAAATCATAGCTCAGAGAAGCAGCCACGATTTCAGAAATCTCACAACAGTCACCATCGACGGTGAGGATGCCAAGGATCTGGATGACGCCATTTCTCTAAACTTCGATGAGAAAACCGGAGTTTACAGGCTTTATGTACATATCGCAGACGTCACACAGTATGTCACCGAGCATTCTCTCATAGATCAGGAGGCTCTCAACAGAGGTACTTCCGTTTATCTCACCGACAGAGTCATCCCCATGCTTCCGAGAGTCCTCTGTAACGGCATCTGCTCTCTCAACGAAAATGAGGACAGACTGGCGCTTACCTGTATCATGGATTTCGATAAGAATGGCAAGATGCTTGACCATGAGATATGCGAGTCCGTCATCAGATCAAACAAACGGATGACCTACAACGGCGTTCATTCCATCCTTACGGGGGCGGAACTTACCAATGGTGAGGACCTCTCTTCATATCTCCCCTATAAGGAGATGATAGAAAGGATGTATGAGCTGTCAAAGATCCTCCGTAAAAAGCGTCACGAGCGCGGCGGAATCGATTTTGACTTCCCTGAGACCAAGATACTGCTTGATGAAAAGGGCAAGGTCACCGAGATCCTTCCCTACATCCGTAACGAAGCACACATGCTGATCGAGGACTTCATGCTGGCAGCCAATGAGACTGTGGCCGAGGATTTCTTCTGGCAGCAGATCCCCTTTGTTTACAGAGTCCATGAGAAGCCGGATCCCGAAAAGTTCACGGCACTCAGTCTTGCGGTGTCCAATTTCGGTCATTTCATAAGGATGCGTGACGAGGAAAGCATCAGACCAAAGGAGGTCCAGAAGCTTCTTGAGTCCATTGAAGGAACCCCTGAGGAGCCTATCATAAAGACCATGACCTTAAGGTCCATGAAGCAGGCCCGCTACTCAACAGAATGCAGCGGCCATTTCGGTCTCGCAGCCAAGTACTACTGTCACTTCACTTCTCCTATAAGGAGATATCCGGATCTACAGATTCATCGTATAATCAAGGAG
>DFGZ01000238.1 GCA_002371295.1 Oribacterium sp. UBA3737 | reverse complement strand
CTGAAGATTTCATAATAATGTCCGGGAGTATATACTTCTTCCTTCTGAAGATCAGGCGCCTTTCCATCCAGCAGTTCCTGATAGGTGCCCAGGAATAGCTGCAGGAATAAATGCATGCCAAAGCCATCAGTAAAAGAATGAGGAATTTTTACAAGAAGTTTCTTACCATCGGCAATAACTCTTATCCGGTCTTCTCTGTCAACAGACATCTCCGGTGTATATACCTTAGGTTCCTCAACATCTCTGACATAATACAGCTTTCCGTTCTCCGCTTCCAGATGCTGGTGATAAAACGGATAGTTTCTGTACACTGTAAATAGCGCTTTTTCAATAAGCGGAACATCCGCCTCCTTCTTCAGCATGATAACCGTATCAGAGGTAACATTATTCACGAAGGCACCATAAAAAGCCATTCCGGAAATATTCTCATCGTGGTAACCTGTAGACATTCTTTCAGAATAATCCGATAGTTCGACACCCTCATTTTTCTTTGCATTTTCCGCAAGAAGCTCCGGTGTTCTGAACTTTTGCAGATCCTTGGACGTGATATCATATCCCTCGCACTCGGAAACAAGGCGGATAGCCCTTATACTGTCCCCGCCTATAAGGAAGAAATCATCATCCCTGCTGACCATGGTAATACCAAGCACTTTTTCAAAGGCCTTGCAGAAAAATTCCTCAGTTTCATTAAGAGGCGCCTTATATTCTTTTCTGAAGTCGGATACATCCGGAGCCTCAAGGAGAATCTTTGCAATCTTGTTATTGGCATTTTTAGGGAACTTTTCCATGCATATATAATATGATGGATGCATATACAGAGGAAGCATGGTGCCAAGCTTTTCCTTGTCATAAACCAGGGTTCCGTCTTTCAAAATGCCAAGTTCTTCGGCTTCACTTCTCAGATAATACAGACATATGAACTGCCGTCCGTCTGTGTCAAATCCCTTTGCCACAACACTCTTTAAACCTGTCAGCCTTTTTATCACGGCCTCAATCTCCGCTGGCTCAACACGATTGCCGTTGATCTTGATCATGTCATCGATACGTCCGACAATATAATACCTGCCGTCCTTGTCCTTTCTTACGATATCCCGGGTATGGTATATGCCGTTTACAAAAACCTCCTTTGTCTTTTCCGGAAGATTTATATATCCTCTGACAAATTCATTTTTAAAGCAGAGTTCGCCTTTTCCTTCGCCCTCAACAACATTGCCATCTTCATCAAGGATATGGAAAAAGTTGTCATCAAGTACAGGTTTACCGACAGGAGCAATATCGTATTTTTTGTCCAGCAGGGTCTCAAGCACCACGAATCCGGCTTCAGACATACCGTAAGCATTTATGATTTCCGGTTTTCCTCCCGGGAAATACAGTCCGTTGGCAGGTTCACTTCCTGTGTATATACGCTTTAAAAACGGACTTGGCTCTTTATAGAGTCGTATCTGTGAAGGTGGCATAAATACCGCATCCAGCTTATGATCAAGTATAAATCTTTCATACTTGATCTGATCTCTTACTATACCGAGAGGAATGATCCATGTCGTATAAGCTCTCGTCATAAACCGGAGCACAGTCATCGTAAATACTACAAAATATGCAGGAGCCGGCATACCGATATTGTAATCCGGAGTTTCCGGAGTAGTATCAAGGAGCTGATCTATGTTTCCATATTCATGCAGTACTCCCTTGGGGTTGCCTGTGGATCCGGAAGTATAAACTGCATATGCAGCATCATGGACATCTGTTTCTTCATGTCCGGGGATACCTTCTTCTGAATGATAGATATCCTCCAGAAGTTTTTTGTCGAGAGTGAGCTTTGTACCCACATCCTTACTGATATACGCCACCCTTTCTTCAGGATAGGTGTCCTCCAGAGTGACAAAAGCAGCTCCGGCTTTAATGACACCTATGATCGCTGCCACTATGTCAACACTTCTCGGAAGAAGTATAGTCACAAAATCTTCACGTGAGATTCCGAGTTTTTTAAGTCGCGCGTATATCTTAGAGGATCTTTCATCAAGCTCCTTAAATGTAATCCTCCGGGAACAGTCGTCAAAAACCGGAAGCTCAGGATATTTTTTAACGAGATAATCATACTTTTCTATATAACGCATTTTTCCTCCGGGGTTTTTTAATCACCCTTATATTTTTACCAACAGATTGTTGTAATTCATGGTATTCATGAAGGTTACGTCAATGGCAGATTCAAAAATCATCCTTATGCCGAAATTGGAGATACTATTCTCTTTACCGGAATAGAGATCATAGTATTCTTTAGGGTTAAAATGTATCCCGTTATCTCTGAAACGAATTTTGAAGCCTTCACCGGTAAACATAAGCTTTACAGACAACAGAGGATCCTTTTTCTTTTCATATGCATAAGTAATGATGTTCTTACCTAACTCTTCAATACAAAGTGAAATCAGCATTTTTTGACGCTTACTGCCTCCATGATTACTTACAAACTCGGCTGCATCTGCTGAAAACACACATAAATCCTTTATCGACAGTGAAGTATCTTCCATCATGTCTTCTTTAGCTATACCGAAGCTGTCCGGCTTAAGTATCCATGCATCAGGCAAAATAGGATTCTTATGAGATATGGTGCCTATGATCACCATCATAAAAGCAATTGTCAAAAGCATCACAACGATGAAGCTGTACCATAGTGATTCAAGGCCAAAGATAAGGGGAACAGAAAATGCATAGACTGCCGTACAGACAGCCGTAAAAACGAGGATCATATTTCCGAGTCCGTGCCTCTTTATGCCTCTGAGGTATCCGATATAACTTTCTGAAATGCATCGTAAAACGATGTGCAGTGTAAATATCCGGAGTCCATGCTGAGCCAGCTTCAGGATATCTGCATCAGTCGTAAACAATCTTGCAGTAAGGTCACCGGAGAGACATATACCTGCTAAAAGAACAAGAGACAGGTAAATGGAGTTCTTCAGCATGATGACAAGTATCTCTTTTAGACCCTCTCTGTCCTCCTCACCATTTATGATTCCTGTAACCATGGCAGATAACTCACACATCCCTGAAGGAAAACATATGAGCAGTTCTCCCACTTGGGATACCACGGTAAATATGGATACATATCTCTCTGACCCGAATTTCAGAAAAGCTGCATTAAGAGCTGCTGTTGACAAACCGATGCTCAGATTCTGAAGGAGTGCCGGCATCCCATCAGACATTATTTCCTTAATCCTTGAAAAACGTACATACCTAACAGAATACTTCACGGTATGACTGCCGGAAGACATCCTGAAAAGAACAAATGCAGCAGATATCCAATAGCTAAGGGTTGTGGCCATGGCCATACCAAATACGCCGCCGTGTATAACAAAAAGGTTCACAAGATCAAATATGATATCCAAAATAAAGGCAGATAATACCGCAATTATGTTGGTTTTATTGTCACCTTCGATCTGCAGTATTCCGGGAAATACCATTATGATCGAAAGGGCCGGCATGACAAGAACATATCCGCACATATAAGCGCGGGTTTGTTCAAAAAGCACGGAATCACGCTGTAATCCAAGCATCATGCAGACAAAGGGTGAAAAAACGAGCACAAGGGTCGTGAACAAAATGGAAATGCCCACAGATACTGTTACAGCCGTGGAAAAAACGCTGTTCATCTCATCTATATTACATTTACCCGATTCATTACTGCATATATTGGCATTTCCCGCCGCCATAACGCTGGAAAGTCCGGCCACAACCAAAACCACAGGTCCCACCATCCCTTCAGCTGCGATAGCCTGCTCTCCCAGAAAATGACCTGCAAGAGCAGTATCGATAATAGTGCATATCGTGATCACCAGCTGACTCGCTATCATGGAAGGCAACATTCGGGATATGAAATCCGATATAAATGATCTGTTTTTATTCATTAATTTCCTCTCTTAACTCCGTATCACAGCATCGGGATCTGTCAGCTTTTCTGCTATCGAAGCATAGATTGAGCAGAAACGGATAATGCTTTCTTTATCATACATTGATGACGAGTACTTCACTCCTAGAATAAGCTTATCGTCTCCATCATTATCCACAACACCTATGCCCAGACTTCCGACGGCGCCCCGATCTGAAAGATCCAATCTGATCTGCTCCTCAGCTGCTTCGACAGGTGATCTTTCCGAGATCAGATTCTTTTGGTATACAAATCTTATGAGAGATGAAACCTGAGGCATAGTTGACAGGAATGGATACTCAGCATGAGTTTTGGCAAACTCCACCTGCTCCTTTGCTCTTTGAAGTACCTGCTTTGATGTTTCACCTTTCTTTGTGACGAGATAAAACGGAAGGGTTTTTATCATGTATCCAAAGGCTGACATATCTTCACTGCTGTCACGTCCCTCATGAATCCAGTAAAGAAATGCTCTGTCTGTACCGTTATACTCTGCGATGGCCAGAGCAGCAGCTGTCATGAAAAAAAGATTGTTTGTCTGGGAAGACTTCTTGATGGGCAGAGGTATCATTTCCATGCCACTCTTATTTTCTCCGGAATCATGATCTCTCTTAAGCATCAGACTTGCATTTTTCAGATTGCCCTTTTCATAATAGTTTTCGCGATAATAATTCTCGGCTTCGCGATAAGTATCACTGCTCTTTCTGTCGTTATACCTCTTTAACAGATAGTAATAGTGGTCCGCCGGAAGTTTATGCTCCGGATCAGCCATACAGGCATTTATCTCGTCAAAAAACAGCTTTATGGAATAACCGTCTGAGATAAGATGGTGAATGTCTATGAACAGATAATCATAGGTACCTGTCCTGTATACTGCTGCTCTCATAAAACTGTTTCCTGTAACGCCAAAAGGTTTTACAAGAGTTTTTTTGATCTGTTCAAATTCTTCCTCTGTGGTGTCGATGATCTCCAATGGAGTAAAGAGAGTTTCATCATAGCACAGTTCAAATTCGCCGTCTTTGTTCTTATCAATTCTGGTAAGGAGGGCCGGATGATGTTTAACAAGCTTTTCTATAACACTTATAAGCTGGTCTGTGTCTGTCCCTTTTTTCAGCCTGAACAAATATGGTTCATTAAGCGCTGCTGAATCCTTCTTCATTTGCTGCAGCATCACCAGAACCTTTTGGTCATAGGTTATACCCTGAGGTTCCCTGAGGGCTTTGGCATCTTCCTCTTCTACATCCCGACTGTTTTTTTCTGCGCTTTCGCAGTAAGCAGCCAATGCCTTTGGCGTACGGTACTTATAGATGGAAGCAGTATCAACTCCCGGATGATTACATTCCATGATATATCGTATGGCGGTTATGGAGTCTCCGCCTATCTCAAAGAAATCATCATTGATACCCACCTGATCAAGCTCCAGCGCCAGTTCCATCTTCTTACAGAGGAACTTCTCCATCTCTGTAACGGGAGCCTCATAGTTTTCATTTTTAAGTTCCGGTACGGGAAGCTTTTTCCTGTCTACCTTTTGATTCTGGTTAAGCGGTATCTCATCGATCTGCATGATCACCGCAGGAACCATATATGGAGGCTTGCTCTGCTTGATGAAAGCTGTCAAGGCTCCCGTATCGACCTTCATGTCAGATACAACATATGCCGCAATATATTTTCCGCCCGTTGCTTTATCAAAGGCAGCAACCGTGGCATCTTTTATTCCCTCAAAGCGGCGGATCACTTCTTCAACCTCGGAAAGCTCTATCCTGAAGCCTCTTATCTTGACCTGTGTATCACGTCTGCCAATGAACAAGATATTACCGTCGTCACATCCGATAACTATATCTCCTGTACGATATATCCTTTCATATCCTTCTTCATCGCTGAATGGATTTTTAATGAAGGCTTCAGCCGTCTTTTCAGGACGTTTCAGATAACCCCGGCCTACCAAAGGTCCGCTGATCCAAAGCTCACCTTCCTGACCATTCTCGACCTGATTGCCGTTTGCGTCCACTATATAAAGCTTGGTATTGTAAACAGGCTTACCTATAGGCACACTGTCATAGAGCCTGTCAACTTCAAAACAGGTGGTCAAGATCGTACATTCTGTTGGACCATAAGCGTTATGGAATTTGTACCCGGAAGGAGGATCCAGCGGAACCAGCGTTTCCCCTCCCACAGTCATATTTTTTAAGGCGCCGCAGGATGGATACAGTCTGGCAAACTGTCTGCCCACCTGAGTGGTTATGAATCCCTGAGTGATACCGTTTTTCTCAAAATAATCATATAGTACCGGGAAATCTGTCCGGATAGCTTCATCTATAACGTGCATCTGTCCGCCAAGAGACAATATCGGATAGGTATTCATCATGAAAGCATCAAAGCCGAAGGATGCATAGGCGGCATCCCTCGATTCTTCGGTTATCCCATAGTAGTCCCTGTACCAGTGGATGAAGTTCACAAGATTTCTGTGCTCAAGCATCACTCCTTTAGGTATGCCTGTGGAGCCTGAGGTATAAAGCAGGACAAACAGACTGTCCGGGTCCACCTTAGGAAGTTCTCCTTCCTGAACCGGAAGAGACTCCAAGTCTGCTATATCGAAAACATGACCCTTATAGTCCGGCAGTCTCTTCCTCATCACGGAATCTGTGATGAGAATCGGTGCCTCCGAATCATTCACCATAAATTCAAGTCTCTCATCGGGATAGGATGGGTCGAGTGGCTGGTATGCGGAACCTGCCCTTAACACACCGATGGCAGCAAACACCATTTCATCGCTCCTTGGAAGAAGGATGGCAACAGCCTTGTCTTTTCCTGCACCATGGGAGGCAAGATAACCCGCAAGTTTCCCGGAAATCCTGTCAAGCTCGCCGTAAGTAGTATTTTTTCCGTTGAAGACGATGGCAGTACGATCCTTATGTTTTTTCATACTTGATTCTATAAGGGATGTTACTGTCTCTGTTCTGCCATATTCATATTTGTTGAAATAATTATAAAACATAAGTTTATGCTCCTACTATTTATACTCCTGCTGTAAATCCATTTTTCGCCACTTATCTCCGGCCTACGCTCCGTAGCTATTTTGTTTCTTTTGAAAGAAAAGCTACCGCTTCACAGAAACAGTTATACATTTTATCCATGCTTTCCTGATCGTAATGTGCCTTGGAATACCTCTCGATAAAGAGCAGATCCTTCATTTTATGAGTGTCGATAACGCTTACACCAAACATACTGTCGGTGGCGTTGGCATTATCCGTGTCAAGCTGTATCTCTTCCTCGACCAATTCGGAAAAGTCTCCGATATCATCGATATCCTTCTGATATATAAAACGAACAAGTCTGTCTGTCGTATCAAATCGGTCTTTGAAATACGGATATCCGGTATGAGAGTCAATAAATCTTACCTGTTCTTCGATATCTGCCATGAGACTCTCGGGAGTAGAATCCTTTTTCTTAACAAACACGATCGGATAATAATTGGCATAAAGACCAACGGAATTAATCCTGTGGATATCATTCCTTGCCTCGCTGGCAAACCTTATAAGCGTACGATCTGAACCATTATAGTTACATACTGCAAGTGCACAGGCAGTGATGAATGGGACATTTCCGCTCAATACGGTCTTATCAAATGGTAATGGCTTCATGATCACCGCGCCATCGAAGCTGTCAGCTTCATGATCCGGTTTCAGAGAAAGATCACTTTGCTTTAATGATCCTAGTTTTTCAAAGAGTGTTTCACTGTACCTTTCAGCCTCTCTATACTCTTCCGAAGAGGAATCAGTGGTCCTGCTCATAAGATAGTAATAAAAATCAGGATCAAGCACTGCATCCGGATCGTTGTAACATTCATAAAGCTGATCAAACAAAACCTTAAAAGAGAAACCATCGCTTATGATATGGTGTACTTCAATGTAAAAATACGTCTCTTTTTCTGTGCGTATGATGCGGGATCTCCAAAGCGGACTGTCCAATATCCTGAAAGGCTGTACAAATGTATCTTTTGCGGCTGCAAATTCCGAAGAAGGCATTTCCTCGATGGAAACCTCTTTAAAGATGCCTTCGTCATAAGCCTGCCTGAACTCTCTCGTTGCGGCATCACGGATCATCTTTGTAAAGAATACGGGATGCTGCTTCAGCACCTTATTTAAAGCCGCCGTAAATTTAACCGGATCTGTGTCATCCTTGAGTCTGTATAACATAGCATCATTGCAGTATACAGATTCAGGAGCTTCCAGTTGCATGTTGAGATAAAACTTCATACCTGCTGTCAAGGGCAATGCTTCCTTCATTGCCGCCTCATTTTCCTCTGCAATAGCATCATTGTCAGCTATTCCTTCACAGTAAGCAGCTAAAGCTTTCGGTGTACGATATTTATAAATCGTTGCATTATTAATACCCGGATGGCTGCACTCCATAATAAGTCGTATGGATGTGATGGAGCTTCCGCCTATCTCAAAGAAGTCATCATTTACACCGACTCTCTCAAGACCGATGCAAAGCGCATACTTTTCACAAAGCAGCTTCTCCATATCTGTGGAAGGTGCTTCATAATTATCTTCATTGTCTGTTCCGGGCTCAGGCAATGCCTTCTTATCTATCTTTCCGTTTGCGGTGAGAGGCATCTGATCAAGCTGTATGAATACCTGAGGTACCATGTACTCTGTAAGCTTTGATGACAGATGTTTTCTCAAAGAATCTATGTCTACGGTCTCATCTGCTGTGAAATAGGCCGCAAGATAATCTGTTTTCTGCTTTATAACTACAACGATACTTGAACGCACTGAAGGATAGGAATTGATAACACTCTCTATCTCTCCAAGCTCGACTCTTAATCCTCTTAACTTTACCTGGTTATCCATACGTCCATGGAATTCAATGTTTCCGTCCTTACGTATGCGTACAAGGTCTCCGCTTCTGTATGCCCGCTTTCCAAGCACCTCAATGAAGCATTTTTCATTGAGATCCTCACGTCCTATGTAGCCCCGTCCTACTCCCGCGCCAAGAATTACCATCTCACCGAGAGCACCCAACGGCTGGAGCTTCTGATTTCTGTCCATGGTGCAGATGGAGACATTGGCATTTGGTATACCTATTGTTATATCCTGAGAACTTCTGATGACCTGCATGGTACAGCTGATGGTGGCCTCAGTGGGACCGTAGCCGTTCATGATGTAAATGTCAGGATTTACGGCACTCAG
>DFGZ01000179.1 GCA_002371295.1 Oribacterium sp. UBA3737 | reverse complement strand
CGATTTATCGGCCTGAGAGTGCGGAATGTGGGAGGAACGCGAGAGCGCATAGCGCGAAGCGGTCCTATATCGACTTTTGCCACTCACATCTTAAAATTATTTGCACCTCACTGATCAGCGCCAGCGCACACATAAGTTTGAAATGTACCGCTTATCAGCACATCAGCTTTTAACGATGCTTACACCGCTTGATGCTCCGATTCTGTCTGCACCTGCAGCGATAAGCTCCTCTGTGAATTTCTTAGTGTGAATTCCTCCGCTTGCCTTGATCTTGAGCCGGTCGCCGACAGTCTGCTTCATCAGTTTAACATCCTCCACAGTGGCTCCTGCCGTTGAAAAGCCCGTGGAAGTCTTTACAAAGGCTGCTCCGGCTTCTTCCGCAAGCTCACAGGCCTTAACCTTTTCATCATCGCTCAGGAGACAGGTCTCTATGATTACCTTCACTATAGACGGTTTTGATGCTTCCACCACAGCCCTTATATCATCTCTTACAAGATCATAGTTTCCATCCTTCAAGGCACCGACATTTATTACCATATCAACTTCACCGGCACCTCTTTTTACAGCTTCAGCCGCTTCAAAGGCCTTCGCAGAGGTTATCATGGCTCCAAGGGGGAACCCTACAACAACACATGGTGTCACATCTGAGCCCTTAAGCTCCGAGACCACCGTGTCTATGTGACAGGTGTTGACACATACAGAATGAAATCCATATTCCTTTGCCTCAGCGCATAAACGTTTTACCTGTTCGGTCGTTGCATCCGCCTTAAGGATAGTGTGATCTATCATTTTTGCCAAATTCATCATTAACCTCCAAAATCCAACCTGATTCCAAATGAGTTTTTTCAATTACATGGTCACGTATCTGTTCCATGAAACCTGACAGGAAACGATACAGAGCACTAAATTTTAATACCTCAGAAATCATTTGTAATGTTCATATCATGATACGTCCTGTATAATTGTATTTGATATTATCAGTTCGTTCAATCTAATCATGAAAGGAGATCTAAATGAGATATTCTATCGAAGGCGAACCGTTTCCTGTTGTGATATGTGATCTGGATTCAGGAGAAGAGATGATTACCGAGTCAGGTGCCATGGCCTGGATGAGCAACAACATGAATATGGCTACTCAGGGCGGCGGAATCGGAAAGATGTTTGGCAGGATGGTATCGGGAGAATCCATCTTCCTGAACCGCTATACCGCTATGGGCGGTCCGGGAATGATCGCATTTGCATCAAGTTTTCCCGGCTCCATCAGAGCTTACGAGATAAGTCCGGGCAACGAGATCATCGCACAGAAAAAGGCTTTTCTCGCTGCGACAAGCGGTGTAGAGCTTTCTGTAGCATTCCAGAAGAAGGTCGGTAGCGGCTTCTTCGGCGGTGAGGGCTTCATCATGCAGAGAATTTCCGGTAACGGAATGGCATTTCTTGAATTTGACGGATATGTCAAGGAGTATACTCTTCAGCCGGGACAGCAGATGATCATAGATACCGGTTACCTTGCCGCAATGGACAATACCTGCACTATTGATATCCAGATGATCAAGGGCGTAAAAAATATGCTCTTCGGCGGCGAAGGACTCTTCAACACAGTGCTAACCGGCCCCGGCAGAATATGGATACAGTCCATGCCTATTCCTCAGGTAGCAACGAGCCTGATTCCATACCTCCCTCTCGGAAAGAGCAGTTAAAAAGGAGTATAGTGTGAAAGAAAGCAGAACTTTCAGCACTATTTGTGCCGCGGCTTGTCCGCGGAATGGGTATTAATATGGATATTATTTCAAGCATTTCCACAGTTGCGGCTAATTACTCCATGCAGAAGGTGGCCACTGCCATAGGCACAGCCATTTTTTCAAAGGTACTGGATCAGGCCGAAACAGGCGGAGCTGACATGATAAAGCTCCTTGAGCAGTCGGCCAATCCCGATTTAGGCGCCAATTTTGATGCCATCGCATAAAAAAGCCGTTCTTGTCAGAAACAGGACAGGTGTTCACAGGGATAGTGAACGCCTGTCTTTTTTCATGCGCGATACGACCTTCAGGCGAATACTTGTATTCATTTGAAGATAAGCGCGTCATCGAGTGGGGGGATGAAATCCGCCCTACTCGATTCGAAAATCAGTATACACCGATACCTGTCCTATAAAATTATGCATCGCCCTGAAAAAACAGGTCAAAATATCCTTATTTTTTCCAAAATACGTGAATATTTTTTAAAATAGGTATTATTTTTATTTAAATCTGCCGATAGAAAGTATGTGATTTACAGTGAAGGTGTCTTGCGTTTAATTATACAATCCACCCTCATCATTTTCAGGAGGTTTCTATGCAAAGTAAAGTAGGCTATAGTTCAAATCATGATGCTAGGTCCGCTGTTGAGGAAGCAACTCGTGATATATCCAACCCTATCGGTCTTATCATCATGACTGATCATGATCGCCTTGCCGAGATATCGGCACTCCTTAAAAAGAAATATCCCAGAGCACAGTCTATCGGTGTCAGCGGCATAAACTATTACAATACACAGTATTCCGATCACAATCTTGTCGTAACAGCGATTACCGGTGATGCAGTGCTCGATGCCGGCGTGATGAGATTTCTTTCAACCTGCCCGGCCGCAGACATTGCCTCACTAAAGGATAGTATCCGTGTTGTAAACGGAAACAGAGAGAATACAGTCCTTCTTGAATATTGCACAAATGATGAAGAGCGTCTCACAACAACACTCAACATCGCACTGGGAGAAACCGGAATTCATGTGGTCGGCGGTACAGAGTTCGGTTATGCTGCCAATGCCACACCCGCTGTCACTGTAAACGGACAGCTTTATCCCGATGCCTGTGCATATATGCTCATCAAGAACACCAGTGGAAAAGTAAGAGTTTATTCTGAAATTGCCTACGGAGCTATGGATGGTCACCCTATGCACAAGGTAACCAAAGTAAACCTTAAGGATAAGCAGGTATTTGAAGTTGACCACCGTCCCGTTGCCAATGTCTACAGCAATGAGATGCAGGTGCCCGTGGACAAGGTTGTTGACAGCGTTCTTGAACACCCCTTCGGTCGTATAGTAGGTGATCAGGTATTCATCGCATCACAGAAGGAATTAAAGGACGGAAACTCATTGACATTTTTTAAGAGACTCAATGTAAACGATGCAGTATCCATTCTCCAGTTAAACGATTATGATGCCATTAACAAAGAAACCGTCAGGGATATCCTGTCGGAAGGCAGCAAGCCTTCGCTTCTCATATCCGTAAACTGCATATACAGATATCTGCTGTATACCGGTAATGGCTTTTTCGGAACACTTCTTCAGAATATGGCTTCGTTGGGACCGCACATCGGAAACATCGGAGGCGGTGAACAGGTAGATAACCAGCATGTAAACCAGACCATGGTCGTTGCCGTATTTGATTGATAAGGAGGATATACGATGTTTGCATTTGGAAAAAATAATCAGGATACCTCAAGCGTTTCCTCAGGCAGATCCTTCCGTGCGGACGAACTCGAGGGCCTGCGTTCTATAGGTGAATATGCTCTCAAGCAGAAAATGCTGCTTCAGAATGAGGAAACCAAGACCTCTGATGATCTTCAGGGCATTCAGGATTCCTTCGACATAGTGCGTCAGAAATCCGATGATATTTCCGATTCAGTAAGCTCTTTCCAGACCCAGTTTTCAAGGGTTCAGGAGATCGTGGACAGATTTGACAGCATTATCTCCAAGATGGCATCTACCGTCAATGAATCTCACAACAGTATGGACATGGTCAGAGAGAAGTCCAATGACGTTTATGAGACCATTTCAGCCGTTGAGCAGGTTTTTGAAGAGTTCCAGAAGAGCTTCGCCGAAATTTCAAAGAACGTGGGAGCCATCAACAGAATAGCCAGCCAGACAAACCTCCTCGCTATCAATGCTTCCATTGAGGCGGCTCGTGCCGGACAGGCAGGAAAGGGCTTCGCAGTTGTTGCCACAGAGGTAAACAAGCTTTCCAAGAACATACAGGAGATCGTTGGTTCCATCGACAGAAGCATGAACGATCTTAATTCAAATAACCTTAAGCTAAAGGATGCCATCATCAATACCAGAGCAGCTATCAACGAGTCCCAGACTCAGGTCAATGAGACCGATGCGGTTGTTGACAGCATCAACGCTGTTTCGGATGACATCGCAAACGGCAACAAGGAGATGCTTCAGGTATTTGATGACTGCAACAGAAACATTAACATGGTCGCTGCAAATGTCAGAGACTCCACAGTTTACTACGATAAGGTTGAAGCCGATATCCAGACCATGATGACCAACATCACAAAGAAAGGCTTCGTTTTCGAGGATCTGAACAATGCTCTCGAGCAGATCGAGCCTCTGGTATCAAGAATGAACAACAGGTGATAAAGCGGATGCACCCTAACATCCACTCTTTCATAAATATTTATACCCCTTCTTTAATAGCCCGCGGCGCAGAGCTGCGGGCTATATCCTCGTGAACGGATATTTCTTCTTTTGTAATCATTTCTAAAACAACTTCTATTTTTTTATTTTTTATTTGATGGTATATTAATTAAGAACTAATCCGTATGAACCGCCTGGTATAGACCATGTGTGTCTGCGAAAAACTGTGTGCGTGTAAAGGTCCGTTATGAGACTTAGACGCTCACGCCATTAGTATAGGAGGATAGATATTATGAGTAGAAAACATTTATCCGGAATGGCTCTTGCCATGTCTGTGGCTCTTTTGGTTTCAGGCTGCGGATCACAGACCACTCCGGAGATTCCGGAATCCACAACAGCGGAAACAGCTCAAGAAACAACTGCTGTCGAAGAGACCACGGCTGCCGCTGAAACGAAAGCACCGGAAGCTTCCGACACCGTCGAACAGCTCAGCTATGACCGTAAGTACAATTTCGATTATATTTACAAGGATCCTGATGCAGGGTCTGACTCAAGGCTTATTGCCATAGGTCATTACCCTTCAATTAATCTTGGATTCTTCGAGGACGGAGAATTCCTGGAGTATCAGGGTCTCTATGAAAAGCTGTCCGACGCCCTTTCAAGCTACAATCAGGACAAACAGGATGCCTTTAAGACCTTTACAGACGAGTGCAGAGAGGTTGCAGAGAACGACGATAACTTTGAAAAGGATACAGAGGACTCATACGAATACTATTATTCTGTTGACATGGATACTCTGGTCACACGTTCCGACGATGTTGTGTTCAGTATCTTTGATACCATATACACCAACATGATGGGACCTCATCCAAACACAAGCTTTGATTGCCGCAACATTGATTCAAAGACAGGAGAGGTCCTGAAGATTTCAGATGTTGTAACTGACAAGGATGCTTTCATTGATGCCCTTGACAAAAAACTTCACGAGGATTATCCCGATCTTGACAGAGAACTGTTCGATCCGGATCTCAAGGGCACCCTCAGCGATATGTATGATGAGATAGACGGTATGTCACTTACATATAATCTCACCTATGATTCACTCGTTGTAAGTTTTGCAGCTTATGAGCTCGCACCATACGCTGTTGGACCTAAGGAGGCCGTACTCAGTTTTGAGGATTACAAGGATCTGATTGACCCTCGTTTCACCAAAACAGCAGATAACTATGCATTTGAAGTGAGCATGAGCACACCTTACAGCTTCAAGACAGCCGATGGATCCGTAAAGGCACTTAAGGTTGATTGTGAGACTGCACAGGGCGAATACATGGACGATTGCTATGACCTCACTATTTCACTTGACGGCAAGGAATTTAAGGATACCATCATGTATACCTATGGTGTAAGTCCTTACCTTATGTATGAGAACGGCAAGGCTTTCCTCTATGTACGCAGCAAATCCGACAATGATTACGAATTCACAAGCATCTATGACCTGAACGGCGAAAAGGCCAGAAAGGTAGAGGATAGTATGGATGGATCTTTCTATTCAACAACTCCTTCTGACCCTGAGGACTTCATCATGTACACAAGATCCGCTCTTTTAAGCACCTTCACTATTTTCCGTCATTACGAGCTTGATTCGGACGGAAGACCTCAGCCGAAGACAGAAGAGTGGTGGATCAAGACTGACAATGAGCTCACTCTTAAGAAGGATCTGACCCTTAGTGTGATGGATGAACTTACAAGTGATGGAATTGATAACGGAAAGGATGAGAAGCTTTCAAAGGGAACTGTCCTTAAGCCAAAGCGCACCAATGGTTCTGCCTGGGTTGACGCCGAAACAGAGGACGGAAGATATGCCCGTATCTATATTGACAATTCCGACTGGCCTCAGACTGTGGACGGTACAGATATCGAAGAGCTCTTCGACGGAATCATCTTTGCAGGTTAATGTATAAGTACAGCCCCCATGACTGATGCCTAAGATGATGAAATACCGGATACTCTTCAGGCTTATGTCTCCACAGGAAGCACAATAATTAACATTATTTAGAAAAAATTTTACATGGTATTAAAAAGCTGTCCTTTTATCATTATAAAAGGACAGTTTTTTTATTATGGGAGGAAGTAATGAATATTTCTATATACAACGATTGGGATCATATCCCTAAATACACGGCGGAAGGACAGGATGAAGCAGTACTGTCCTTTGACGGTGAGTACAGAAAGGGAGATGTGATACATATTTACGGCCTTGAGCCCGGAAGATTCTATGTCATGCAGCTTGATGCCGTACTGACTCCTTCCGTGGTTTACATAACCAAAGAGGAGCTTCTTTATCCGATTCCCTTTTATGAGAAGAAGGAGAACCTTAATCCCCTTACCTTCTACGGAAACCGCCATGTAGTACTCATCAGAAAAGCAGAAAAACATGAGGTCATGATATACAGAAATCTCTCGGAGAACAGCTTTGATCCCCATGACGATACAGGTGTATATCCCCATGCCAGCGCCAACATCGAAACCCGCGGTGAATCAGTTTTTGCTGCCGCCAATGCCATAAACGGAAACATTGCCCACGGCTCCCACGGAGAGTGGCCCTACGAATCCTGGGGTATAAACTGCAGAGATGACGCAGAGTTCCGTCTTGATTTCGGCCGTCCCGTAAACATCCGGGAAATCCGTATATATGAGCGCTGCGACTTTCCTCATGACAACTGGTGGACAGAGGGAACCGTCAGCTTTTCAAACGGAAAAAGGGAGATACTCAAGCTTGAAAAGCGGGAGGACGGAAGCGCTCAGAGATTTATGATAACAGAGGACAATGTCACATGGCTCACTCTGGGAAGCCTTATCAAGTCACAAGACCCAAGTCCATTCCCGGCACTTACCCAGATACAGGTGTTCGGAACAGAGGCATCCGGGACTGAATGGCGTTAAGCGAGTCCGATATAAACTTTTGACACTAACCTAATCAAAGAAAACCGACTTTACATAGGAGCTGTTATGACTTCATCTAAACAAAATAATACCTGCCCGGAATTATCACAGGATCATCCGGGCTTCGATCCGCTATGTCTTCCGGATATCAAAAACCGTACATTCTGGGAGAGTCTGCCGGAAGATTACCGGCATGAACGTCTGAAGCTTGCGGAAGAGGCCTTACAAAAGCCCTGGCCTGAAATACTGATGTCTGACTATCTCAGATTCTCTTATGACGGGAACAGAACCTTTTTTGAGGGCAAATACTTTACACGCCGAAGGATGCTCACCTCCCTTGTCATGGGAGAATGTATAGAAGCAAAGGGCAGATTCCTCCGGAAGATAATAGACGGGATCTATCTTATCCTTGGTGAGACCACATGGTGTCTTCCTGCCCATAACAGCTATATAAGAGATACGAAACAGTTCACCATCCCCGACAGCTCAAGACCGGTAGTGGATCTTTTTTCAGGGGAAACGGCAGCCATCCTTTCAGTTGCGGAAGCTATGCTTAGGCCGGTGCTTGCCTCAGAAAGTCCTTTTATATCCGCAGCGATCGACAACACGCTTCATGAGCGGGTCATAGCTCCGTATCTCAGGTTCCATTTCTGGTGGATGGGAAACGGACTTGAGCCTATGTGCAACTGGACTCCGTGGATAACACAGAATGTTCTTCTCACCGCTTTCACTCGGCCTGCAGGAGGTACAGGAAATAACTTAAGAGGTCAGATTCCGGACAGCAGTGAGGATCATATATGTCACGAAACATCACTGTCCGAGGCTAAGAAGCACCTTTCGCTGAAAGAAAAGAACAGCTATCAAGAAAGTGATGAAACATGTGCCTGTTCATCTGTCAGCAACAGTGCAGTGTCATCCCGGGAACTGTCCAAACGCTTTTCCGATGAATCCGGAAGAGTGGAGCCGCCTGACTGGAGAACGAGACATTGGCATCCTGATGAAGCTGAGCTTTCACGGATTTACGAGTCGGCGGTGAAGTCGGTGCATCATTTCCTTTCGGAATATGCTCCGGACGGCTGCTGCGATGAAGGTGCCCAGTATTACAGTCATGCGGGACTCTGTCTTTTCGGCTGCCTCAGCATACTGAGAAGCATCTCCGAAAACTCAGGTCTCACAAAATCCTGTGATCAAAACTCATCTCATCATCCTGCTGATTTTCAACAGGAGTTCGATGCCGACAGTGAAAAAATCAGGAACATCGCCACATATATCATGAAGGTCCATGTGGGAGGAGAATATTACGTCAACTTTGCGGACTGCTCACCAAGAGCCGGAAGGCGGGGGGCCAGAGAATATCTCTTCGGAGATTTCGTTCATGACACTGCCATGATGAATTTTGCCGCAGAGGATTACAGAGCCGAGTCCTGGGACGAACGCCTGAATCCTTCGGAGGAGAACCTCTGGTATCATGTTCTGAATGCCCGGTGCCATGAGAAGATGATGGAGCAGGCTGAAAGATTCCCTGATCATGACGGGGCAAAAATTGCGGTGATGTCAAGTGAGGTAAATTCAGGAAGCTTCTCTGCAGGATCCGGGAACATTAAAAGCGGTGCATTTGTTGCCTCCTACAGCGATGGAGCAAATACAGGTAAGGATGCATGGTTCCCAAGTACAGGTCTCATGGTGACCCGTGATTCTCATTATGTCCTTGCGGCGAAGGCCGGAGACAATGCCGACTCCCACAACCATAACGACGCGGGAAGCTTCATTCTTTACAAAGACAATATGCCCTTCATCATCGATCTCGGAGTAGGAAGCTACACTCAGAAGACATTTTCAAAGGACCGTTACGATATCTGGACCATGCAGTCCCAGTACCATAATCTCCCGTCCTTTTTCGATGATGCGGGTAATATCATCATGGAGCATGACGGAGAGGAGTACCGAGCCACCGATGTTTCCTGCCGGATGGATGAAAACCGTTCAGAGCTTTGCATGGAGCTCAAGGAAGCATATCCGGGGCTCGACGGAAAACTGCAGCGTTCCGTGATTTTACATAAGCACTCAGAAGTTGCGGCAGATACATTGAAAGAAGCATCCCCAGGAGACCGCGGAGTTATCATGGAAGATCATTACGACGGGAAGTTCAAAATGACGGAAAACATCATCACCTATGAGAAACCGGTGGCTGAGCGGACAGAAGGCATAGGAAGCTCCGGCAGCTCTGAGCCCTGCTACAGTATAAAGGTAGGAAGCATCGGAAGAATCATCGCAAGAGGTGTATCCGATGTCACAGTGGAGGAACTGCCTGTCACAGATGAAAGGCTTAGCGAGACCTGGAAACACTCCTGCTACAGGATTAGGCTTTGTGCCCTTAAAGATAAGATAAAACTTAACTTTATTTAATGATATTCTGATGTCACAGATACAAATTATGTTGTGAGGAATATCAAAAGTCGCTATCATATTGTTCATAAACAGACTCCCGGTGATCCCGGGAGTTTTTATTTTCGCAAAAATGTCATGTTTATACCATAGGGCGTAAAAAAAACCACTTAGGATAATAGCATCAGGTCTAAATATTAGTCTGTGATATCTAAAAAAACCATAAACTCTCTTGACTTGAAGTTAACTCCAAGGTGTATCCTCTCGACATCAAATCAAACAAAGAGAGGATATATAAATGTACGATATTTTAAATACAATCAATTCACCCAGTGACGTTAAGAAACTTTCACCAGATGAGTTAGAGCAGCTGGCTCCGGAGATGCGAGAGGCTCTTTTCAACAGACTTACGAAAATCGGAGGTCATTTCGGTCCGAACTTCGGTATGGTTGAGGCAACTATCGCGCTTCATTATGTATTTAATTCTCCTATAGATAAGTTTGTGTTTGATGTTTCACATCAGAGCTATCCTCACAAGCTTCTCACAGGCAGAAAAAACGGATATATAGTAGATGAATGTTTCGGCGAGGATTCGGGATATACCAATCCTGAAGAAAGCGACCATGATTTCTTTAATGTTGGGCATACCTCAACTTCTATAGCACTGGCTTTGGGACTTGCCAAGGCGAGAGATCTGAAAAAGGATACTGAGAATGTTATCGCAGTGATCGGTGACGGTTCACTTTCAGGTGGTGAAGCTATGGAAGCATTAAACGCTGCCGGCGAACTGAAGACCAATTTCATCATCATAGTAAATGATAACGAAATTGCGATTGCAGAGAATCATGGAGGATTATACAAGAATCTCGCAGAGTTAAGGGAAAGCAATGGAACAGCCTCCACTAACCTCTTCAAAGCATATGGTCTTGACTATATCTATGAGGAAAACGGAAACGATATTCAATCTATGATTTCTTTGTTCAACAAAGTTAAGGATATTGATCACCCCGTGGTTCTCCATATCCATACCAAAAAGGGTCTGGGGTATGAATTAGCTGAGAAAAACAAGGAAGCATGGCACTGGACCATGCCTTTTGACAGAGAAACAGGTAAGCCGACATTCAGTTTCGGAGATGGTGAGAGCTACACAGGTCTTACTGTTGACTACATTATGAAAAAGGCAAAAGAGGACGAGAAATTTGTAGTGGTTACTCCTGCCATGCCGGGAGCCATCGGACTCATGCCTGAACAGCGTGCCGAACTGGGAGATCAGTATATGGATGTTGGTATCGCAGAAGAAGCAGCGGTTGCCATCGCATCCGGAATTGCGAAAAATGGCGCCAAGCCGCTGGTTGTTACCAATATGACATTTATCCAGAGAGCCTATGATCAGATTTCACAGGATGTATGCATTAACAACAATCCTGTGACCATACTGCTGAACTTCGCTTCATGCTACGGACTGACTGATGTGACTCACCTTGGCATCTTCGGACTGGCTGCCTTCAGCAATATTCCAAACCTCGTTGTTCTCGCTCCGACTTCCAGGGAAGAGTATATGAATATGCTTTCATGGTCTGTGGATCAGAATGAGCATCCTGTCATGATACTGATTCCGGGTAATGAGGTGACAAGCAGAGCTGCTGATACAGATTTTTCAGAGATCAATAAATTCAAGGTTGAAAAATCCGGAGAAAAGATCGCCATTCTTGCACTGGGTGGCTTTTATCAGAAGGGTGAAACTCTGGCACAGGCAATTCAGGATAAGCTTAATATCACACCGACACTCATCAATCCAAGATTTGCATCAGGAATTGATGCCGAACTTCTTACGAAGCTTAAAGCTGACCACGATATAGTAATCACTCTCGAAGACGGAATACTTGAGGGTGGCTTCGGTCAGAAAATAGCGTCATACTATGGTACAGCTTGTATGAAAGTGTTGAACTATGGTCTCAAAAAGGAGTTTTACGATCGTTATGATTCTGAGGAGCTCTTGAAGGATGTTGGTATGTCTGCAGAACAGATTGTGGATGATGTTAAAAAGTTGATTTAATGCATATGTCGTCAGCTATCATATGATGTAAGGGTCAAAAGTGAGTGGCAAATACTTTTGACACTCACATCATCATATTGTTTCATTATGGAGAACATTTATGACTATCAAAGAAGTATGTGAAAAATACAATTTAACTCCTGATACTCTCAGGTACTATGAAAGAGTTGGTGTCATTCCGGAAGTCAGGAGAACTTCCGGCGGCATCAGAGACTATCAGGAAGGAGATCTCGGATGGGTCGAGAATGCTATCTGTATGAGAGATGCCGGTGTTCCGATAGAAATGCTGATAGAGTATGTGAAACTCTATCAGCAGGGTCCGGCTACCATAACAGCAAGAACAAATCTGCTGAAGGAAGTACGTGAGCAGATCATCGAGAACAAGAAAAAATATGATATAGCTCTTGAAAAGATTGAATACAAAATAGGCCGTTATGAAGAGGCTGAGAAAACCGGCGTTTTGTCATGGCAATAATCTCCAAATGGCGTGAAAATATATTTGCTCACAATGTTTCTGCAGAAAGTGAGAAAATAAGTGATATGTACCCCTTTTTCTGGACAACCAGAAAAAGGGTTTTTTTATGAAAAAAATAGAATAGGAACGACCACTTAATTTGAATTCAAAAAAATTTATATTTTTGTTAGCACTCACTGTTGACAAGTGCTAACAATCGGACTATAACATAGTTGTAAACAAAAAGAGGGGTTCAAAAAGATACTAAACCGTTTTAATCTTCTCAGATTTACATGATCCGCAGTTGATAAAAAACAGCTGATGTATCTAAGAACCTGAATATAAAGGAGGATTTTGATATGTTGTACATGCCTAGTATTTTTGGTGAGAACTTAATGGATGACCTTTTTGGTGATTTCGACCGCGACTTTTATTCAAAGCCTTCACAGAACAAACAGTCAGTAAGTCTTATGAGAACCGACATCAAGGAAACTGATCATGCCTATGAGATGGCAGTCGAGCTTCCGGGATACAGGAAAGAGGATGTAAAGCTGGAGCTTAATGATGGATATCTGAAAATAAGCGCAGCACATAACGACAGCAAGGAAGAGAAGGATAAAGAGGGCAGGATAATCCGCCGTGAGCGTTACAGCGGCTCACTTCAGAGAAGCTTCTATGTAGGCGATGATTTTACACCACAGGATATAGCAGCAAAGTTTGAGGACGGTATACTCAAGATCGACCTTCCGAAGAAGGAAGTCAAGCAGATCGAAGCTCCGAGATACATCGAGATAAAGTAAAACGGTTGTTGAAGATTGGTAACAGTTCAGCCGGAACTTTCGGATCGGACCGGCTTTTGTCCCGGCTGAACTGTGATGTAAATCGGACACCGTTACATAAATAGAATTCAAGCAGGATTCACAAATGATATATCTTCATCAACGAATGCAGAATAAAGATTAATTATCCATAACAGTGGCTTATGGTATGAACGGAAAATATCCGTTTATACCATGGCCACTGTTTTTTATGTCTAATGTTTCCGAAAAAGAAGCCGACTATCCATTTGGACAGATTTACGAGAAAAGTTTTTCATCATTCAGGAGGGAACACTATGATCATCAAAGCAGTAAAACTATTTGAAAACGGATATATGACAAAGGCCTTTGCTTTTGGAGGAGAAGGTATGGAGGGGATCGATCCAACCATGAAGTATCGGTCAAGCCTCCAGAATTACGTAATCGACACCGGCAGCGAAGTCATACTTGTGGATACCGGTGTGCCTTCTGAAATGCCGGAACAGGTTCCGGATGAGAAAACCATGATCTATATGGGAAAGAAGATTGGCAATTATGTAGACGCCCTTGCTGATGCAGGATATAAGCCTGAGCAGGTCACAAAAATCCTTATCACCCATAAGCATGCCGATCATACAGGGGAACTGCGGGCTTTTCCAAATGCCACGATTTTCGCAGCAAGAGAAGAGTGTATGGCTGATGAACTTAAGTCTTTTTCCAATGTTGAACCCGTGGACTTTACTGACGGAGCTTACAAAAATTTTCCTGCTTCAAAGAAAATAACAGACGGCGTCTGGTTTATTGAAGCGAAGGGGCATACAAAAGGCAACAGCATTGTGATCGTGGAAGATGGGGATCTGTTTTACATGATCCATGGAGATGTCACATATACGGATGAAGCCCTTTATGAAAACAAGCTGTCCATTGTATTTGAGGATGTTAAAGCTGCAAGAGTGACCCTTGATGCTGTTCGGGAGTTCATAAGAAACAATCCTACCGTATATCTTTCAACCCATACGCCCCTTGGTTATGAAAACCTTGAAGAAAAGAAAGTCATAGATCTCGACAATCCTCCGGAGACTAAGCCCGTGGGAGAGATCTCCGTGGGAAAAGCAACCGGTAAATATATCTGCTCCGTTTGCGGCTATGTATACGATCCTGCAGAACATGACGGAAAAGCCTTTGAGGATCTTCCGGATGACTGGAAGTGCCCAAAATGCAAACAGGGAAAGGATAAATTCAATAAAGCATAGGTTTCTGAACGCAATCAAGGAAGGAAAACAGGCTGGTAATGATTTCGATACATCGATTTTTGATAAAAATAAAGTGAAATGCCGCTCGGATAGGAGGAGAACATGGTCAGCCGAAATCTTGTAAAGCTGTTTGAATCAAGAAAGACCCCTTCGAGTTATTCTTCGTATTTCAGTAATTAATAAAATAAAATGAGATCACGGATTCATTTATCAGAGCATTTTTCATACAGTAAATTACTGCGGTTTACATTGCCTTCCATCATGATGAACATATTCGCATCCCTGTACATCGTCGTAGATGGATATTTTGTGGCAAATTTTGCAGGAAAGACAGAATTTGCAGCTATAAACCTGATCATGCCTGTACTGAATATCCTGGGAACTATCGGGTATATGTTCGGTGTAGGAGGCAGTTCCGCTGCAAAACGCTCTGGGACAGCGGCGCTCTTGTTGCATGGTCAAGTGACAACATCACCTTCGGAGACTTTATGACCTGGAACCCCTATCTTGGCATGGAAGTGGGAATGACCCGTTTGATCACTGAAAAGACCAGAAATTACGAATATACCAGATTCCCTGAGGTATTCCCTCCTGAGAACCAGAAGATGAGTATCGAAGAGATGCTGCTTGGATTTACGATAAACGAAGTTTTTCAGGCGGGCAGCCGTAGTGCCGGTAGCCCGCCATATTCAAAAGCAATAGCGGAAGGAGGGTTGTTATTCTAATGAAACAGACACTTATTCTCGGCAACATTATCACCATGGACGAAAAGAGGCCCTTTGCCAAAGCGGCACTCGTCAAGAATGGTGTATTTGCTTATATCGGCGATTCGGAGGAGGCAAAGCAGCTGGCAGCCCCGGATGCGCAGGTACTGGATTACGGAGATAACTATATCTACCCGGGCTTCCTTGAATCCCACTGCCACAACTATCTGGCCGGTGACCGCGCAATCGGTCAGGCAAACCTCACTCAGGTTGGCATGACTGACTATGCGAAATATCGGGAGATCATCAGGGATTTCATCGAAAAGAACCCGCAGCGCACCTTTTACATGGCTGCCGGCTGGGTCGAGAATGATGAATATGT
>DFGZ01000277.1 GCA_002371295.1 Oribacterium sp. UBA3737 | reverse complement strand
ATTGTGATTTGTGACTGGTAAGGCAGGCAAGGCTCACGGGAAATAATTATGGTTTTAGTATGCATAGAGTAGTTGATCTATAGTACACCGTTTTATTTACGTGTCAGCCTTTTTTTTGTGCCCGGAAGCCGGGGTACGATTACATTTATGGGATATCTATAAGTACCTTACGGGACCATGGAGGAAACAATGAAAGTTATTAAAGCATTAAATAACAATATGGTTCTGGTTCAGGGTGATGACGGAGTTGAAAAGATCTGTCAGGGTAAAGGTATCGGCTTTGGAGTAAAATCAGGTGATGTACTGGAGTGCGATAAAGTTGAGAGAACATTTATCCCGGCAAACTCAGTGGAAAGCAACAAGTTCCAGGAGTTGTTCTCGGAAATTCCGGATGATTACTTCAGGCTTGGTGAGAAGATCATCGAATATGCCAGAGAAAATTTTGCCATTAAAGTATCTCAGGGAATCATCCTTCCGCTGTGCGATCACATGGCGGGATCGGTGGAGAGATATAAAAAAGGAGTGGTTCTCAGCAACCCCATGCTTTGGGATGTGAAGAGAGTTTACCCCAAGGAGTTTAAGACAGGCAAATATGCTCTCGAGCTTTTGAAGGAGTATTTCGGAGTGGAAGAGCAGGAGGACGAGGCAGCCTTTATCGCTTATCATTTTGTTAATGCCGAACTCGACAATATGTCTCCCGGGGCGTCACCGGAGATGCTTACGATGATGATCGGCGAGATCATTGACATACTTCAGAAGCTATTTCAGATCACACTTGACGAGAATGACTGGAACTACCAGAGATTTCTTACACACCTTAAGTTCTTTGTCAATCGTATGCAGCTCGATCAAAGCTACGGAGACAATGAGAACGACGAACTGTTTATGGAACTTAAGGAGAAGTATCCTCACGTTTATCAATGCGAGGAGAGGATAGCTGATCATATCCTCATAAAGTACCATCATGAAGTGAGCAGGGAAGAGAGGCTTTACCTTCTAATCCATATAGAAAGAGTTACAAGAAAGCTTCGGAAGAAGGGATGACTTATACTGAAGAGTGACTGAATTACACATTCATTTTGGAAAATAAAAATTAATCATCAAACAGGGTTGTGACCTTAAGTGGGCAAGGCCTGAGATGTGTCGATAGTATTTTAGTGCAGATTTTGTGCGCAATATCTGCAGGGGGGCGGCATGGACCGCACTATGCTATCGACATGTTTCGGACCTTGCTTTTTTAATGTATATATTGCCAAAGGAGGACAATAAAATGGCACTTAACTATGAAGAGGTTTCGAAAAAGATAATCGAAGCCGTGGGAGGCGAAAAGAACATCGCTTCCGCAACACATTGTATGACTCGCCTCAGACTTGTTTTAAATGATGAGTCAAAGGCACAGGATGACAAGGTACAGAGTATCAAGGGCGTAAAGTCAGTCATCAGACAGGGCGGTCAGTATCAGATCGTAATCGGAAACGAGGTTTCCAACCTTTTCAAGACATTTGAGAAGATGGGAAATTTCGGAGAAAATGAAGGTGGTGCAGCAAAACCCACAGGAAACATTTTACAGAGAATGTTCGGATTTGTTGCAGGCTGTATGACCCCTATGCTTCCTGCCATGCTTGGAACCGGTATGGTAAAGGTGCTTCTCACACTCCTCACAACCATGGGAGTTATGTCAGCATCCGCCCCGACCTACATTATCTTTTTCTCCATGGCTGACTGTTTCTTCTATTTCCTGCCTATTTTCATCGCAGTGCAGATAGCAAAGAAGACCAGGCACAGCATACCTCTTTTCATGGTTATCGGTGCCATGATGTGCTATCCTAATCTCATCACACTTCTCGGAGGCGGCACAGAAGGTATCACCATGGGTACATTCCTGGGCATGAGCTGCACATACCTGTTCGGCTTCATCCCTGTAATATCTACAACCTACACCTCATCACTTCTTCCTATCATGCTCATGACTCCTGTTATGTGCTGGACAGAAGATTTTGCTGACAGGGTATCACCTAACCTTGTAAAGGCCTTTTTGAAGCCAATGCTTTTCTGCCTTATCTGTACACCTATCGCGCTTTGCGTTCTGGGACCTTTAGGCGGTGTTATCGGTAATGTCTTAAGCGTAGGTGTCAGCGCACTTTACAATGCTGCTCCATGGCTTACAGTTGGTGTTCTTTCAGCTGCCATGCCATTTATCGTAATGACTGGTATGCACTATGCTCTCATCCCGCTTACGACCAACAACCTTGCAGTTCTTGGCTATGACGTTATCCTGATGGTTACCATGTTCTGTTCCAATATCGCACAGGGCGGTGCATCCTTCGGTGTTGCAATGAAGACAAAGAATGAGGAGACAAAGTCAGAGGGTATCGCCTGCGGTATCTCTGCAATCGTTGCAGGTATCACAGAGCCTGCCATGTACGGTATCAATCTCCGTTTCATGAAGCCAATGATCGCAGCAGTTGTCGGTGCAGGAATTTCAGGTCTCGTACTTGGAATCACAGGTGTTAAGGGCTACACTATGGGTGGTTCACCTTCACTTCTTACTATTGTTACATTTATCGGAGGCGATAAGCCGATGAATGGTTTGATATTCGGTGCTGTAGGTGCGGTTATCTCAGTTGTAGTGCCATTTATTCTTTCATATATCATGTACAAGGATCCTGAGGGAGAAGTAACAGTGAGTGCTGTAACTTCAGAAGCTTCGTCTGCATCTGATGCTAATGCTAATACTTCTGACGCTACAGAAGAAGCTGCTGATGCCAAGGCTGCAGAGGCACTTGTAGAGAAGATCGAGCTTTCAGCGCCTATGACAGGCAAGATTGTCCCTCTTTCAGAGGTTCCGGACGAGGTATTCAGCTCAGGCTGCCTCGGCGAGGGTGTGGCTGTCATCCCTGAGGATGGCAATGTCTATGCTCCATGTGACGCTAAGGTCACAACAACCATGGATACAAAGCACGCTGTGGGACTTACAACCAAAAGCGGTGTTGAGCTTCTTATCCACGTAGGACTTGATACGGTAAGCCTCGAAGGAAAGCCATTTCAGTACTATGTTAAGGAAGGCGATGAAGTAAAGAAGGGACAGCTGCTTCTTTCAGCTGACCTTAAGGCAATCGAAGCCTCCGGACTCAAGACTCATACACCTGTTATCATCACAAATGCAGACGATTATGTTTCTATCAAGAGTGTTGAAGCTGATAATGTTAAAAATGGTGATAAGCTGATTACAGTTATTTAAGACGCTTTATCAGACACAAATGCAGGGAATGTACAAATGGCTTTAAGGGACATTATGCTCCCTGCATTGTGAGTTTACAGAATTTAAAGGAGAAATATATGACTAAATTACGTGAAGATTTTCTTTGGGGCGGTGCTGTAGCTGCCAATCAGTTTGAGGGTGCCTGGAATACGGATGGAAAGGGTGATTCAGTTCCGGATCACTGCACCGGAGGCTCCTTTACAAACCCTAAGAGAGTTACTGTAAACATCGAGCCGGAGACATTCTACCCAAGCCAGGAGGCAATCGACTTCTATCATCACTATGAAGAGGATATCAGGCTTTTTGCGGAGATGGGCTTCAAGTGTTTCCGTTTCTCCATCGCCTGGACACGTATATTCCCAACCGGTATGGAGAAGGAGCCTAATGAGAAGGGCCTTGAGTTCTATGACAAGGTGATCGATGAGTGCCTGAAGTACGGCATTGAACCCCTCATCACTATCTCACACTATGAGATGCCTTATGCGCTGGTTGAGAAGTACAACGGCTGGTACGGACGTGAGCTTATCGAGTATTTCATGAATTATGTAAAGGTACTCTTCGACCGTTATAAGGGCAAGGTAAAGTACTGGCTTACCTTCAATGAGATCAATGCCGGTACCATGCCAATGGGTGCAACACTTTCACTTGGTACCATCAGGGGATATGAAGGTCCTGCAATGGGAGTGCCTGATGAGAAGGCTATCCGTTTCCAGGCTCTCCACCACCAGTTTGTTGCGAGTGCTCTTGCTGTTAAATATGCTCATGACAACTTCCCTGAGTACAAGATCGGAAACATGATCTGCTTCCTCGCAAGCTACCCGTTCACCTGCAATCCTGACGATATCATCGCAAATCAGAAAGAGATGCAGATCAAGAACTGGTTCTGCTCTGATGTACAGTGCCGGGGATACTATCCTTCATACATCAATCGTTATTTCGAGGAGAACGGAATCGTCATCAGGAAAGAAGAGGGCGATGATGAGATCCTGAGAAACGGAACAGTGGATTTCTATACATTCAGCTACTACATGACAACATGTACAAGCACAGATCCGGATGCCAAGGCTGTTGAAGGTAACATCGCAGGCGGGGCAAAGAATCCATATCTTGAGGCTTCGGACTGGGGCTGGCAGATCGATCCCAAGGGACTTCGCTGGACTCTCAATGAAATCTGGGATCGTTACCAGAAGCCGCTTATGGTTGTGGAGAATGGTCTCGGCGCAAAGGATGTTCTTGAGGAGGACGGAAGTATTCACGACTCCTACAGAATCGACTACCTTCGTAAGCATATTGAGCAGATGGAAGAGGCAGTGGCAGACGGCGTTGACCTCATGGGATATACACCTTGGGGCTGTATCGATCTCGTTTCTGCATCAACCGGTGAGATGGCCAAGAGATACGGCATGATCTATGTTTCAAAATATGATGACGGAACAGGAGACTACTCAAGAAAGAAGAAGGATTCTTTCTATTGGTATAAAAAGGTTATAGAGAGTAACGGTGCAGATCTCGGCTGATTAAAGTAATGATGAATCTAAGCTTTCTTCTTTCGGGATAAGCCGGCAAAGTTAATGAGAAAAGACATCCTTTCCTTTTTGATCAAGGGAAGGATGTCTTTTTATGAAAAGCACAGTTAAAATCATTGAAAAGGAATTATTTCCTGAAAAGTCTGTTCAGCTTCCCCAGAAATGAAGAATTGGCCTTTTCTTCCGCTTCCTCAGCTTCAGCAACTTCCTGCTTTAACTGAATATCCAGCAACTCGGAGAATAATGGAGTATCGTTGGGTATACCCTTAGGGAATCTGGAGATCACCTTGGCATATGCACGGTAAACAATTCTCGATTCATGCTCTACAACATAGTCATGCATAACATTGGTTACATTGTGCTCGACGCCGTAAGAAATGATATTGTAGGCTCTGCAGTAATAATAAATGTCGTTGTTTTCCATGGAGATATCTTTACCGTAAAATACTATCTCATACATGAAGTCCATAATCTCTTTAAGGCTTTTGTCATTCAGCTTCTCGTTTAGGTATTCAAGAGACTTCTTCTTTGAAATGTTGTTAATATTACCAGCCATATCATCACCTGCCTTCTAATATTCTTATAATTATTGTAGTTTAACTACGCTTTTAATTCAATATTCCATGACAGAACAGATTCCTGTTTTTATAAACTGTTTTCAGACTCATTTAAGCTTTGAGGGATACTATGACGCATGTCAGAAACAAACAGTGTTTAGAAAAGCACCGGTTTAAAGACAGATTTATGGAGAACTGACATATGACTAAGCCCGTATAAAAATGAAGGAACAGGGCTTACCTTACGGAAAGAGAGAATAAAGAATATGAAGAGAAAATTAATTCTTGTTATGGCGGCATCCATGCTTGCTGCGAATGTGGCAGCCTGCGGATCAAACAAAACACCGGAGACTACAGTGGCAGCAACAGAAGGAAAGATTGAAGCTGAGACTCCGGCGATGGAATCAAAGACAGAGGTTGTTAAAGAGACCTACGAGAACAGTGAAGACGGCGGACATGCGATCCATGCTGACGGTGAGAATGCAGAGTACGAAAACATTGAAGTAAAAAAGACAGGAGATTCCGACAGCGAGGAGGCTGACTTCTATGGTGAAAATGCGGCGGTTTTCGCAGAGAACGGAGCAACGCTGACTATAAAGAATGCTGATATCACAACAGACGGCGGTCATGCCAATGCCGTATTCAGCTACGGTGAGGGTACAACGGTGAACATCTCGGATTCAAAGATCAGAACAAGTGCCAACAATTCCGGCGGTATCATGACAACAGGCGGCGGTACAATGAATGCAGATAATCTTGATATCGTAACACAGGGTGGTTCATCTGCAGCTATCCGTTCGGACAGAGGCGGCGGAATCGTTAATGTTAACGGCGGTTACTATGAAGCAAACGGCAAGGAATCTCCTGCAATTTATTCAACAGCGGATATCACCGTAAAGGATGCGGAGCTGGTTTCCAATTCCGCTCAGGGTATCGTTGTGGAAGGAAAGAATTCAGTGACATTGGATAATGTTACCCTTACCGCGAACAATGTCTCAAAGAACAGTGATAAATCATCGGTATATCAGGCAGTGATGCTGTATCAGTCAATGTCCGGTGATGCGGATGAAGGAACAGCCTCATTCAAGATGACAGGAGGATCTCTGGTCAACAAGAACGGCGGTATGTTCTATATCAACAATACAACCGCGGAAATCAGCATCTCTGATGTAGACTTCACATACGCAAGTGATGACTTCCTTCGTATAGAGGCAGCAGGCTGGGGAAAAGAAGGCGCTAATGGCGGACAGGTGACATTCACAGCAGCAAATCAGAATTTTGAAGGAAATACCATAGTTGACAGCATTTCCACTCTTAATATGTATCTCAATGACGGAACAGTTTACTCAGGTGCTGTCAACACAGATGGTGCTGCAGGTGCTGTTTATGTGGAGATTTCAGATGATTCTACATGGACACTTACCGGTGATTCATACATCACAAGCCTTACCTGTGATGCGGATGCCATCGATCTCAACGGATTTACACTTTACGTGAACGGTGAGGCTTATTCAGAGGGCACAGAGTCACAGGGGACAGCGGTAGAAGCTTACAAGAGTGAAGCATCAGATGACAGCAAGGGTCAGAGACCGGAGGACGGACAGGGAGGCCCTCAGCAGGGAGAAGCACCTTCTGAGAAGCCTATGGACGGACAGGCTCCTGCCGGCCAGAATGACGGTCAGCAGCCGCCTGAGAAGCCTGAAGGTGATGCTCAGGTAAATGGTCAGGGCGGAGCTCCTATGGGTATGCCCGGTGACGGCCAGACTCCACCTGATGGAGGAAATGGTCAGCAGCCACCTGAGATGCCGGGAAATGCTTCAGGCAACTAAGCATTATAATAAATATATCAAACTCTCTTTTGCCGGATCGATCCGGTAAGGGAGAGTTTTTTTATTTTGATATTATATTGTGGGGTAAACATTACGATTTATATATAAGACACTGATGTTGGGGTAAAAATGGTTTATTTTAATGCAGGAATCGTGTTTTAAGATTATTGGGGAAAGGATCTTAAGCTATGAAGAAGAGAATGCTCATATTCATATTGGTGATTCTTGTTGGACTGATTGCTTTTTACGGATATCACTACGTAAGGCTGGAGATGATGGACCGGGCAGCTGTTTCGACTCCTTCGGAGCTTAGCAGGAAGCAAGCCATTTCAGAAATGTCTTTTACCGGGCGCGTGGAGGTTTCGGATACATTTACAGTGGATTCCATGGTCACAGGGGAAGTGTTTCAGGTCTATGCCAATAAAGGCAGAAAGGTCATGAAGGGTGATACCATAGTTCTGATAGATAACAGAAAAGAGATTGATGAGATAAAAGCGGTATGGGACGAGTCGATGATGAGGGTGACTGAGGCAAGGGTAAAAGCTTCCGCAGCGGTTTCTGAATTGAACAGACTGACACCTTCTTTTGATTCCGGCGAGATGAGTGCGGAGCTGTATCAGAAGACTGTCGATATGGTGACTCAGGCAAACGAAGAACTGACAGAAGCCATACGGGAGTCTGAGGATGCAAGGACAAAATATGAGAATGCCTTTGAAAACGCACAGGTGAAGGCCCCTGCAGATGGCCGGATAGCGGATATAAAAATCAGGAAAGATCAGGAGGTCAAAAGCGGAGATACGGTGTTTGAGCTGGAGGAGACCTCAATCAAGTACATAACCTTCAAAGTAGAGAAGGAGGTTCTTTCTGAAATATTTCCGGGAAAGACATTGACCTTATCAATCAGGGATATCAGTTTTTTCGGAAAAATCATAGGAATCAGTGCTGAAAATGAAGAGTCAGAATACTACATTGTAAAAGCATTGCCGAAGGAGGATTTGAATCTGCCGGAAGGAATGAGCGTAAGTGTCAGGTTGGGAGAGGTTGAAAAAGAAACCGATCAGGCGGAAGATACGGCAGAATCAGGAGCAGAAAAACCGGATACCATGGAAAACGGAAAGAAATTGTAGGAATAACAGGTCTGAATTTTTATTATTTTATTTTTCAAAATTAAAAGTTTAAGTTAGACTTATATAGAACCCGTTATGCAGGAATAAAGACAGTTTCCTTCAGGGATTATGATATATGTTTAGTTTTCTCGTTTGTCGGGAGGACTCACAACCTTTGGATTCTGTTTCAGGAGGAGAGGCCATGGTGAAGTTCTTTGCCGGAAAAAGATATAATGAAGCGATGAATTTCGCGGCATTTGCACATAGGAAACAAATGCGTAAAGGCGTGGATATTCCCTATATCATTCATCCTATTGAGTGCTCCATGATAGTAGCATCCATAACTGAGGATGAGGATGTGATAATAGCAGCACTGCTTCATGATGTTATAGAGGATACGGAGTATGGCTATGAGGAAATAAAGGAACGTTTCGGTTCCAGAGTGGCTGAGCTGGTTCAGGGAGAGACTGAGGATAAGAGGCGTGATCAGTCGAAGAGGCATACATGGGCCCTTAGGAAGAAGGAGACTATAGAACAGCTGAAACACGCCGGCAGGGATTCAAAGATCATCTGCCTGGGAGATAAGCTTTCCAATATTCGGGCATCTGTAAGAGATCATGAAGATGACAGGGAAAATTTCTGGCAGAGATTTAATCAGACCGATCCGGAATTTCAGGGCTGGTACTATGAAAGCATAAGAGACATACTTTCTACAGAGCTTTCGGATACGGATGCCTGGAAGGAGTATGACGAGCTGTGTACTTCTTTATTCGGAGATCTCGACCTTAAAGAGATAGAAAAAAGACTGGATACTGAAATTTAAAGAGCAAGAATGGATGGCGTTTATCGTCATGCTAAAGGCTCATAGTCTCACGGATAAAATGAAAAGGTGTGAGACTGACATAAAAGCGAACCTCCGCACTTAGTGATAATGAATAGTGCGGAGGTTCTTTTAATTAGTGTTTTTTGAGGGTTGCCGGAGGGGTAGGGTAACCCTCCGGCGGAGTAGTATGAAAAAACTTCGTTTGTCAGATCTGTTTTATCTGACAGGGCTTATGATACTGCCGTAAGCTGAAATGATACTGAAAGTGTAAATAATCAAAAATGAAATTTAGCGGATATTTATGTCAGATATTTCCGGAAAGTAGTTTACAATTCCGGAAATTGAATATATGATTATAAATCATAAATAAAAATTCTGTTCAACAGGATTTTTTTAATTAAATATTGATCTTCGGGGAATGGGTGAACATCGTATGGAAGCATACTATGTAAGTCCCGATCGGCGGTATAGCCCGCGAGCCTTATGGCATGATCCGGTTTGATTCCGGGGCCGACAGTAAAGTCTGGATGGAAGAAGATAAGACAGATGATCGTAATACGATTTTCTTTTTGCAGTATGACACCCCCGAAACTTAAGGTTTCGGGTTTTTTATTGTCATAGAGCATCTGAAACATTATCTGATAAATTATCTTACTGAATATTCGGAAATAATCTTCTGATATTTTCGTATCTGATTTCCTCTTAGATCAGAGAGGAGTCCATTTGGAAAACCGGTATTATATGCGACGAGCCATAGAGCTTGCGAGGAAGGGAGAAGGCTGGTGCCATCCTAATCCTCTGGTGGGAGCGGTGATAGTAAAAGAAGGCAGGATAATCGGTGAAGGGTACCATGAGAGATACGGTGATCTTCATGCAGAACGAAATGCCATAAAAAACCTGAGTGAGTCTCCGGAGGGAGCTGAGATTTTTGTGACATTGGAACCCTGCTGTCATCAGGGAAAGCAACCGCCCTGCACTGAGGCCATAGTCTCTTCCGGTATAAAGAAGGTGTTCATCGGTTCAAGAGATCCTAATCCACTGGTTTCCGGAAAGGGAACAGCATATCTCCGGGAGCATGGGGTAGAGGTCGTTGAGGATTTTCTTCGTGAAGAATGTGATGAACTTAACCCGGTATTTTTTCACTATATAACAACAAAACGCCCCTATGTCACCATGAAGTACGCCATGACCATGGACGGAAAGATAGCTACAAAAACAGGCAGGTCCAAGTGGATCACAGGAGAACCTGCAAGAGAAGAGGTCCAGAGAATGCGGCATGCAGCCATGGGAATAATGGCCGGTATAGGGACGGTCCTTGCAGATGATCCCCTGCTTAACTGCAGGATAGAAGGCGGCAGGTCACCTGTCAGGATCATCTGTGACAGCCGGCTGAGGATACCCATGGATTCTCAGATAGTGAAGACGGCGAAGGAGTACAGGACCATAGCAGTATGCGGGATTTCTGAGATAGCGGAAGGCGAGATAACAAAGGACAATGTCTCTCGCATTGCAGCAGGCTGTTCCCCGGAAAAAGAGGTAAAGGATGGAGAAAAAAGCCTGAATGATTATAAAGAAAAAAGCTCAAAGGACTTCAGAGAAAAAATACTTGCGCTTCTAAATGCAGGGATTGAAATCATTAACTGTCCGGTGTGTTCAAAGCCGGATCCGGAGGATGAGAAGCCGGGATACAGGTCGAAGGAAAAGTGCGCTGAAGATTCCCTGATAAAAAAAGAGGGTGTGAGCATTAATTCAGAATACTGTGTGAATAAGGGAGATAATCCGGAAAAGCCCGGGGCTGTGAATCTCGGAAAGCTTATGACGATACTTGGGGAGAGAGGCCTGGACAGCATACTTCTGGAGGGCGGAGGAAGCCTGAATGAAAGTGCCTTAAGGTCCGGGATAGTGAACGAGATAGACGCCTTTGTGGCACCGAAGATATTCGGCGGCGATGCCAGATCACCGGTGTGCGGGGAAGGGGTGACAGACCCGGAGGATGCTTATAAATTCAGCTTGTTTTCTGTGGAGAAGATAGGGGATGACATCCTTCTCAGGTATCGGAATAAATGCTGAAAGATAGAGAACAATTGCTTTAGGGAAGAGGTAATAGGGATGTTTACAGGAATCATAGAGGAGAAAGGCCGTATCCGGCGGCTGGATATCCGGGGCAGTTCAGGCAGTATTCAGATAGCCTGCAGGAAGGTGCTGGAAGGAACAAAGACCGGAGACAGCATAGCGGTGAACGGGATATGTCTTACGGTGACAGAGCTTTTTGAAGATGGCTTTTCCGCAGATATCATGGCTGAGACTGTAAGAAGAAGTTCACTGTCCATGGCCAGGCAGCAGGATTCTGTGAATCTCGAGCGTGCAATGGCTGCAAATGGAAGATTCGGGGGACATATAGTTTCCGGGCATATAGATGGAACAGGAGTGGTACAGGAAGTCAAAAGGGAAGAGAATGCGGTGTGGTTTACCATTAAGGCACCGGGCAGGATCCTAAGATACATAATCGAGAAGGGTTCCATAGCCATCGATGGAATCAGTCTGACGGTGGCTTACGTCGATGATCAGGTTTTCAAGGTGTCCATAATTCCGCATACCTTGCAGGAGACGACATTGGCATCAAGGAGTCCCGGAGACAGGGTGAATCTGGAAAATGATTCCGTCGGGAAATATGTGGAGAAGCTTTTGGGACTCAGCACCGGAGGAGCAGGAAAAACCGGTGCAGGGTCAGGGCGCAGCAGCCGGGGCGGAGATTTTTCAGGAGTTAATAGCGGAGCAGACCTGTCAGGAGATGTCTCTTTCGGAGACTGTGATGGCATCACGATGGAGTTTCTGGAGAAATACGGGATTTAGGGAAACGCTGATTAAAACGTTTCTCTGGCCGGATTTTCGATGCAAGGCAGAAATTTCCTTTGAAAATCCGCCATCCGCCGGAGACTATATGGAACCACTGATATAATCAGTGGCTCAAAACATACTTTAACAGAGGGAGAGGAAGGGAATTCAATGAAGAAGCATTATGCAACTATTGAGAAGGCACTGGAGGATCTCAGGAACGGAAAGATAATTCTCTGTTCAGACGATCCTGACAGAGAGAATGAGTGTGACATGATCTGTGCGGCTGAGTTCGCAACGCAGGAGAATATCAACTTTATGGCCAGCTACGCAAAGGGACTTATCTGTACGCCTATAAGCGGGAAGCATGCGAGCCGTCTGGGGCTTCCGCCTATGGTCATCGAAAATACTGACAACCATGAGACGGCATTTACGGTATCGGTGGATCATGTTGAAACCACAACTGGAATTTCCGCAAAGGAGAGAGGTTTCACGATGCAGAGACTTGCGTCAGCGGATTCGAAGCCTACGGATTTCAGGAGACCCGGACATGTATTCCCGCTTATATCAAGAAAGGGCGGTGTGCTTACCAGAAACGGACACACAGAGGCTACTGTGGATCTCATGAGACTTGCAGGACTTACTGAGTGCGGTGTCTGCTGTGAGATCATGGCGGAGGACGGCACCATGATGCAGAGCACGGAGCTTTGGGAGCTTGCGGATAAGTATGATCTCAGCTTCATAACTATAAAGGATCTCCAGACCTATATCCGCATCAACGAGAAGCATGTGGTTCAGGAGGCAGTGGCCAAGCTTCCCACACAATACGGTGATTTCCGTATGTATGGTTATATCAATGACATTACCGGAGAACATCATGTGGCACTTGTGAAGGGTGAAATCGGAGATGGGAATGATGTTCTTTGCAGAGTTCACTCAGAGTGTCTGACCGGCGATACCTTCGGTTCTCTCAGATGCGACTGCGGACTTCAGCTTGAGAAATCCATGGAGATGATAAATAGAGAAGGAAGAGGCATCCTGCTTTACATGCGTCAGGAGGGAAGAGGCATCGGGCTCATCAATAAGATAAAGGCCTATGCGCTTCAGGAACAGGGCTACGATACTGTTGAGGCCAATGTCAAGCTCGGTTTCGCACCGGACCTCCGGGAGTACTGGGCAGGCGCACAGATTTTACGGGATCTTGGGGTGAAGTCACTGAGACTCCTCACCAACAATCCGGACAAGGTCTATTCTCTTAAGGATTTCGGTCTTGCCATCAGTGAGCGCGTGCCTATCGAGATTCCGGCACAGGTCTACGACAGAAGGTATCTGAAGACAAAAATGACCAAGATGGGTCATATCTTCAAGGCTATCGATCTTGAAGGAGATGATGAGAAGGAAAGTAAGACAGCAGAGGCTGATTCGACCTGTGCATGAGAGTACAGTATGAAGCTATGAAAGACTAGAGGTATTTTACCACTCACATCATTAAATAATAAAAGAGCAATCAGAAAGGAAGAAAATAAAATGAATGAGATCAATGTTTTAGAGGGAAAGCTTGTTGCAAAGGAAGGTATGAAGGTTGGAATCGTGGCTGCGAGATTTAACGAGATCATCGTTAACAAGCTGCTGGGGGGAGCAGTCGACGGTCTGGTACGTCACGGTGTCGAAAGTGACAATATCACTGCTGCATGGGTGCCGGGAGCATTTGAAATACCTGCAGTGGTAAAGAAGATGGCAAAAAGCGGAAAGTACGATGCGGTCATCGCCCTCGGTGCTGTCATAAGAGGTCAGACCAGCCACTATGATTATGTATGTAACGAGGTATCAAAGGGTGTTGCCCAGGTATCGCTTGAGACAGGACTTCCTGTAATGTTCGGAATCCTCACAACCGATAACATCGAGCAGGCTATCTCAAGAGCCGGAAGCAAGGCCGGAAACAAGGGCTACGACTGTGCTGTTGGAGCCATCGAGATGGTCAATGTAATGGAGCAGATCTGAGGAGCAGAGTGGCTCTGTATATAAAATACTGATAATATTTGGTAGGGCATAAATGATTAGCCGGTTGGATTTACATCTGTGTGTCAGAGATAACCGACGAAAAATATGCGGTTATAGATGAGGATGATGCGTACTATGTTACTCCGGTGGTATGTGCGGTATGTGCAATGTGAACAATATATCGCGGATTGGTTCGGACTGATTGTGGAACAATGCCAATTTAAGTTGTATAATAAACAAAGATTAAAAAGTATATACATCTTAAGGAGGTAAAAATATGGGAAAGACAGCTATCATCACAGGAGGATCACGCGGCATCGGAAAGGCGATGGCACTCAAGCTTGGAGAGCTTGGGTATGATGTAGTCATCAATTATGTCAGTGATTCTTCCAAGGCAAAGGCAGAGGAGATTGCAGAGCAGATAAAGAAGGATTACGGTGTTGAAGGTCTCGTTGTGAGAGCGGATGTCAGCAAGTATGAGGACTGTGAGGCGCTTGTAAAGGCAGCAGCAGACAGGTTCGGTGAGAACATCGATGTACTGGTAAACAATGCCGGTATCACCAACAACTGTAACTGGATAGACATTAAGCATGAACAGTATGAAAAGGTCATAGCAACAAATCTTATGAGCCTTCTTCATATGACTCATCTCGTTCTTCCTCACATGATTAATCATTCAGACAAGGAGCATCAGTGTCAGATCGTAAACATTTCTTCCGTCGGAGGTCTTACCGGAGTTATAAATCAGGCTGACTACTGCGCCGCAAAGTCAGGCGTTATCGGTCTCACCAGAGCTCTGGCACTTGAGTTTGCAGGAAGAGGCGTTCGTGCCAATGCCATCGCACCGGGCATGATCATGACAGATATGCTCAGGGGCGTTAATCAGGATGAGCTGAATGCTCTGGCCGCAACGATTCCTGAGGGATATATCGGAGATGTTTCCGATATCGCAGGGGCTCTTGAGTATATTCTTAAGGCTCCGTACCTTACAGGACAGGTTATTTCTCCTAACGGCGGATTTGTTCTTCAGTGATAAAGTGTTTCGGATAAATTTAATATCGGTACAGCAGATTGCCCGCGGTTTTCCGCGGGCTTTTTGTATTTGACACAGAATTGTATTTTTATAGTTCATAGCGGTAAAAACGCGAAATTTATAGCGGAATATCAGGCGGCTCAGGACAACATGAGCAAGGCCGGAACAGAGTATGTGAGAGGTATGCCGGTGGTGAAGGTATTCCAGCAGACCGTGTATTCCTTCAAAAATTTCAGGGATGCCATAGAGGAGTACAGCGAGAAAGCAGAGCATGTTCAGGATAGGATCTGCAAGATTCCCCAATCTATAAATCTAACTGCCATAGAGGGAGCCTTTGTGTTTATGGTGCCTGTGGTGCTCTTTATGGCACCGCGTGCGCTTTCGGAGGGGACATTTGCATCCTTCGTTGCGGATTTTGCCTTCTATGCAGTCTTTTCAGCAATTATCTCAACTGCCCTTGCAAGGATAATGTTTGCCGCCAACGGCGCAATGCTGGCGGATACAGCCATGAAAAGAATAGAGACCGTGATGAATGCGCCGGTCCTTTTACAGCCGGAGGAAGCCCATATACCTTCGGGAAATGATATAGAGTTCAGGAATGTATCCTTCACCTATGAAGGAAGTGAGGTTCCGGCTCTTTCCGATCTGTCATTTAAGATAAGATCAGGGGAAACAGTGGCCCTGGTGGGACCTTCGGGAGGCGGAAAGACAACTGCGGCGAGCCTTATACCGAGATTCTGGGATGTTACAGAGGGAGAGATTCTTATAGGAGGAGTTAATGTCAAAGACATAGCGTCTCATGTTCTTATGCACAGGATCGCCTTTGTGTTCCAGAACAACAGGCTGTTTAAAACCTCCATACTTGAGAATGTGAGAGCGGCTAAGCCTGAGGCTTCCAGAAGAGAGGTAATGGAGGCGCTTGAAGATGCACAGTGCATGGATATCATCGATAAGCTTCCGAAGGGAATCGATACCGTCATAGGGACAGAGGGAACCTATCTTTCGGGTGGTGAGCAGCAGAGAATAGCCTTGGCAAGAGCCATACTGAAGGATGCACCAATCGTGCTTCTGGATGAAGCCACAGCTTCACTTGATGTTGAGAACGAAACCAGAGTTCAGGGAGCTCTGTCACGGCTTCTCAGAAACAGGACAGTGCTTGTTATCGCCCACAGAATGAGAACCGTGGAGAGAGCTGACAAGGTGGTGGTTCTGAAGGAGGGTCGTGTGGCAGAGGAAGGGAATCCTGAGGAGCTTAAGAAGAACAGGAACAGCATCTTCGGTCATATGCTGGAGCTCCAGACTCAGGGCGCTCAGTGGAGTATCTGAGAATTTTAAAAAAAATAATATTTTTTGTTGACAAAGGCTTTTCAGTTGTGTATTATAACACTCGCGTCACCGATAAGCGGTTCGCGAAAAGCCTTTGCGGGTGTAGTTCAATGGTAGAATGTCAGCCTTCCAAGCTGAACATGTGGGTTCGATTCCCATCACCCGCTCTGTTGCCCAGATAGCTCAGTTGGTA
>DFGZ01000103.1 GCA_002371295.1 Oribacterium sp. UBA3737 | reverse complement strand
TTATAAGCATCTTACAAAATATCCAATGTCTCTTAAGGAGCTGAACCGCTACCCTATCATTAGCGTTGGCCGTGATACTGGAACCCGTGAGCTTTATGTACAGTATTTTCTTAATCATCAGCTCACTTTCCAGCCCGAACTGGAAGCATCTTCTACGGATCAGATCCTTCCAATGGTGGAAAATGACCTTGGGGTGGGATTCTATCCTGAGGCTCTTGCGGCAGATGCCATTGAACGTGGTCTTGTCTACCGTGTTCCATTGCTTGAACCTATTCCCGACAGGACCTTCTGTCTTGTAATCGACCGATCCAAAAATCTGTCCACTGCTGCAGCCAGACTTATCGATACCTTCATGAAGGAAACAAAAGTATGATTTATCCGATTCTGTAAATCGCATATATCCTTTCACATCGGGAAAAGACATTAAAAAACCGACCTCCAATCCTCAGATTTTTGATCTGACAATTGGAGGTCGGTTTATTATTTTATCTATATCGTTTTTTCGGTTCAATTATCGAAGTGAGAGCGTCAAAACCGGTATTCAATCGTTTTGCGCTTCCCACTCCCATACTTATATCATCTTAACTGAAGATTCTCCAGCCGACAATGAAGTGGTTTGCCCACCATGATCCGAGTGATCTGTGAACTACCCGACCGTTGGATGATGATGCATCTATGATGGTTCCTCCTCCTGCAACGATTCCAACATGACCTGATACAACAATGATATCACCTGCCTGAAGCTCGTTATATGATACTCTCTTGAATCGTCCCGGATTTCTCCATCCTGATGAAGTCATGTAGGAAATACCTACACCTGCCTGGTTGAGACACCAGTATACAAAACCAGAACAGTCAAAGCTGTTCGGTCCCTTTGCTCCCCATACATACGGACAGCCGATCTTTGATGCCGCAATGGAAATAAGGGCTGCTGCCGAACCGGATACTGTCTCACCGCCTGTTCCCACAGATGACGGAATGGATACTGCAGGGGTTCCTGCATTTGCAGCTGTACTTGGTACTGTAACGGGAGCTGCACTGCTTGTACCTGATGAAGCTGATGAACTTGAAGAGCTGCTTGTAGTTGCATTCTTCTTTGCATTTCCACTGTGAAGCAGTGATATGGTCTTCGCACCTGCGAGACCGTCTGCGGTAAGCCCGTTTCTGCTCTGGAAATTTGCTACCGCACTCTTTGTAAGTTCGCCGAAGTAACCTGTTGCCTTATCAGATGAAAGATAACCGTACTTTACGAGATATTCCTGGAGTTCCTTTACAGAATCAGACTGTTCTCCGAGTCGCATAGCGAAAGGAATAGCAGTGGGTGATTCCATGGCGGTTCTTGTATCAGGTCCCAGATATCCGTCTACTACCTGATCATTTCTTGACTGAAATGCCTTTATGGCATTCTGTGTTCCCAGTCCGAAATTACCGTCCGCCTCTCCCTCCAGATATCCGAGATTAATAAGAATCTGCTGGTACTTCTTAACAAGATCGGACTGCTCGCCGAGAGCTACCACATTGGCCTTTACTTCATCTGAATACAGAAGGTTGTATGTACTGGTACCGTATATTCCGTCTGCTGTAAGACCGTTGGTCTCCTGCAGCTTTTTAACAGCATTCATGGTTGTCTCATCATAAGTGCCGTTTATATCGGATGCATTGTATAAATAGCCCAGATTATACAGACGATACTGTGCATGGGTAACATCATTTCCCTGGAAGCCAAGCTTCAATGCGTAATGTGGAGCGCTCTCGGACATGATCGCATCCCAGGTACCCACTCCGCATATTCCGTCCATGGCCATGCCTGCCTGTCTTTGAAAGTACTGAACTGCAAGAGATGTCGCATCTCCGTAGTAGGTCGTCGGTTCATCCGGATCCATATATCCAAGATCCATAAGTCTCTGCTGAAGATCCTTTACTACCGAATTGATGACTCCTACAGTAAGGTTGACAGGGGCCAGCTCCTCAGCGGAGTCATCTACAGTCACTCCGGCTATGGATGGTAAAACATTGGAATTGATTCCCAAAGCAGCTACCATCTCTACCGATTCCGTTTCCGGGGCTGTAGTAACAACTATCTCGGATTCACTTTCAGCACTGACGTTTTCACTTATCTGCTGCTCGCAGCCTGTCATGATAAGCATACTTGCCGTCAGAAGCAGTGAAGTTCCTCGCAACAATTTACGATTGAACATACTTAACTCTCCATTCCTCCGCTATTCCTGCGGAGCACATCTTTATACAGTTTATAATCATCTGCATCCACGATACATTATTTTAATACATTAGTCATAACATTATATCATCGTGTTTGTAAATTCATGTTACTTTATTCTTACAATAAAGAAAACCTTGATTCTCAACAGAACCAAGGCTTCATCGTAGTATTCCCAAATCAGGGCAGCAAAAAATGCACCTTCAGGGACTTGAACCCTGGACAAACGGATTAAGAGTCCGCTGCTCTACCAACTGAGCTAAAGGTGCATATCTTTGCGCTGTTCCTCACAGCGCTCATTTATATTACAAGAATTGCCTTAACTTGTCAATTTTTTTTTTGAAATTTTTTCCAGTCCTGTCACTGAACAGCAATAAGCTTGTATATGGGATTTCCCTTTGCGGAAAACTTCTCCTCATACTCTGTCATGATATTGCCCTCATTCATGGATGCATCATGATGAAGATCCCTCGTAACCTGAGTGAGCCTCCAGCCCGAAGCAGGCACAGACTCCAGTGAATAGTCAAACAGGCCCATGTTATCGGTCTTAAATTCCAGCTGTCCGTCAGGCTTAAGGAATTCCCTGTATATTTTCATGAAGACAGGGCTTGTAAGACGGCGGTTTGCCTGTCTGTCCTTTGGCCATGGATCTGAAAAATTAAGATATATCCTGTCGATCTCTCCCGGTGCAAAAACATCTGCAAGCAGTCTTGCATCTATGGATATGAAAGTAAGGTTCGATAAATCAGCCCCCTCCTTTTCAAATGCCTCTCTCTTCTTTATAGCCTTGAGGATCACAGTATCATAACGCTCTATTCCGATGTAGTTGATATCAGGATTTTTTGCTGCAAGAGACTCTATGAACTGTCCCTTACCCATTCCTATCTCAATCCGTATAGGATTATCATTACCGAAAAACTCCTTCCATCTGCCCTTATTATTCTCAGGATTGTGGGTAACATACTCTGAATTTGCCACAAAATCCTCTGATCCTGTTATATGTCTTAATCTCATGCTATACCTTTCTGTTCAAAACCTTTTAAGCTATTCAGAGAAATACCCGGTGATTCCGAATCTCTTGTACTGAAACATCTCCCTGAATTTTCGGAAATGGTAACTAATTTGAAAATATCTCTTCATACAGCGTTCACATCTCCGTAATATTTTATTTCTACTATGTTTAACATACAAACCCTGATTCAGCAAGTACATAGCTGTATGCTGCCACGCTAAAAATAGCAGTAAATCCCCTGCTGTTCCCTTGAAGCACTTTTCTAAATCGGGTATAATAAATGTAAATTATCCGGAAATATTTTATTAAAAGATAAGTTTTCCGATTCGCAGAAGGTTTCTTTTTTCTGCCTCGATTCTCTTTTATCTGAATCATTATTTCCGTTAAGGAGGTTTTTTCATGCCAACACCAAGAGAAGCTAACATCTGGGGCAAGATACGTACCGATTTAAGTCAGGCACAACAAAGTATCTTAAACGGACAGTACCGTGAGGCGATGATTCTCGACAAACGTATCCTCTCCACACTTGTCCGCATGCAGATAGACAGAGCTGTCCTTGTTTCCAATAATCTTGAAAATGATATAGATCAGCTTTTACAAAATCAGCTTATTTCAGATTCCACCAGAGATAATTACCATACTATCCGTCTTTTAGGTGAGCAGGCAGAAGCAGGTGAGGACGCAACATCCCAGTCCGCAAACGAATCCTTTTCACTGATTCGTGACGAGCTGAATAACTATGTTGACTCTTTTCAGTCAAGACCCATCTCAGCCTCATACGATTCCGGACAGAGCGGATACACCGAGGAAGATAATTATTCAGACTATTCGGAACCCGAGGTATCCGGGGAGACAGCACAGGGAGCAGGAGCTTCCTATTCAGCCCCTTCTGACTTAAGCTCTGTAAATGTTCCACTGACCAGATCTTCAGGAGGCACAAGAAACGGACGTCCCACAAGACCTCTTCGTGACAATGAGCGTGTTTCAAGAACATCCGGAAGGCGTTCTTCAGCACAGAGAAACGGCCGCCCGGGATATAATCAGAACCGGAGGCCAAAGCGCAAAAAGGGATTCGAGTGGGATCTTTACAATATCATGAAATTCCTTATCCCTATTTCATGTGCCATACTCCTTATCATTCTTATCAAGATCATCAACGGAGGTTCATCAAAGCCTTCTATAGCGACTACTGCGGCTGCTACAGAAGCAGCTGTTGAGACTACAGAGATTCCTGCTGAAAGCTCGGTTGAAACAGCCGCTCCTCAGGAAACTCAGGCTGTATCTTCAGTATGGGTTACCACAACCGGTGTCAAGGTTCGTACCGAACCCAATACAAATTGTGAAGTTCTCGAAGTACTTGATGCAGGGGTGCAGGTATCATACAAGGGATCACCTGATGATGAATGGATCATGATCGACTATAACGGTCGCGATGCCTATGTTAGCAAACAGTATGTTCAGGAAGTTGCACAAGAGGCTCCCGCAGCATAAATCTATTGTTTATCAAGCTTCCGGTTCTTTCCCGGAAGCTTTTCTTTTTTGGCCGGGCAAAGGTATTAAATCCGGCTTATGATTCCGCATTTCCCGCTCTTTGCATTGAACAGAGCAATAATGTATAATAATGTAGTTTATTAATATCTTAAGATACTATATACCTGCCAACAGGAGGTTTTTATGCAGACTATACTCGTATGTGACGACGATAAGCAGATTGTCGAGGCCATATCAATTTATCTTACAGGTGAAGGATTCAATGTCCTTAAAGCCTATGACGGCTATGATGTCATTGATATCATGGAGCAGCATAAGGTGGATCTTCTTATCATTGATGTCATGATGCCCGGACTTGACGGCGTGCACACTGTACTTAAGATTAGAGAATCAAGCTCGATTCCTATCATTATGTTATCAGCCAAGGGTGAGGATAATGACAAGATCCTTGGTCTCAATGTAGGTGCCGATGACTATCTCACCAAGCCTTACAATCCACTGGAGCTGATTGCAAGAGTCAAATCACAGCTTCGCAGATATACCCAGCTTGGCAATATAGGTGAGGCAGCTGACAATGACAATGTCTATGCCTGCGGCGGTCTCGTTATGAACGACGATACCAAAGAGGTGACAGTTGACGGAAACCCTGTTAAGCTTACACCTATTGAGTACAATATCCTTCTTCTTCTGGTTAAGAATGCCGGAAAAGTTTTTTCCATCGATGACATTTACACTTCGATCTGGAATGAAGAAGCCATCGGTGCCGATAACACCGTAGCTGTTCATATTCGACATATTCGCGAAAAGATTGAGATCAATCCCCGCGAACCAAGATATCTTAAGGTCGTATGGGGCGTTGGATATAAAATCGAAAAACAGGATGCAGCTAAATAACATTTCCAATTTTTCTGAACATATTACACAACATTTCGCCGGGTTGGAGATAGTTCTCTTGCCCGGCGTTAACATTATTATTTAAACTATGAAAAAGACGTTCACAACTCTCATTAATATTATATCTTTCCTTATGGTAATCTGCAGTGTCGGGGTTCTCACCTTAGGAGCTGCAGACAGATCCGCTCTTGAATATATCCGACAGCCAAATTACGTAAAAAGCTCAGCTTTCGAAGACCAGGCCAATCATATGATGACGGATATATTTGATTATGTACAGCTCACGGATATATTTGAAGAAAATGGTAATCTTAATCTTGGGCTCATCATAGCCCAGGCTGATGTTCAGGGGCAGAATGTTTCCTATTCCCTGGATTATCTGATTCAATACGCCAGATCCATGGGATACTACTTTGATGCCTGGAATCAGCTTCAGAACGATGGTTCAAGAACCATTTCGAAGGCAGAGGATGAGTTAAATCACCAGATCATCGTCCAGTACAGGGCATATCTTCCCGATTATAAACAGACCAGCCCCACTGATGGTCAGATGTCTTTAGGTGCTCTTGCAGAGGAAGCTCTCACATATCTTGCGAGATATTATGCAGTAAAGAGTGAGTTCAACAGTAAGAATACCAATTTCTATTTCAACATCACCTATACATCCAAAAATTCCTCTGTCACCTTCACCAATGACCCTTCCCGCTCTGAAGAAGACATCCGTAATCTTCCAAGCTTCGCTTACGCCGATTCCAATTCTCTTGAGGTTTCTACCAACTTCAGAAATCTTCCGCAGAATCTGATCCCGCTTTTACAGGCACGTAACCCATTCAGAAGCAGCACTTCTCAGTATCATTTCTCTGTAGGAATTGACACCTCCTTCCCATTCGAGGATAGATTCCAGAAACAGGATAAGGAATATACAGATCATCATGTTACAAGCGTTGTGGGTCTTACGATGCTGGTGCTCTCAAGTCTGACTGCAGTTATTTCACTGCTTCTCTTGATACTCTGGAGCGGACGGAGCAGCGACAGGAACGATTCAAAGATTCACCTTTATAAAATCGACAACTGCCCTACCGAGATCATCATTGGCTCCTTTATACTCTGGGGATTTATCGCAGATATTCTGGCGCCTGAAATTCTTGCCTCTGTGGAAAGAATCATAGGAACTATAGATAATTGGGATTATTGGACTTCAAGTCTCAGTATCATAATGAAATATATAGTATTCTTCCCTATGACTTTTTCACTGGTAAGAAATTTCAAGGCAGATCGTTTATGGAGCTCATCTCTGTTCAAGAAGATATGCGACCTCTTCGGACATTATATTCACAGTGCCGAAAGAACAAGCTCCAAGCTTTTCAGCTATGTTCTTTTCGTTTTGCCGAATACATTTGCATTTGCGCTTATAGTACTGCTTTTCGTCCACTTCTTTAATAATGAGAGTCTGAAAGCTTTCTTGTGTGCCATTGCAATCCTTATAATTATACTAGCCATAGACTTTTATACATGGCGTATTGCCACCGGATTAAGCGAGGCTGTGGATGAGCAGGTCAAATCAGAACGTCTGAAAGCGGATCTTATAACCAATGTATCCCATGACCTGAAGACTCCTTTAACATCCATCATAAGCTATGTGGATCTTCTCAAACGTGAAGAGATTGACAACCAAAGGGTTCAGGAATATATAAAGGTCCTTGACCAGAAATCCACCAGACTGAAAACTCTCACGGAAGATCTTGTGGAAGCAAGTAAAGCCAGTTCCGGAAATGTCAAAATCGACTTCGCGGACATCAACTATAATGAGATAGTTGAGCAGGCATTGGGAGAATTTGAAGATAAGACCAATTCAGCAAAGCTTGATGTTATACTTAACTATCCGGATCATCCTGTTATGATATGTGCAGACGGCAGACATCTGTGGAGAGTTATAGAAAATCTCCTGAACAACTGCTGCAAGTACGCTTTACGCGATTCCAGGGTATATGTTGATATCACCGAGGATGCAGATTCTTACACCGCTTCCTGCACAATTAAAAACATCTCCTCAAGTCCACTAAATATTTCTCCGGAGGAGCTTACGGAAAGATTTGTAAGAGGTGACGTAAGCCGTACCACAGAAGGCTCCGGCCTCGGTCTTTCCATCGCAAAGAGTCTGACCAAACTCATGAACGGAGAGCTTGTGATAACTATAGACGGAGACCTTTACAAGGTAAGCGTTATTTTAAAAAAGGCTGTAAAAGAAGCAAATGATACAAAAAACTAATTCACTTAAGGCAATAAAAAAATTCGGCAGACGAGTGGTCATTACCCTCTCTGCCACCTTCCTTTTATCAAATTCCATACAAACATATAACATCCCGGGTACCCCTTCTTACGGGGGCTCCAACTGTTATCCACATTCCGGGGGAGTTTTCAACACAGTTCTGAACACTCTGAACCTGCTGCCCATTACCGCATATGCGGCGGTTCCATGGCCTCAGGTCCCTTTTTCCCTGAATTCAGAAGGTGCAATACTTATTGATGCGGACTCAAATGCCATTCTTTATGAAAAGAATTCCACAACGGCATATTTCCCCGCATCCATCACCAAGGTCCTTACTGCCATACTCGTGCTAGAAAACTGTACTAACCTTGAGGATAAGGTGACATTTTCATACGCCGCCGTAAACGGCAATCTGGAGCCTAATTCCACCATCATAGGTGCTGTTCCCGGGGACAAGCTTTCCGTAAGGGACTGCCTGTACTGCCTGCTTTTACATTCAGCAAATGACTGTGCCAACGCCCTTGCGGAATACATCGCCGGTTCCAACGAAAAATTTGCGGAGATGATGAATGCCAAAGCCGCTGAGATAGGCTGTGTCAATTCGCATTTCGTAAACCCTTCTGGTCTTAATGACCCCGAGCACTATACCTGTGCCTACGACTTTGCAAAGATAATGCAGTATGCCATAAAGAACGAAACCTTCCGGGCCATCGATGCCTCTCAGGTATACACCCATGCACCTATTTCAAAGTATCCCAATGACACAGACAGCGAAAATACCGTATATGCACATCATCACATGATGAGGAAAAGTTATTCGGATTACTACCCCGGAGTTTTTGCAGGAAAGACCGGATACACAACATTGGCTGGAAACACCCTTGTCACAGCCTGTGAGAAGAACGGAATGACTCTTATCTGTGTCATACTTAACGGCCATAATTCCCAGTATACCGACACCAGGAACCTTTTTGATTTCGGCTATGCCAATTTCAAGTCTCTTGAAGCCGCTTCTTACGACAGGAATATAAGCTCTTTATCCAGCAACTTTAAAGTCAACGGAATACAGCTTGTCGATTCCCTCAGCTTCGACATACCTGCTTCATATCACATCACCATTCCTTCAGAAGCAGTATTTGAAGATGTATCCGGCACCATAAGCTACGATCTGAATGATACCGAAAAAAACGGAGGTGCCTTCGCACGTATTGACTATACCTACGGTGATAAGTCCGTTGGCAATGCTTACATCAGTCTTTCGGATCACTCTGAGGAGACAGCTGATTTTAAAAGCACTTCGGAGGAGGATGTAAATATAGATGAAACAGTCCCGGAAAGTATCAGTGTGAACTACACAGAAGATACCCATCCCACTGTTTCAGGACAGCTTCCTTCTGAAAGTACGGAGAACCACGCCCCTATAGTATTAAACCAGGAGGAAGGCCGTATAGAGATTCCAAAGCCCATCAGGACCCTGCTTACCATTCTCGCAATTATAGGGCTTGTTTCCCTGCTTATTTTCGGAATTTACTATCTTCTGGAGAAGCATGAAGAGTTCCTGCGCAAAAGACGACGTTCCCGTATGCTCAAGCACACTAATGACCTTACACCTGAACAGAAAGCCCGTCGTGATATGATGCTGAGCAGCCGTTCCAGAAAACGCAGCCGCAAAAAATGATAAAAGACCCTTTTGTACATTTCAGTATGTACAAAAGGGTCTTTTCTTACTCCATGCGTCCTATGATAACACCGCCATTGTCATTGAGCCATTTCCGCCTTTTTTTATAATCGGGAAGCACCTTTGCGACTTCTGACCAGAACCTTACGGAATGATTCATCTCTTTTCTGTGACAAAGCTCGTGAACTATAACATAATCTATGATTTCCGGCGGAGTAAGCATCAAAAGACAGTTAAAATTAAGGTTTCCCTTTGAACTGCAGCTTCCCCATCTGGTCTTCTGATTTCTTATGGTTATCCTGCCGTAACTGACACCTACTTTTTCCGCAAAATATTCCACACGCTTTGGAATAAATTCCACAGCCTTGTCTCCCAGTTCCCGGAGCTCTTCATTTGTAATGGGTTCAAGAGAATCCGCACGTTCTCTTTCTCTAAGTACCTTATCCACATGTTCCTTGATCCACCCAGCCCTTTTTTTCAAAAGCTCCTGTATTTCGGCTTCTGTGGTTCTGTAGGGAGCCTTTATGATTACCTCCGCTTTACTGTTTACGGTGATCACAATGGATTTTCTGTTATATCTTTGTATTTCTATCTGCATATACACCTCATCCTGAATTTTAATCTTACCATAACAATACAGATAAAGGGAGTAGTGGTTAGTTTACACAATCAATAACGGGAATAAAAAAACACCCGGATCGGGAATTCACCCAACCCAAGTGCTTCTATCAGGTTAACAAGATCACTCTACGATAAAATCCTTAAGTGATGTCTTAACGTCTGCAAGATTCTCTGTTCTGAACTTAAGACTGAGAACCTTTCCAAGACCCATATAAATTACGCCAAGTATTGACTTGGCATCAACTATCTTTGAACCCTGAACAATATCCATATCAAATGGAAGCTTTGATGTTACTGCAATGAAATCACTTACGGCTTCACGATCCGGAATCATAATGCTTAATTCACTCATCGTATCATTCCTCCTGAAAATTATAATAAACGGGGTGAACTACTTATATCCTCTACACTTAAACTCATTTGATGTTTTGCACTATATCACCATGGTTTAAATAATTCCACAGTTATCCAAATATTTTTCAGTTTTTTAATATTCACCGGGTATTAAGAATCTTTTGATCAAGGATCCGGCTCTTAAAACCATCAAATAACCGCAGTATTTTACAACCGCAAGGATACTACCACCATAAGAATTAAATATCAATGGCATTATGCAAACCTTAATATTTTTTGTGATATTTATACAGTAATGTTTCTATAACCGGCAAAAGATTATAATTTTTAAATAATAGACATTTTAGCCGATTTTGTTGATTATTCGATTTCTTATCTTATCGGCTACACATCTCCGGTTTTCCGATAAAGTCTTCTTATGATATTCATTGATTTTATTTATGTTCAAACTTTCATCTAACCTGATTTTATGTCCAAAATGACAATTTTATATTATTCTTTTCACATGCAGATTCTGTCCTGATCTTCTGACCTTCTCAGCAAGCTCAAGATCCGCACCCTCAAGCTTTTCATATTTAGAGACTGCTGCCTCTATCTGGAACTTAAGCTGCTTGCGCACGCCAGTCATACCGCAGCGTGAGATAGCCTTTTCAAGATCCCTCATTGCAGCAGTTGTGGGCTGCATCGAAGCTATCTGAGTAAAGGTCCTGAGCATTCCCTCAGCTCTTAAGGAAGAAATACCTGTTACCGCGATCAAGGCACCTCCGAACATAACTATGGCTGCTATCACCATAAAGGGGTTGTTCTGCTCCCTTATAGCCAGAATACATAATATCCCCACCATAACTCCGGCTGCACCAATCATCGTAAATTTTCTCGCATTTTTGATGTAGTTCTCCATTAAAGATTCACCATCATCGATACCGGTCTTTTCTGCCTTCCCGGTCATTTCATTATATTCTTTTATTTTCTTTTCATTCAGCATTATTTCCTATGTCTCCTTCTCACGTTATTGCTGCACAGTTCCTAAAAAATATAGCAAATTATCAGGACATATGCATATATTATATATGTGTTTTTCCGATTGCCCCAAAATTATATTTCGTATTATTTGTGCATAGTGTATTATTATTTTGATTTTCATGTGACTTCTTAATTAAAATGTGCTATAATCATTTCTTGTTTATAGAGTATTTTGATTTTGCCGGTTGATTATGTATCTGATCGATCATCAACTTGTTTTTGGCATTTATTCTGCTCTTTGATCACATTATAAGGAGGGGATAGCGATGGATAGAATTCGTAAGGTTCTGTCACAGCTTAGCGGAGATCACCAGATCAGTGTTTACCGTTTTAATTCACATTATGACATCGAAATGACAAATACATCTGTCAATTCATTTCTTGGTATGATTACAAACGGTTCCATGGATCCGAATCAGGTGGTTGAAATTAAGTGTGATAAGACAATCATTTTTTCAATTTAACTATCATTTTAATTCTCATTTTTAAGTTATGCATTCTGTCATGACTTGATTTTTCTTCTATAACCGCCTCCCGATTTATTTCGGGAGGCAGCCTTTTTCTCTTTTAAAAAAGACCTGAACCGTTTTATACGATTCAGGTCTTTACTTTATTTAAAACTACATCATATTTAAAGCATTATGCATAGCGCTTCCGTGCCTTGTGATCAGTCAGTCTTCTTTATAAAACTACGCCATCCTTAAATATTGAGATTTCCCTGAAGCCGTGCTTTTCAGCCTGAGTCTGTTTTCCCGAAGCAATTTCCTTTACAAAATCAAAGAGACGTCTTCCGGCATCATCTATAGATTCTCCACGGGATGCTACAGGTCCGGCATTAAAGTCGATCCAGTTCTTTTTCTTCTCGGCCAATTTATCATTGGTAGCAATCTTTGCAACAGGAGCAGGAGATCCAAAAGGTGTACCTCTACCTGTTGTAAAAAGAATCACAGTACATCCCGCAGCAGTAAGATTCGTACTTGATACAAGGTCATTTCCCGGTCCGTATAAAAGGTTAAGTCCCTTTGTATGAACTTCTTCGCCATAGGCAAGTACATCTGAAATTGCGGCCTTTCCGCCCTTCTGTACACATCCGCAGGACTTATCCTCCAGTGTTGTTATACCACCCTGCTTATTTCCGGGAGAAGGATTATCGTAAACCACCTCATTGTGACTGATGAAATAGTCCTTGAAACCGTTGAGCATATTTGAAGCCTTGTTAAATATCTCTTCATTAATGCATCTGTCCATAAGCATGCTTTCAGCGCCGAACATCTCTGGAACCTCGGTAAGTATGGTTGTTCCTCCCTGAGCAACTACCATATCAGAAACCCTGCCCACCGTCGGATTGGCTGTTATTCCTGAAAGTCCGTCTGAACCGCCGCACTTCATTCCAAGCACAAGCTTGTCAATTCCGACTGTTTCTCTCTTAAACTTTGATGCATAACCGGCAAGCTGGTGTAAGAGCTCAGAACCCGCTTCAAATTCATCCTCCACATCCTGACATGTAAGGAATTTCACTCTGTCCGGATCATACTCACCAAGCTCCTGAACAAACTGCTCATGAGTAAGGTTCTCACAGCCCAAAGACAGAACCAGTACGGCACCTGCATTTGGATGACGTACCAGATCAGCCAGTATCTTACGGGTCTGTGCATGATCTCCGCCGGTCTGTGAGCATCCGAATGGATGAGTGTATGTGTATAGTCCTTCTATGGAACCCTTCACAATATCCTGATTCATTTCCACCAGATGCTTCGCTACATCATTGACGCAGCCCACTGTGGGAATTATCCAGATTTCATTACGTGTGCCGACTTTTCCATCAGGTCTTACGTATCCTTCAAATGTCTCCACCGGCATTTCTGCCTTTTCAGGAACGGCAGGATTGTAGGTATATACTACTTCACCGCTTAAATTTGTCTTCATGTCATGTGTATGTACCCACTGTCCTGTTTTTACATCCTCGGTGGTGTGTCCTATGGACACACCGTATTTTATGACCTGCTCCCCTTTGGATATAGGCTTTACCGCTATCTTATGTCCCTGGGGAATATCTTCAATTGCTGTGATATCAATATCGTCGACCTTTATATCGTCTCCCTTCGCAATAGGTGCGATGGCAACGACTACATTGTCCTCCGGATTGATATGTACTACCTGTGCTCTGGCCATATTTCTTTTCCCTAAGAAGGTTTCCTTTCATTAAAGTACTGATGCGTATGCAGCCTTGGCTCCCTGCTCTCTGATAAGAGTAAGGTTCTTTACTGTTACTTCTTCAAAATCAAGAATCTTTGTAAGATCCTGTCCCCAGAATTCTTCATTTGTCATTACAGCATGAACAAGAGTCTTCACATCGTCATCCTTATGAGCCTCATAGAAGTCCAGAACTTCCTTATCATCCTGAATCTTATATTCATTGCCTGCTGCACGTCTGCAGATAAGTCCGTCCTCTTCACGGCGCTGTACATCATTGCTATAGAATGCGATATATGCAGCAAAGCTCATGGAAAGAACCTGTGGAAGCTTTCCGAACTTCTCAGCATACTCAAGAAGTGAAGGCATATTTCTTGCCTTCCACTTTGAAGTGGAGTTAAGAGAAATGCTCATAAGCTGGTGATCAACAAATGGATTGTTGAAACGATCCTCAACGGCTGATGCAAACTTCTCACAATCCTCCTTATCCAGTGGAAGAATAGGAATGATCTCATCATTAAGCATCTTGTTCATATAATTCTTAACCACATCATCATGCATGCAGTCACGAACGATGTCAAAGCCTGCAAGATAAGCGCCGAGAACAAAACCTGTGTGTGCACCGTTAAGGATACGTACCTTTCTCTTCTTATAAGGAGCAACCTCAGGAACAACATGAACATTTACCCCTGCCTTTTTGAAAGGAAGCTTGTCCTCAAGCTCCTTAGGTCCCTCGATATACCATACACCAAATACCTCACCTACATCTGTAAGAGGATCTGTGTATCCATTCTCCTTATCCAGCTCCTCTACTTCCTTCGGATCACGGATACGGCCGGGAACGATTCTATCAACAAGTGTAGAACAGAAAAGTACCTCATCGTTTACCCACTTCTTAAAGTCCTCCCCAAGATTCCACTCATCGATATGACGGTTAACGATCTTCTTGAGCTCCAGTCCGTTATTGTCTATAAGCTCGCAGGAAAGAACTACAACGCCGGCTTTTCCTGCCTTAAATCTCTCATAAAGTACCTTAGTCATCTTTCCCGGGAAAGAAACAGGTGGCTCCTGATCGAACTTTGTCTCAGGATCATAAACGATGCCTGCCTCAGTTGTATTTGACACGATATATTCAAGATCGTCTGACTTTGCGAGCTCGATCATAGCTGCAAAACCTTCCTTTGTATAAGGATTTATAGCATTCTTAACCGAAGAGATAACTCGCTTATTATTTACCTTCTGACCATTCTCGGAGCCACGAAGGTAAAGTGTATAAAGACCCTCCTGCTCGTTGATAAGCTCAGTAAGTCCCGAAGCAATAGGCTGTACCAGAGTAGCCTTTCCGTTCCATCCTGCCTTCTCATTTGACATATCGAACCAGTAATTAACAAATGCTCTGAGGAAATTTCCCTCACCGAACTGCATTACCTTTACAGGAGCATCTTTAAGGATATACCCCTTATAACCAGACTTCTCAAGTACCTGATAGTTTAACTTTTCCATTGAATTATCCCCTTTCAAGCGAATAAACTTCATTTTCATTTAATGCTCACATCATCGCACGCTCACTGTGCATCCTTGTAAGCGCTTACATTTAATATATTCTGTTTAGTTGCAGATGTCAATTAGTAAAATAAATACTAAATTAGATTTCATTTTTGTCACTATTTCACTAAACAAAAAAACGTCCGGATAGGTTGATCTAAAAAATCAGGCTTAGCTGATTTCCGGATACAACATATCCAAACGTTAATTCCATAATGATATTTAAGCCCTTCCGATACGGATTGACACTACCTTCTGTCACTCTTTTTAAAATGCTTAGGGTCAAGTTCAGGTATCATTTCATCCGTAATTGTGGCTATCATATAATCGAGTCTCTCGATATCTTCCTTTGAGAAACGCTCCTCACATCTCTCAACTATCTTCTGCAGGAACTCATAGCTGTTTTTATAATAATCCTTCAGCTTATCCGTAGCCCGCAAAAAATACTCTCTATGGTCTGTCTCCGACTGAACCTTTTCTATATATCCCTTCTGAATGAGAGCATTGACCTTATAGGCAGCATTGGGAGCAGAAATCCCCATCATCTTTGCAAACTCGGCTACTGTAGGCTCACCCAGGGACTTTATACACTCAAGACTGAAAGCCTCTACAGATGTCAATGTATCATCACCGGAGTTTTCCTTTGAAAAGACCTGCATATAAAAATGAACTCTGAATCTATTGTATAATTCCTCAAAAGTATTACTTAACATAACTGATTTTCCTTAATTCAAAAAACTTACTCTGTATCCGTCAGAATAATAAATTACCGACAATATCTACTATACCTTTTAAGAATAGTATAAACAAGCGTAAATAGATTATAGCAAAAAGGGCTATCGATTATTAATATAATCGGTAGCCATAATATATCATTCTATCCTCTGATGATCTTCTGATCCTGTTAAAACACGCTGCCACAGTCTGTTAAAAACCCTACAGCCGTGACGATACTATCTTGTCACTGGACCGCAAATGTCAGCTCAGCCACAACAGCTGTCTTCCCGTTTACTGTTGCTGTAGCCGTACCTATTCCAACAGGACCGTGCATTTTTGTAAGCTCACAGTGGAATTCAAGCACATCTCCCGGTCTTACCTGACGCTTGAAACGTGCATTCCTGATACCTCCGAACAGAGCGATCTTTCCCCTGTTTTCAGGCATACTGAGAAGGGCAACCGCACCTGTCTGGGCCAATGCTTCTATGATGAGCACTCCCGGCATTACAGGATACTCCGGAAAATGTCCCTGAAAAAAGGGCTCATTGACAGTGACACACTTTAACGCATCTGCAAATTTCCCCGGTTCATAATCCTTCACCTGATCTATGAGCAGGAAGGGGTACCTGTGAGGAATGATTTTTTTAATTTCTTCTATATTTAATGCCTTCGGTGTTCTCACATCAGAAGCATTATCCAGCTCTTTTATTTCTTCTGCCATTTTAAACCTCCATGAGTAGGGCACGGGTCAGCTAAACCCGGTCCAGTATCTGCTCCTTCAGCCAAGTTCGATGTTCAGCTTTCAAACTTTCCTGTTAATGTCTCCCTTATGCTTTTGCGAATATAAGGCAAGCGTTGTGTCCGCCGAATCCGAGAGAATTGCTGAGTGCATACTTAAGATCAGCATTTCTTCCCTCGTTCGGTACTATATCAAGATCGCACTCCGGATCCGGACTTCTGTAGTTGATGGTGGCAGGAATAAAGCCTTCCTCTATCGCTTTTACGCAGAATACTGCTTCAACTCCTCCGGCTGCACCAAGAAGATGTCCTGTCATGGACTTTGTGGAGGATACTGGAATATTGTAAGCTTTTTCACCGAAAACAGCCTTTATGGCCTTTGTTTCGCAGGAATCATTAAGATGTGTTGAAGTACCATGGGCATTGATATATGAAATATTCTCAGGATCGATACCTGCGTCCTTTATGGCAAGACGCATACAGTCAGCACCACCTTCTCCCTCCGGATTAGGGCTTGTGATATGGAATGCATCACAGTTCGCACCATAGCCTACGATTTCAGCTATGATCTTTGCTCCACGTCGCACCGCATGCTCATACTCCTCCATTACGAGGATACCGGCGCCTTCGCCCATTACGAAACCGCTTCTCTCACTGTCAAAGGGTATACTTGCACGACTAGGATCCTCTGAATGATTAAGTGCACGCATGCTGCTGAATCCTCCGATTCCAAGAGGTGATATGCAGGCCTCCGTTCCGCCTGCTACCATTACATCTTCATATCCGTCTCTGACTCTGTGGAATGCATCACCGATGGCATTTGATCCTCCGGCACATGCTGTGACCGGGCAGGTGCACATTCCCTTGAATCCGTTACGTATAGCAACATTGGCTGCTGCCATATTTGAAATGGTCATAGGTATAAAAAACGGAGAGACTCTCTCAAATCCATGGTTCTCTGCCTTTGTATGCTCTGATTCAATGGTATCCAGCGCACCGATTCCGGAAGATATTATGACGCCGATTCTTGACGGATCATATTCCTTGGATTCTTTGATTCCGCTCTGTGTGATGGCTTCCTCTGCTGCCACAAGGGCAAACTGTGTGAATCTGGAAAGGTGCTTCTGTTCGCGGCGGTCTATAAGAGCTGAGGGATCAAAATTCTTTACCTCGCCGGCAAGTTTTACTGTAAAATTCTCCGTGTCAAAATGTGTTATGGCTCCGATCCCGCATTTTCCGCTTTTTATACTGTCCCATGATTCAGCCACAGTGTTTCCTGTGGGGTTCACAGTACCAAGACCTGTTATCACTACTCTTCGCTTATTCTCCATTTTTGCTCCTATCTATAAATAAATGCAAACTCTTCTCTGCTTGGCTTGCACCGCAGCTTTCTTTGGTCAGGTTCGGTTTTGTCAACCTCACCTGATCCCTTCGGGACCCGAGCCTGCTCGGGCCATATCGCTCCGGAGTTTGCTGATGCAAACTCCTACGCTCCCATACCACCGTCGATGCCGAGGACCTGTCCTGTGATGTAGCGGGCATCATCTGATGCAAGGAAGGCTACAGCCTTAGCGATATCCTCTGCCTGACCGAATTTACCTGCGGGAATACGTGAAAGCATTGATTCCTTGACCTTGTCGGGAAGTGAACTTGTCATATCAGTATCAATAAATCCCGGAGCGATGACATTGGCAGTTATTCCACGGCTTGCGTATTCCAGGGCGGTTGTCTTTGTGAGTCCGATTATTCCTGCCTTTGATGCTGCATAATTGGCCTGACCCGCGTTTCCGTGAATACCCACAATGGAGGAAATATTAACGATCCTTCCGGCTCTCTGCTTCAGCATTATCTTTCCCACATACTTTGTCATAAGAAAAGCTCCGCGAAGATTCTTTGAAATAACCTCATCAAAATCTTCAGCACTCATTCTTAACATCAGATTATCTCTGGTTATTCCCGCATTGTTCACCAGTATGTCAATGCTTCCGAAGTTCTCCTGAGCCTTTGCAACCAGTTCGTTTACCGCATTCTCATCTGACACGTCCGCACATACCGAAACTGCCTGTGCTCCCGCCTCCTGACAAAGCTTTACGGTCTCCTCAGCCGCATTCTGGTTCCCTGCATAATCTACAACTACATTACAGCCTCTCGCTGCCAGCTCTATAGCTATGGCTCTTCCTATACCTCTCGAAGCCCCTGTAACAATTGCTGTCTTACCTTTTAAACTGTTCATCTTTTTCTCTCTTTATCTTGATGTGAGCTTTTCAACATCCTCGGATGTCTCTACCGCACTTACTGTGTACTCACTTATGCCCATATCCTTCGCAACCTTCTTGACAAAACCGCTGAGGGTATGTCCAGGTCCGATCTCAACAAAATCAGTTACTCCCTTTGAAAAGAGATTTCTGATTATTGCTTCCATTCTTACAGGCTTCTGTACCTGCTCTACCAAAAGCTCCGGGATGGCCTTTCTGAATGCAGCTGCCGTAGTGGCAGTAGTTGAATTGATAGATGAAGAAACAGCTTCAGATTCATCTCCCAAATAGTTGAAAAGCACATTGCACTTAGGGCGGTTCATACGGATATTTTTGAAATATCCCTGAAGAGCGTCTCCCGCAGATGACATATAGCTGGTATGGAAAGGCCCGGACACCTTAAGCGGAATACATCTTACCTTTTCAAAACCTGACGCCAGATCCGTAACTTTGTCTACAGCTTCCTTTTCACCGCCAATTACAATCTGTCCCGGACAGTTATAATTACATATGGAAACTATTTTTCCGCTTTCGGTTCTTACCTTCTCGCAACAGTCCTCAAGATCCTGTTCATTCATTCCGAGAATTGCAGTCATACCGCAATCCACACCTTCGCTGGCCTCGGCCATCTTCTGGCCTCTGAATGCCACCATCTCTACAGCTGTCTCTGAATCCATGACCTCTGCTGCCTGTAATGCCGAATACTCCCCGAGAGAAAGTCCTGCTGCATAGTCCGGACGAATTCCGTGTACCTTCAGTATCTCTGTAACTCCGCAGGCAAAGGCTACCATTGCAGGCTGTGTATAACGTGTCTGATTGATGACTCCGTCAGGATCTTCAAAGCACAAACGGCACAGATCATAATTCTTATCAGCAGGTCTCTGCTTCTGTAATTCCTCTGATACCCCGTCAAATATTCTTCTGAATTCAGGGTAATCACGATAGAGATCTGCGCCCATTCCTGCATGCTGACTTCCCTGACCTGCATATAAAAAAGCTGTTTTCATCATTACGCCTTTCCATCACATCTGTGTTATATCTTCCAGTATCTCTGCTACAGGACGAATGTCATGAAGCTGTCCGCATACCTGTCCGGACATAAGTGAACCAGTTTTCACATCGCCTTCAAATACCGCACGACGCAATGAACCGAGTGTGTACTTTTCGAGTTCCATCTTGTCTGCACCTGCCTTCTCCTGCTTCAGATACTGAACTGTCATCTGATTCTTGAGTACTCTTACCGGTGTACCTCCGATACGTCCGGTTACGATTGCATCAGACCCCTTTGCCTTAAGGAGTGCCGACTTATAGTTTTCATGAATCGGACATTCAGGAGATGCAAGTAAAGCTGTACCGATCTGTACACCGCAGGCACCAAGTGCAAGAGCGGCCTTAAACTGACGGTTATCTGCAACGCCTCCTGCTGCGATTACAGGAATCTTTACCGAATCTACAGTCTGCGGAACCAGAGCCATTGTAGTCATCTCTCCCACATGTCCTCCGCTTTCACAGCCTTCAGCGATTACAGCATCGGCACCGAGCTTCTCAACATGCTGTGCAAGTATAGGTGCTCCTACAACCGGAATTACTTTTATTCCGGCAGCCTTAAAATCTTCCATGTACTTTCCGGGATTACCGGCACCTGTTGTAACAACAGGCACCTTTTCCTCTATACAAACCTTTACAAAATCGTCTGTTGCAGGATTCATGAGCATAAGGTTTACTCCGATGACTGGCTTGTATCCGTCTTCTTTTACGGGAGCAAGTTCTCTTGCTGTACGAATCTCATTTCGTAATTCCTCTGCCGTATGGATTCCTCCGGTACCGATAAGTCCCACTGCACCTGCATTGGCACATACAGCGGCAAATCGTCCTGTAGCAATATTAGCCATTCCACCCTGAATGACCGGATAACGTGTTCCTAATATTTCGTTTAAAAGCTTCATGTTCTACCTTTTCTTTTTGTGATTAATCTTCAATTTTATGTATTATTAGCTCTATACGGCTGCATCATCTATGAGATTCGATATATTAAAATATCACTTGTAGCTGATTATGCACCCACCCCAGGTCAGTCCGCCGCCAAAGCCTGCAAGTATAAGCTTTTCGCCTTCCTTTATGATCCCCTTTTCATGCATCTCATTGAGTGCGACAGGTATGGATGCGGCACTGATATTTCCCAGCTTTTCCATATTCATATAAAATTTTTCTTCAGGTGCATGCATGGCTCGGATTACATGTCTTATTATTCTTGCATTAGCCTGATGGCATACCACATGATCGATATCTTCAAGACTAAGACCTGTTTTCCCGAGAAGTCCGTTTATGATCCTGGGAATGATGTCGCATGCAAATATAAAAACATCCTTGCCATCCATGAGCATATGGTCTATTTCAACAGCATCTTCTTTTCTTCGATACTTCTTTTCATATGCCTTTGTATAAATCGAAGGAGCTTCTATGGCTCCCGAGCCTCTGGATCCCAAAAGGCTTACATAGCCTTCATCAGGATGCATTCTTGCCTGCGAATAAGCATCTGTTTTTTTCGATCTATCGCAGTTGACCCCCTCAGAATCATCCGTTGTAATTACTGCAGCTCCGGCACCGTCCCCGAATAATATCGCCGTTGTACGATCTTCCATGGATACAAGTCTTGATAGCTGTTCGGTTCCTATGACAAGTGCACTTTTTTTGAGTACCTTTCCCTTATCTGCATTTTCCTTTTCAGGATAGATATCATCGATACTAAGGTTTGCGTTCAGCAGTCCTCGTGCCACTTCCAAAGCATAAATAAAACCACTGCAGGCTGCATTGATATCAAGTGCAGGAACCTCTGGGAGTCCCAATTCTCTCTGTACGAGTGCTGCCATACTTGGTGTTGCAAGATCCGGTGACATGGATGCCACAACAACCGCCGCTATCTCTTCCTTGGAAATTCCGGCATCCTTTATGGCTTTTTCTCCTGCCTCTACAGCCAGGGTCAAAGCACTTTCCTCTTCTGAGCAGAACTTTCTTTCGTGTATACCGGTTCTTGGATAAATCCAGGCATCCGAAGTATCCATTATTTCTCCCAGAGCATCATTGGTAACTGTCCGACCGGGAAGCGCTCCTCCCAGGCCTATTATCTTTATTCCATTCAAAATTATGCTCCCGATAGTCTTCTTTCAAAGTGACTATTTATATATTTCTGTACTTTTCCTGTCTCTGTTTTCTTAATTCTTCAGGAGACAGCTTTAAAAGATCCGTAAATGTCTTTTCCAGAACGATGTCCAGACTTGCATACAATCTTTCCGGATCCTCCTGAGCTCCTCCGAGAGGTTCAGGGATAACATGGTCTGCAACTCCTGCCTTTCTTAGATCGTGAGCTGTCAGCTTCATGACCTCACAGGCTTCTTCGTGCCGTGCCGCATCCTTCCATAATATAGAAGCAAATCCCTCTGGACTGAGTACGGAATATACTGAATTTTCAAGCATTAGTATCTTGTTTGCCACACCTATGGCAAGGGCTCCGCCGGAATTACCTTCTCCGGTAACGATGGAAATGATAGGAACATGAAATCTGCTCATAGCTGCAAGATTTCTGGCAATAGCCTCTCCCTGACCATGTTCCTCAGCTTCCAGTCCGGGATAAGCTCCGGGTGTGTCTATAAATGTTATGATAGGACGTCCGAATTTTTCTGCCTGTTCCATGAGACGAAGAGCCTTTCTGTAGCCCTCAGGTCTCGGCATTCCGAAGTTATAAGCCAGATTTTCTTCCATGGATCTGCCCTTCTGATGTCCCAGTACAGTTACGGGGCAGCCCTTATATCTTGCTATTCCTCCGAATATGGAAAGGTCCTCATCATATAAGTGATCACCCTTCTGCTCAAAAAAATCTGTAAACAGATTATCGATAAAGTCTTTTATATGAGGGCGTTTCGAGTGTCTTGCCAGATAAACCCGGTCCGAGGGATTAAGCTCTGTACACTTTGATAACAGTTCATTTCTTGTCTTATCAAGTGAACGTATCTCTTCCGCATTCTTCTCCAGCAATTCATCATTTACTGATAATGCATCGATCTGAATTCCAATCTGCTCGGCTTCCTGTATTATTTCCTTGATCATCACTTATTCTCCAAAGCTACGCTTCTCTTCACAGCACTGAATTGTCTTGTATCTGCATGAAGTTTCAAAATATCGGTAAGTACATCTCTCATCTCGCTTCTTTCAACGATTCTATCCACGAACCCATGATTCTCCAGATACTCAGAACGCTGGAATCCCTTCGGAAGCTTACGGCTTATGGTCTGCTCTATAACTCTTGGACCTGCAAATCCTATAAGTGCTCCCGGCTCTGCCAGTGTTATATCTCCAAGTGTTGCAAAGCTGGCTGTTACTCCCCCTGTGGTAGGATTTGTAAGGAAGCTGATGAATAATCCACCTTTCTCACTGAACTGCTCTATGGCTGATGTTGTTTTTGCCATCTGCATGAGACTGTAAATGCCTTCCTGCATACGTGCTCCGCCGCTGGCACTGAATATAAGTAAAGGCAGTTTCTCTTCCATTGCGTACTCAACTGCTCTTGTTACCTTTTCACCTACTGCACGAGACATTGATCCCATGAAGAACCTGCTGTCAAGGACCACTGTTACGAGGCGTATGCCCTGAATGCTGCCAACCGCCGATACAACGGACTCGTTAAGTCCTGTCTTTTCTTCCTGACGCTCGATCTTCTCTTTATATCCGGGAAAACCCAGTGGATCTTCCGCTTTAATATCCGTGTCTATCTCTGTGAATGATCCCTTATCAAGGATAAGGCTCAAACGATAGTATGCTCCTATCGGCGCGTACTTTCCGCATTCAGGACAGACATAATAATTATCTTCCCATTTATGTCTCAGTGCCCGTCTTCCGCATGATCTGCATGTTATAAAGCTTGACGGAATCATAACTGCCGGTATGCGTAAACCATTTTTATCCTTCGTTTCTTCCGGATTGCTGTTCGGACTGCCTGAGAGTCCCTTCTTTTCGCTTGTCTTTTCTTTTGGGGCTGCTGATTCTTCCGCCGGTTTTCCTTTTCCGAAAGTAAATCTGATTCCCGTATGACCTACCGTATCGGCATGAGCTTTCTTTCGTAAAGCTCTGTCCTTATACATTTCGTATATTTTGGTAATTGGAGATTTCATAAGTTTTCCTCCCCTGTTTGTGCAAGAAAAAGCCAAAGACAGGCTTTGGCTTTTTTATGTTTTTTGATTACTTATTGCAGTAATCTACAAGTTCCTGTACTGTATGAAGCTTTCCGATCTCTCCGTCAGGAATAGAGTGTCCAAGAGAATCCTCAAGAGCCATGTGAAGCTCTACAAGTGAAAGTGAATCCACCTCAAGATCCTCAATAAATCTTGCATCAGGTGTAACCTTCTCATCATCACAAGCAAGAGTGTCTACTATTATTTCCTTTACTGCTTCAAAATCCATTTCTTCTCCTTTTGGTCGGTATAACGACCTCTCATAATTTTTAAAACTACATTAAGCAGATATCATAACAATATCGTTAAATTTTTTTAACTATCCGCTCGATGGTGTTGACTATACAGAATGCTTAAGCTTTAGTCAACGGATGAAATTTCCAAATGGAAGTAGTTTCCAAAACCATGAAAAATGGAGACAAAAGCGTATGACGATTTTCCGTCATTTCTTTTGTCTCCATTATTTAAATTTTTTTAGTTATATTAATATTTTTAAATAGTTAATGGACACTTTTAAGCTTATATGTCGCTAATCATTCCATTATTCGGCTGCTAAATTCTTTTTTCTTCTATATTAAAATAAATTACCTAAATCAGAGTCTTAAGGGTAATTTAATATATAGGGAAAAAATTTTCACTTCTTATATAGAAGCCAGTCAACAGCACGTTCAAACCAATCGGCAACATGAATATCCGGATATCTTCCCTTATCAGGTGTCTCAACTTCCTTTGTAGCAAGACTGAGCCCATGCACACCGAACGGATACATGTGATACTCTACCTTGATATTATGCTCTATCATGGCGTTCACCAGTAACAGAGAATTCTGCACCGGTACCGAATCATCAGTCATGGTCTGCCAGATAAACGCCTCTGGAGTGGTCTCATGAACCTGAAGCTC
>DFGZ01000191.1 GCA_002371295.1 Oribacterium sp. UBA3737 | reverse complement strand
AAAAATTTTGCAATTTCCAAGAGGTAAGAAGATGAATAAGAAGACCAAGGCACTCACAACGGAACAATATAAATACATAATTCAGACGATGAAGGAAGGCGTTTGCGGGAGCCGACCAAACGAGCGCATTGCCACAGCTTTGGTATTGGAAGGGAACCTTGGCCTTCGGATATCGGATATTTTGAAATTGAAGCTCTCCGATATCGTGAAGGATGGAGACAGATACAGACTTTCCATTACTGAGCAGAAAACAGGCAAACAGCGAGAGTTTACTGTTCCGCTCGTTATTCAGCAGTACATCGAAAATTATTGTTTGCGGAATGGGATAAAGAAAAATGAACTGCTCTTTCCTATTTCAGAAAGGGCAGTTCAGAAACAGCTTTCGATTGTCTGTGATGCTCTTGGATACGAAGGAATTGGAACCCACAGTTTCCGCAAGTGGTACGCAACAGAGATTTACACTCAGAATGGTTATGATATCACTCTGGTACAAAGGTTGCTTCAACACAGCAGTTCCGCAATCACACAGAGATACATCGGGATAGAGCCACAGCGGATAGAACAGGCGATACAAAATCATGCTCAGCTATTATAAAAGGCAGAGGGTTTCGGTCCTCTGCCTTCTGTTAACCATAACGTCGATTCATACGTTTATTTTTGAACAATGTATTTATAATATTCTGCTCCACTTTCACCTAATAGTGAAACAAAAATCACTTTTAGAGAAGAGTCTTTATCATCTAAAAGTTTGTCAGAACACCGTAAATATGTGGTAATAGTTTTTGTCTGCAAAGGTTGCAAAATAAGGTCATCTCCCAATCCACGTCCATCATACCCACATAGATTTGTTCCATCAGTGTAATAACTATAATTAGAATCATCTGTAGAAAAAATGAATCCATTATTATAGTCAAGATAAATACGGAACCGATTATAATAATCTCCGATTTGAATGTTATTTTTACTATTGTTGCTAAGCTCATACACGAGACAAGCATATACCTGACCTTCATCAAGTAGTGCCTTTTCTCCGTATTCAACACCCCAACCTTTCAACCTTTTCATAATATCATCGGGCAATGCTGTTTCAAACTTGATTTCATCTAGAGTAAGTGAAATAACGTCATCTTGTCCTGTATCTGACAAAGATAGTATCTCCATAGGAATCTCATCAAATCTCATAAAGCAATAATTATCGTTTTCAATACTCACAACATCGTTATCAATATTAATCTTGAAATCGTCTTTAATAAGGCTAGTATTAAGCGAAAACGTGTTTCCATTTAATTTCCAAGGCCCGACTGCTACATTCGAGGAGGTCGAGGAGCTGTATTTTGCTTTATCTTTTTCTAAATATAAAGTGTTAAAAGACTGTAATTCTTTCCACTCACCCAAAAGCTCATCTTCAGATATCAATGTAATATTACTTGTATCCGTTTTCGCTTCTTCAATTGTTTCTGCTTTTACCTCTGCTGTTGTAGTGGTCTCTGACATGGTTTCTGCTGGTTTGGCTCCGCCGCCACACGCACAGACAGATAATGCCATAACTGCTGATAACATGATTGCTGATAATATCTTCTTCATTGCTATCCCCTTTTATAAATCCTTCAACTTCTTTTCTCTTTTTTTATCACATAATTTACACAGACCTACAGCCCTTCCATCAAAGGCAAGAGCTTCGTTCTCAGAAGAAAAGAAGACTGTATTATAAGGCAACATTTTTGATTCCTTACATAATCCCTTAATATGAAGACGATGTGTCTTTACATTATAAAAGTATATATCCATAAGGCATTAGCACTCCTTATCTTGATATGGCCCATTCTCAACGCCCTTGTTCTGTAAATCCTGAACCAGCCTATCAAGCATCGGTTTCCACAGATTCTTAAACCATTCTGTTTTACCGAACCATTTAACAAGAGTCGGGCTTATAGCATAATAAGTGTTTATTAAAGTGCGACCATACCAAGTTTCTGCTAACATATAGTCTCTGAATCTCCTAAGAGTCCACACTTCTGGACAATCATAAGAGCCATAAACGGCGGTTGCTATATAACAGCCACCAGAAGAATTTCCTTGATTAGTAGCTTTGAGTTCAGGCTTGACATGATTTTCTTGTAAAGGTTTGATGTAATCTCTCTCAATTATATCAATATGTTCTTGAAATGATTCACGTACACCTGTTCTCCCGTTTGTATGAGCAAAAAACAAATCGAAAGCATCAACAATCATTTTCTGAGCTGTTTCGCACGCAAATATAACACTTCTTTTCACAGTTTCTGAATTATGCGCGTTGACTTCTAAGCTATCTGGAATTTTACTACAGTAAACACATGCTGTATTACACGACAATAAATTATTAGAAAACTCACTGCTTGCACCATCAGTATCAAAAAACTTATCAAAATGATTTCTTGCTGCTTGATAGAGCAACCAACAGGCAGTAACGGTGTGCGCTATCACTTCACATACCGCAAGTTCCTTATTTGAATCTGAATCATTTATCATCTTCAAAATCACTGGATAAATATTCTGCAAATTATTTGCTGATGATGTAATATTTATTATATTACATGACAGCGCCTTAAAATACACGCTATAAAAGGCTGCCTCCCAACTTGAAGGGTCTTTGATTTTTATCATTTCATAATACTTTGCCGCTTCTTCACTATTGTCTGTATCTCGAGCTCTTCTTGCAAGCTCATATAAATTTCTTAGTTCGTCTGAACTATCAACCTTTACTGTACTTCCTGAAACATCAACAGTACCTTCTACCATTATCTTTTTTGCTTCTTCTGGAGAATATTTTGTATGACAATGCTGACATACAAAATAACCGTCTTCCTTCACAAATTCATTGCTCCCACACAGTTCACATACTAAAGCTTTCATTCTGCTTTCCTCCGTCGTTATGTAATACAAATACATATCATATAACAATATATTTGTAGCATATCACAACTTTTTCCTTGATTCTACAATTGACTACAGAATGAGAGGTAAAAGCCTATGAAGAATGAACCGCTGAAAATCAAACGGCGTGGAGAGGATGGAAATAAAATTATATCTGTACGAATATCAGAGGAAACTTTAGCTAAGCTTGACAAGATTGCGGCGGATACAAACTATTCAAGAAATGAGCTTATCAATCTGATACTTGCTTATGGAGTAGATAATATTGAGATAGAATAAAGAGCGGGAACCGCTCTTTTTCTGCTATAATGGCCCCAAAAGGAGAAGAAAGTCATGCCGAAGAGAGGTGAGAAGGCCATCAACGAAGGCCGAAAAGACAATCAGAAGATGAAGCCATATTTGGTCTATCAGTACCTTCTTCATAATTCTGATGAGAATAACACTGTAACTGCTTCCGATATCTGCGCTTTCTTGGAAGAGAAGGGAATTAGTGCGGAGCGTAGGTCTGTCTACAAAGATATTGCCGCCATCAATAATGCCCTTTGGCTTTTGGAAGACCCCGATAACAATATTGAAGACCTTGAGGATGCCAAGCAAGAAGACGGCGACTTTGAGGAAACCATTATCTATGATAGGCACAGAAAGAAAAAAGGCTTCTACGTCAATTACAGAAAGTATGATGCTTCCGATATCCGCCTTATTTCTGAATGTATCTACTCTTCCAAATACATCTCCCAAGCAGAAGCAGAACGGCTTGTGGATATTATGAAAGAGTTTGTAAGCGACAGACAAGCGGAGGAAATCCGCACAGACGCTCTTGTGAACGACAGAACCAGAACGCTAAATAAATACGCGCTCAGCAATGTTTCCATCATTTACGATGCCATGAGCAGAGAGCTGAATGGAGACCGTCATACACCCGAAAAAATCCGTTTTCAGTATCTTAAGAGTCAAATTTCAGATTTGAGCCACCTAGTAGAGCGGAAACATGGAACAAAATACGTCGTCAGTCCTTGGAAGCTTATCATAAACGATGGAAACTATTATCTGCTGGCTTTCTCTGATGAATACCAAGAAATGAGAACCTACAGAGTGGATAGAATGAAATCCATTGAAAGGATTGGGCTTCCAAGAGAAGGAAGAGCAGAATTTGAGGCAATAGACTTGCGGTCTTACACTCAAAGAACCTTTTCTATGTTCAATGGCGAAAAGGTCAGAGTACAGATTCGCTTTGTAAACAGCCTGCTTGACACAGTGCTTGAGCGCTTTGGAAAGGGGAAAGCGCTCTATTCCAAAGTAGACGAACACCATTTCACAGTTTCCACGGAAATAGAAATCTCTGAACAATTCTTTGGCTGGATTTGCGGTTTCGGTACAAAGGCCGTTATCATCGGACCTGAAAGCGTACAGAAGCGATTTACAGAGTATCTTGATAAGATAAGAGCGAAATACTAAAGAGAAGCAGCTTAGCCGCTATTTGCGGTTCTGGCTGCTTCTTTCGCTTTGTTGGGATTTGTTCATCTCTTGAACAGCTGCTGCCCGATTTTGTTCTCCACAGAGACGGGAACCGCAATCACAACAAATTCAGGTTCTTCTTGAGAACTTCCACGCCTGTCTGCGAGACCGCAAGATAATAAAGCTGTGTAACGTGAATGTTTCCGTGCCCCATCTGATTGCAGAGAAGATGCGTCGGCGTGTTCATCTCTGCCATCAATGTTCCGTAAGTATGGCGGAGATAGTGATACTTGAAATTAATGTTCAGACTGCTTTTAATATCCTTTGATGGATACTTCATGGAATTGACAGTCTGAATGGTTCCGTCAGGAAGGCAGTTCACAAGCTCTGTACAGGAAATTATTGAGCCGTCAATATCTTCGATAAACCTCTGCTTCTGTGCTCTGACCGCAGCGAACTTCACAGCATCATTCAAGGCCTTTTCCTTTTTGGCTTTCAGATGGTTCAGAATCTTATCACAGAGATAGATTGTCCTGTTGGCGTTCCGTGTCTTTGGAGCTACGAGCTTGATAAGGCTGTCTTGATATTGCTGTTGTCTGTCGATAAGAATGGTTCCGTTATCCAAATCAACGTGGTCCCATTTCAGACCGAAGGCTTCATTGATACGAAGCCCGCAGAAGCGACCAAGCAAATAAGCTGTTTCGGCATTTGCTCCTTCAAAATATCTATCCAAAAGAGCAAGTTCTTCATGGGTAAATGAAACAATATCGGTATCATCAGCAACCCGAAGCTTCGGCATATGTATTTTTGTATCTTTGTTTATACACAGCTTGTTATAACTATCCACACCAAGATAATTTCTTGAGTATGCCTGACCGAAAATCAGATAGAACATTTTTAGAAAGCTTTCTACATATTTATAGGAGTATTCTTTCTCATAGTACAGTTCAGCAAGATAATCGTTGATTTCTGCGACAGAGATATCGTCAACAAAGCGCTTGCCCCATTTATCACAAAGGTGATTCTTCCACAGAGAATCCTGTTTTAGCACAGTTTTATAGGCTCTGTCCTTTCTGCCTTTCTCTTTATATTCCTCAAAGACTTCCTTCACTGTCCTTCTGGATACTTTAATCTGCCGTTTGCGTTCTGTCCTTGCTGCAACCATTGCCACTTCTCTTGCTTTGATAGCATCTGATTTACAGAACAGCTTATTTCCATTCGCGTCTGTAGATTTACGTCGACTGATTTCTTTTCCATCCACCACCATTTTAAAGCGGTACGCCCAATTGCCATTATCCATCTGGAATACTCCAACATCTTTTTTGCTCATCATGCACCTCCAAAAGTGTTAAAAAACGTGTACATAATCAAGCGAAACGTGTGGAAAGATGTACCCCAAGTGTACGAAGACGTTCAAAAGTTGTTAAAAGACGTTCCAAAAATCCCTGAATTTGCTTTAATTCTTTCGCATGGTCCGAATCAGCAGCCCTTTACAGTCGTGAGCGTGAGCGAAACGACTGATGAGATGGCTCGCGATGAGGCAAGACACGGCAAGGCATTTGCAGGACTTCTCAAGAGATATTTTGGCTGAGATTTGCAGGAAGCTAAGTCACCGGGAGGAAAGAATCATGAAGAAAGATAATGAAATTTCAGTACCGCTGATGGTATTTACATTCTTGTATGCTGTTGCTATTTATCTCCTTCTGATAGGATTCCATTTCTGGCACTGGCATATTGACTACAAGTCAGGTGAATAGACTTTACATAACGAAGACTTAAAAGCGAGGAAAAGAAGTGACTCTTTTCCCCGCTTTTTTAACAGAATAAAAGCATGGGATAAGGCTTGCGGTATCGCATTTATTCCAATAATAAACGTTTGATATAAAATGATTAAAAATGCCAAAATTATATATGAAAATGCATCTTTTTTCGATATAATAACTGAATCGGATTAAGTAACAAGTTATTCGAATGGATCATTGCTAGTTAATCATGAGTTATTATGGGAGGTTTTATTATGTCAGACAAACTTACAAGAAGAGATTTTCTTAAGGGAATCAGCGCTACTGCAGTAATCGCAGGCTTAGGTTCTCTTACAGCATGTACAGCAGGAGATACTCCTGAGGCAACAACAGCTGCCGCAACAACAGCCGCTGCCGCAGAAACAACAGCTGCAGCAGCCGAGACAGCCGCAGCAGGAGCTGCCATCTACACACCCGGTACTTATACAGCCGGAGCTGATGGAATCAGCTCAAAGGTTACAGTTACCATGACTTTTGATGAGACATCCATCACAGAGGTAAAGATCAATGCTGATGGTGAGACACCATCAATCGGAGGCGCTGCTGTTCCTGATCTTGAGAAGGCTCTTATGGATGCACAGGCAGCAGAGTTCGATGCTGTTTCAGGCGCAACTATAACATCAGATGCCGTTAAGAAGGCAGCTGCAAACTGTATCGCACAGGCAAAGGGCGAGGCTGTTGCAGCAACAGGCGATCTTATTCCGACAGGTTCCGATGAGGACTGGCTTGGCGAGGAGCCTATAGTTGACGATGCAGACGTTAAGGAGACAGTTGATACAGATATCCTTATTGTTGGTGCAGGTAATGCAGGTATGATGGCAGCAGCTTATGCAGCATCAAAGGGACTTAACTTCCGTGTGATCGAGCAGAATGCTGTTGTTCAGGATACACGTCACTGGTACGGAGCTATCAACAGTTCAGCAGCAAAGGCAGCCGGTTCATCTGTTGATAAGAAGAAGCTTCTTTCCGAGATCAGCCGTTATGCATCCGGAAAGTGCGATCAGAGAGTAGTAAAGGTATGGCTTGATGAGTCTGCAGCCATGCATGACTTCGTAGCAGGTATTCTTGAGAATGAGCCATACAACTGGAAGTGCGATTTCACATCAGGTGAGGAGGCACGTTGGCCGGACAGCGATGAGAATACAACATTTGTATTCCCTGAGCAGGAGCACAACTACAGAGCATCAGAGTCTGAGTATGGAATGCAGAGAAATGAAGTATTCCTCGAGGTTATCCAGAAGGCAGGATATGATGTAGACTTCAAGACTGCTCTTGTAAAGCTTGAGAAGGATGATACAGGTAGAGTAACAGGCGTTATCGCTCAGAAGACAGAGTCCGGAGACCTTGTTCGTTACAATGCAAAGGATGGTGTACTTCTTGCCTGTGGCGGATATCCCGGCAACCCATTCATGATGGAGCAGCTTGATCCTCTTGGAACATCTGTTACAACAGCATGTTCTTTCAGTCCTGCTGATAAGGGTTACGGAATCCGTGCAGCGGTTTGGGCAGGTGCACACCTTGATGCAGAGTCAGCTCCTATGCTCTTTGACCGTGGTCTCGTAGCTCCGGGTGTTGATTCCGGATATGTTGAGAGTCCGTCATCATTTGCAGGAAAGGCGTTCCCGGGAACTGTAAGACAGTACAATCCCGGAACACAGCCATTCCTTAAGGTAAACCGTCACGGTGTACGTTTTGCAAATGAGTCAAGCCCATACAACGATATCGTATATGCAGCAGCTCATCAGCCTGGTCATGTTTATGCCCAGATCATGGATGCCAACTACATGGAGGATATCAAGAGATTCCATACTATCGGATGTTCAGCTCAGTCAAGAAACATCCCCGGTTATGTAGACAAGCAGCTTGAGCAGTACGGAGAAGAGGGCGAGGGCCTTATCTTTAAGGCTGACACACTTGAGGAGCTTGCTGACAAGCTTGGTTTCAAGGATGAGGACAAGGAGAACTTCCTTGCTACAGTTGAGCGTTACAATGAGCTCTATGACAAGCAGGAGGATGAGGACTTCGGTAAGATGAAGGTTCGTCTTTCAGCTATCAAGACAGCTCCTTTCTACGGATGCTGGCTTGGAGCATCCCTCCTTACAACAGAGCAGGGTATCTCAATCAACGAGAAAACACAGGCTCTTGATGCAGAGAACAATGCAATTCCTGGTCTCTACATCGGCGGTGATATGTCAGGTTCTTTCTTCGCAAACAACTATCCTTGCCTTATGGCCGGAATCGCTTGCGGACGTACACTCACATTCGCTATGAAGTCCATTAAGGAAATGGCAGGTATCGAAGAGTAATTCGTGACTGTAATATGTTCCGTAAATTCAGGCGTCCGTTTATTCGGACGCCTTTTATAATGCGCATTAAGAGTGTTGGAGTATCTCGGAAGAAAAAGCCGGTAGGCGGGATACAGGGATTACATACGAATGAAAAGATGCATCTATGAGGCTTTATTTAAATAGGTTATAATGTCTGAAGATGAACTTTTTTGGTGGAGTAGAAATTTCAGAATAGGAGGTTGAAATTGAGAAGTAAAAACATAAAACTATTGCTGGCGGTTGCAGTTATTTCTGCTGTCTGTACCGTGACATCCATGGCGGGACAGTGGCTGAAGACCGGAGATAAGTGGTGTTATCAGGATGATAACGGCGATTTGGTGAAGAATCACTGGGTCGGCAATTATTTTCTGGGAAGTGACGGTATTATGCTTACAAATACCTACACTCCGGATGGCTACTATGTAGGAGCTGACGGAGGATGGGACGGAAGAAGCGCGAATCTTTCAGCTGTTGAGAATCCTGTCAGCTCACTTGGACAGAGCATCTACAATTCTCCTAAAGTGAAGGATGAAATAAATTACGGAGAGCAAACACTGAGTTATTACGGCAGAGCAGTACAGATAATCGAGAGCCGTGATAATGCCATTCATGATTGCGGAACATACTATGAGATTCCGAATGCGCTTGTGGAAGGTGCTGTGTTTGACGAGTACGGTGAGCATGGTTATGAGACTATAGCGTCGGGGCCCATCTATGTGAGAAAGAGTGCTACTGTGGATTTCTATGATTACAATACCGGGGTAAGCTCCGTAAAGACAGCAGAGCAGGTATACCTGATGTATGGCTCGCTTTATCAGGAATCCCTATACTGGCCGGAGGGACCGTCCCTTTGTACCATAGGATGTGCCACGGAAGTGGATGCCGATGGATTTATCACAAAGCTGTCGGTTCATGCGTTTGAATAATGATTTAGATTCATGAAAGGGAAGGCGGAAAAGGCCTTCCTTTTTATATTCAGTGAATTGAAGCCGAAATATATACTGTGGCTTAGTTTTATTTTACAGGGGGATGCCATGGGGAAGCGATTCGTATCGGGGATGTCGGCTTTATTTGCAGTAATGTTTTCCTTTACTTCATATGCTGTTGAGTGGAAGAAGGAGGGTTCAGTGTGGAGACTCTTGAATAACAAAGGGGAGTACTGTGCCGGTCAGTGGTTTTATGACGGCGGAAAACAGTATTATCTTGATGATGCAGGGTACATGTCCGTCGGCTGGACTCTTATTGGAGATAACTGGTATTATTTTGAAACAGACGGAGCTCTGGCGACCGATCAGTGGATAGATTATAAATATGTTGACTATACCGGAAAGATGCTCACGGATACCTGTACAAAGGACGGGCACTATGTGGGTGCCGACGGTGTTATGGTCGGAGCTGATTTGAGCAGTGAGAATCATTATATCCCGGTGACACCTATAGAGATAAAGTATATGAGGGCCCACATGTCTAAGGACGGATGGATCTCGCCTAACATATATTTCATCAATTCTTCCGGAAAGATCATTGACCGGATAACCTTTACAGTGACTCCCTATGATTCTGCCCATAATGTGGTCAGTTGTGATGTGACCGGTGATTCAACTGTTGAGAAGTATGTGGTGGGACCTTTCAATCCGGATTACCCTGAGGTTTGCGGAAAATATATTCTTGATCAGGACGGAACGGTTCATAAGGCTGATCCTGCAACCGTAACAGATTATGCGAAGACCTTCGATAACTGTGTGGCACTTGACAGGATCTGGCACGGCGGGAATATCAGTACCTATGCCATAGTGGGGATCGGTATCCGGTACATTGACGGTACAACTGAGACTGTTAATCCGTATGATGTGATAAAACAGAGCTATTGAACTGCTTTTTTTCGTAAAGAGGCGGAATGACTAAAATGATAAAGTGCAGTCCATGTATGAGTGAATAAAAAGCAATGGAATGATACGGAAAGTCATTCCACTGCTTTATTTTAGAAGTTTATATAAAGGTTCATAAACAAAAATAAGAACCTCGAATCAATGAAGCACTCGCCATTTCATCTACCGTTCTTATCTACACGACGTTTAGGATTTGTGAAGCACTCGCCACATCTCCTTCAACTGACTTTATTGTATCAAATAAAATACACTAGTGCAAGTAAAAATAAAATAAAAAGAAATTTCCGCCACCGCATTAATTGCATTGAAAAACATATGCGCTTTTAAGGGAAAAAGAAAATAATTTCTCATAGTAAATAGTGTAAAATCAATATAGGAAATCGCGACTGTGAAGAGAGGAAATAAAGTATGGGAAATGAGAGTGGTGGCGGAAACATGAAACGCTTCAAGGATGGGGATGTGATCTTTCGTGAAAATCAGACAGAGCCGTATATGTATAAGGTGCTGAAGGGGAAGGTTGCCCTCTATGTGAGTTTCGGAGAAGAACAGGAGAACATCCTGGGGGTTCTTAGTGAAGGGAAGTTTTTCGGAGAGGTTTCCATGCTTACAGGAAAACCTCAGGTATATACTGCCGTTGCCATCGAAGATTCGCTTCTTCTCCGGGTCGGTGAGGAGCAGCTTGAGCAGTTCCTGAGCGACAACAGGAGCAATATGGTCGGTATGATACGCAGCATGGCACAGGTCATAGTGACACAGAATATGAACATTTCACTTCTTATGGAAGATATGAATGAGATAATAAAACAGATACCTAAGGAGACTGAGCTGAACCCGCAGATTGAAATGAAGATAAGACAGTATCAGCTCAGATACATCGAGAAGGGTGCTACACCGGAAATGTATCTGATGGATGAGAAGATCTGATCCGGATATAAAGGTAAACTATATCGGATTTAATTGTATATTTTTTAACAAAGTTTGCCCCGGGTAATTGACGCTCCGGGGCATTTGTAATAAACTGATGTGAGGTTCAGGTGCCTCGGATAACTGGCATACATTTATTTGAAATGAGGCAGCGGACCGGAGTATCAAAAGTGAGTGGCATAGACATTGACACTCGCAACATACTTATAGTTTTTATTTATATGTTTTTTATAGAAGGATGGTTACTATGACAGATAAGAAACCTGTAGTACTACTGATACTTGATGGTTACGGAATAAATCCAAATCCTGAGGGAAATGCTATCGCTATGGCGAACACTCCTGTTATGGACAAGCTTCAGGCTGAGTATCCTTTTGTTCAGGGACAGGCATCGGGACTTTATGTAGGTCTGCCTGACGGACAGATGGGTAATTCTGAGGTCGGACACATGAACATGGGCGCAGGCCGTATCATTTATCAGGATCTCACAAGAATAACAAAGTCTATTCAGGACGGAGATTTCTTCACAAATCAGGCACTCCTCAGTGCGGTTATGAACTGCAAGAAGAACGATTCCGCACTCAATATGTTCGGTCTTGTTTCCGACGGAGGCGTACATTCTCATATTGAGCACATCTACGGAATTCTCGAGCTTGCAAAGAAGAACGGTCTCAAGAAGGTTTATCTCTATGCTTTCCTTGACGGTCGTGATACTCCGCCCGAGAGTGGTGTAGAGTTTGCGCAGCAGCTGCAGGACAAGATGGATGAGATCGGCGTCGGTAAGTTTGGCGTGATCTCTGGAAGATATTACGCGATGGACCGCGACAACCGCTGGGACCGCATTGAGAAGGCATACCGTGCGCTGACGCTGGGTGAAGGCGTTCCTGCGACTTCCGGCGTACAGGCGATCAAGGATTCTTACGAGCAGGGCGTTACGGACGAGTTCGTTGTTCCGGCAGTAGTCATGGAAGACGGCAAGCCGGTCACGACCATTCAGGACGGCGATTCCATCATCTTCTTCAACTTCCGTCCGGACCGCGCACGTGAGATCACCCGCTGCTTCTGCATCGAGGATGATTTTGACAAGTTTGACAGAGGACCGAGGAAGAAGGTCTTCTATGCCTGCTTCACCGATTATGATGTAACGATCCCGAACAAGGAGATCGCATTCCCGAAGGTGGAGATCACGGAGACCTTCGGCGAGTACCTTGCGCAGCACAACATGACGCAGGCCCGTATCGCAGAGACTGAGAAATACGCTCATGTCACATTCTTCTTCAACGGCGGTGTTGAAGAACCGAATCCGGGCGAGGACCGTATCCTTGTCAAGAGCCCGAAGGTTGCTACCTATGACCTTCAGCCGGAGATGAGTGCTCCTGAAGTCTGCGATCGCTTTGTAGAGGCAATCAAGTCCGGTAAATATGATGTGATCATCACCAATTTCGCGAACCCGGATATGGTCGGACATACAGGCGTCGAGTCTGCGGCCATCAAGGCGATCGAGACCGTTGACGCGTGTGTCGGAAGAGTCGTTGACGCCATCCTGGAGGTCGGCGGACAGATGTTCATCACAGCGGATCACGGCAACGC
>DFGZ01000141.1 GCA_002371295.1 Oribacterium sp. UBA3737 | reverse complement strand
ATAGCGCGAAGCGGTCCGATATCGCTTTTGACACTCACATCATACCATATAATGTATTTTTTTAGAGGAAAATAAGCTGATGAATATTGTTGAAATAATTACAAAAGAGCTTGGCATAACCAAGGTTCATGCGGAAGCAGTTATAAAGCTGATAGACGAAGGAAATACAATTCCATTCATTGCCAGATACCGTAAGGAAGCAACAGGTGCCATGCATGACGATGTGCTCCGTGCTTTTGATGAGCGTTTAAAGTATCTTCGTAATCTTGAAGACCGTAAGAATACTATTCTTGCTTCCATAGAGGAACAGGGAAAGCTCACTGATGAACTGAAAAAACAGATAGATGAAGCTGAAACAGCTGTAAAGCTTGAGGATATTTACAGACCATATAAGCCTAAGCGCAGAACCAGAGCCATGATTGCAAAGGAAAGAGGTCTTGAACCTCTTGCTGTGTTTATCGTTTCAAGTAAAACTCCGGCATCTGTGGCCGTAGAGGCAGAAAAGTATATAAACGAGGAGAAGGAAGTACCTGATGTAAAGACCGCTATCGCGGGAGCACAGGATATAATTGCGGAGACATTGTCAGACAGTGCCAGTCTCCGTGAGTGGATCCGTAAGAAGACCTATGAGTCAGGTATCATCGTATCTTCCGCAAAGACCAAGAAGCAGGCGGAAGAGAAGACGGTTTACGAAAACTACTATGAGTATTCGGAACCGCTTAAAAAGATACCGGGGCATCGTATCCTCGCCATGAACAGAGGCGAGAGCGAGAAGATACTGACTGTTAAGATCGAAGCGCCTGAGGAGGAGATCCTTAAGTTCATGAACCGTCATATCGGAGCCGGAAGAAATAAAGAAACAGCGAAGTATCTGGAGGAAGCGGCCGCTGATGCTTATAAGCGTCTTATAGGACCTTCCATAGAGACTGAGATACGTAATGATCTCACAGAAAAGGCAGAGGACGGTGCCATAAAGGTATTCGGAGAGAATCTTAGTCAGCTTCTCATGCAGCCGCCTATCATCGGAAAGACTGTACTTGGCTGGGATCCTGCCTTCCGTACAGGCTGTAAGATATCAGTAGTTGACCCTACAGGAAAAGTACTTGATACCACTGTTATCTTCCCTACAGCACCTCAGAACAAGGTGGCTGAGTCCATGAAAGTCATAGAAGGACTTGTGAGAAAGTATCATGTAGACATCATTTCCCTCGGAAACGGAACAGCGTCTCGTGAGTCAGAGCAGATAATTGCAGATTTTATAAAGAAGAGTAAGCTGCCTGTACAGTATGTTATCGTAAACGAGGCAGGTGCGTCTGTTTACTCTGCCTCAAAGCTTGCTACGGAAGAGTTCCCTAATTTTGATGTGGGTCAGAGATCCGCTACATCCATGGCGAGACGCCTTCAGGATCCGCTTGCAGAGCTTGTAAAGATCGATCCGAAGTCCATCGGTGTCGGTCAGTATCAGCATGATATGAACCAGTCAAAGCTCAGCGAGCAGCTTGGAAATGTGGTGGAAGACTGTGTTAACAGAGTAGGTGTCGATGTCAACACCGCTTCCTTCTCTCTTCTTGAGTATGTGTCAGGCATAAACAAAAATATCGCAAAGAACATAGTGGCATATCGTGAGGAGAATGGGGCCTTCACTTCCAGAAAGGAGCTCCTTAAGGTTCCGAAGCTTGGACCTAAGGCCTATGAGCAGTGCGCCGGTTTCCTGAGAATAAGAGACGGTCAGGATGTACTTGATATGACTTCCGTTCACCCTGAAAGCTATGAGGCTGCAAGAGAGCTTCTCAGGCTCCTTGGTTTTGACGCTTCTGACGTCAAGAACGGAAACACAAGGGATATAGAGAAGAAGCTGAAGGAGATCAAGGCTTCCATACCTGAACTTGCAAAGAAGATGGATGTAGGTGAATATACATTGAACGATATCGTAAAGGAGCTTGCGAAACCGGGACGCGATCCCAGAGAGGATGTGCCGGCACCTGTACTTCGCTCAGATGTTCTTGATTTTGACGATCTGACTCCTGATATGGTTCTTACCGGAACAGTGCGTAATGTTATCGATTTCGGAGCATTTGTTGATATCGGAGTACATCAGGACGGTCTGGTACATATTTCACAGATTGCAGACAAGTTTGTAAAGCATCCCCTTGATGTGGTCAAGGTGGGTGATATCGTCAATGTCAAAGTCCTTTCGGTAGACAAGGAGCGCAAAAAGATCTCCCTGTCCATGAAGGGCGTTCCGCAGAAATGATAGGTGGTTATGATATTAAATATTGCTAATTTAAATAAAACATATATAGGAAAACAGGTCCTGAAGGATGTGACCTTTCATATCGAAGATAAGGAAAAGGCGGCTATAGTGGGAATCAACGGTTCCGGAAAGACAACCCTTATCCGCTGTATTCTTGGCCAGGAGGAGCCGGATGACTCTGAGACTGTCATAGCCTTTTCGAAGGATAAAAAGATCGGCTATCTTGCCCAGCAGCATGCTGATATCGAGACCGGACTTGAGGATTTTGACACTCTTTCAGGAGGACAGAAGACCAGGAAGAGACTGGAAGAGATACTTCAGGATAAGCCGGATCTTCTGATCCTGGATGAGCCTACGAACCATCTGGATATCGATTCTATCCAGTGGCTTGAAAAGGTGCTTAAGAGATATGACGGGGCAGTTCTTCTTGTTTCCCATGACCGATATTTTCTCGATCATGTGGTCACAAAGATCATCGACCTTGATAACGGCAAGGCCAGGATGTACAAGGGCAACTACACAGAATATGCCGAAAAAAAGAAGCTCATCAGAGATGCTGAGCTTAAGGCATATCTCAATCAGCAGCAGGAGATACAGCACCAGCAGGCTGTTATAACGAAGCTTAAGCAGTTCAACAGGGAGAAGTCCATCAAACGTGCAGAATCACGTGAGAAAGCATTGGCAAAGGTGGAACTTCTGGATAAGCCGGAGGAGATAGACAACGAGATGCGTCTGGCTCTGACACCCAATGTACAGTCAGGCAATGATGTACTATCGGTGAAGGATCTGAGCAAGGCCTTTGAGGACAAGACACTGTTCTCAAATATATCTTTTGAACTGAAAAGAGGAGAGCATGTTGCCATAATAGGTGCGAACGGAACCGGAAAGACCACTCTCCTTAAGATACTTAACGAGCAGCTGACCGCAGATACCGGCAGCTTCAAGCTGGGTACAAATGTGGAGATAGGCTACTACGATCAGGAACATGCGGTTCTTCATATGGATAAGACCATCTTTGACGAGATTCAGGATGATTATCCGTATTTAAACAACACCAAGGTCCGTAATGTTCTGGCGGCTTTTCTCTTCAGGGGAGATGATGTATATAAGCGTATCGGAGATCTGAGCGGCGGAGAGCAGGGCAGAGTGTCTCTTGCAAAGCTCATGCTCAGCAATGCAAACTTCCTTATTCTGGATGAGCCTACGAACCATCTGGATATTCAGGGACGTGAGGTGCTGGAGGATGCCATTAACAACTATGAGGGCACAGTTCTTTATGTTTCTCATGACCGATATTTCATAAATAAGACATCTACACGTATTCTTGAACTCTTTGAGAATCGTTTTGATAACTATATCGGAAATTACGATTACTACCTTGAGAAGAAAGAAGATGTCAGAAGATACGGGGATGTATCTTCTGCCGGTTCCAGAAACGTATCCCAGACTGTGGTAAGCGATTATGTACCGGAGGTAAAGTCGGAACAGAAGATAGACTGGGAGATGCAAAAGGAGCTCAAGAAGACTATACAGAAGCTTGAGAGATCCCTTAAGGCTGCTGAGGATGAGATACAGAAGCTTGAGTCCCGTAACGAAGAACTGGATGAAGCATATCAGGATCCGTTAATTGCCGCAGATGTAGGAAGACTCATGGAGCTTCACAAGGAGCATGAGGCAAATGATGAAAGACTTTCTCAGCTTTATGAGGATTGGGAGAAGTATTCGGAAGAGCTTTCGGAGATAAAGGGTGGCGAGGACTGATTTTTAATTAGGAGTTACAGATAAAGTGTGCTATATTCTTTTAGTACTTTAAAGTTGAGGAGTGTAAAAGTGGAATTAATTTATAGCATTTCGGATTCTGTCAATTCTTTTGTCTGGGGAGTACCGACTCTGGTACTGCTCATCGGAACAGGTATATTCCTTACAATCAGACTTGATTTTCTCCAGTTTGCCAAGTTTGGCCACATTATGAAAAATACTCTTGGCCGGCTCTTTGAGAAAAAAACCAGCCAGGACGGTGCATTAACTCCGATACAGGCGCTAACCACAGCGCTTGCTGGAACTGTGGGAACCGGTAATATCGCAGGTGTAGCCGGAGCCATTTCTCTCGGGGGACCCGGAGCTATATTCTGGATGTGGGTAGCAGCGCTTTTCGGTATGTGTACAAAGTATGCGGAAATCATACTCGCAGTACACTATCGCGAGATAAATGAAAAGGGCGACTTCGTAGGCGGCCCTATGTACTATATAGAGAACGGTCTCGGAAAGAAGTGGAAGTGGCTCGGAGTGCTGTTCTCCTGCTTCGGCGCTGTTGCGGCCCTTGGAACCGGTAATATGACTCAGATCAATACCATTGCGACATCCATAGGTTCCGTATTCAGCTCCTTCGAACCTGACATTTCTGGTTCGGATATGCAGAGAATATACCTGGTCATCGGCATAGTAGGAGCGTTGCTCACCATTCTGGTGCTTTTCGGCGGTATGCAGCGTATCGGTAATGTAACTGAAAAGCTGGTTCCGATCATGGCGTGCGTTTACATTATCACCTCAATCGTCGTGGTCATATCTCATATCGACTCTTTGGGCACGGTGCTGGCACAGATCATACAGGGAGCATTTAAACCTGCATCAATTAGCGGAGGTCTCGTTGGAGTAGGCATTCAGCAGGCGGCGAAGGCAGGATTCGGAAGAGGTATTTTCTCAAACGAAGCAGGTCTCGGTACCGCACCTATCGCTCATGCGGCAGCAGACGTAGACCACCCTGTTCACCAGGCTATGTACGGCGTTTTCGAAGTATTTATGGATACCATAGTTATCTGTACACTTACAGCTGTGGCTATACTTATTTCAGGCTGTGCAGATGGATTCTACGGTCAGTCAGCAGGTACGGACCTTACTATTATGGCATTCGGAACAACCTTCGGAGGCAGAGTGGCATCTATAATTATTGCTTCATGTATCACTCTCTTCGCTTTTTCCACCCTGCTTTCCTGGAGCCTTTACGGAGCAAGATGTATGGAATTCATTTTCGGAACAAAGGCCATAGTTGTTTATCAGGCTATTTATGTTGTATTCGTTGTTGTGGGAGCTACGGTCCAGCTCAGTCTCGTATGGCAGATAGCCGATACGACCAATGCTCTTATGTCGGTGCCTAACCTGATAGCGGTACTTATTTTATCCCCGAAGGTGGTAGAACTAACAAAAGAATATTTCATAAAAAACTGAGATTTTATGCGGGTTTAAGCAGATGATTCCATTTCGGGATCATCTGTTTTTCATTTTAAGGTAATATTTTTGTTATTTTTGACCGACATAATAGTCATAAATATCTCAGGGTGCAGTTCTTCAGCGATAAATTGCGAAAAACCCGGACTGCATCGGTAACAGGCTTGAGTGATCGAGCCAAGTTTATAATATTTGAGGGGATGTAGATGAAGAAAATAGCAATTACAGTTAATAATGAAAATGACAACATCTATTGGCAGTTTGGACATTGCCCGCGATTCAAAGTTTTTGAAGTTAATGACGAGAATCACATCGTGAGTTATGGTTACCTTCCTGCCGGTGATGATCAAGGCGGACAGAAGCTTGAAGCCATGGTTCAGAATGATGTAAATGTTATTATTTCTGAGGGTATGGGCCCTGGAGTTGTAGACAAAATCGAGGAGGAAGGACTTCCGATTGATGTATATGCCGGTGTTAAGGGAAAGGCGGACGATGTCATCATCAAGTATCTGGCAGGAGTTCTGGAAGCAGAGCATCTGACGGTCCATTGAGGAGGCGGTGCCATCTGGATAACGTAAAAAAGATAAACCGGGTGTCTGATTTAATGATGTTATCCGGTGAAATTAATTAAAAACAGAATATGAGCAAAATCTCATGTTAAGAATTATCTTGACATGAGATTATTTTTTTTGGTAAATAGATACAATTCTTTGATGCAAGAAGAATAATGGTTTTATACATTGGAGATGTTATGAATAGAAAATATATCCTTCCACTGTTTGCTATATTGTCCGCTGTCAGCTTAAATGCCTGCACATCAAAACAGCCCTCTGTGAACGAAACTGAAAAAGTAACGGAGACCAGAGCTCCTAAGATGATTAAGGCTGGATCCGAGACAGAAACCGAAAGGGAAATCCTTGATCTTACAGGTGAATCTGCCTTAAAGGAGGCCCTTCGGGAGAGGCTCAGCGGATTTGTCGGAATCAAGGGCAGTTCCGGAGCATCCATTAAAAGACTTCATCTGGCGGTACGTATGCTGCATCTTGCCGATGAAGGCGAGTATACATTAGACATTATAAGCCCCGTCGTGCTTGAATATTACTGCTCCCTGAAGGAAACAGAACGGGCAGAATTTCTGGATAACTGGGCAGGAGTTGATTATTATACGGATACAATTCTTTACGATTTTGATTCAATAAGCAATATGCTTGAGAATGCCGGTGATCTGGATGCTGCGAAGAAACTGGTTGGCAGTCCGGATCTCAAGGAAAAGTGGGAAATCATGCGTAAGGGCATAGAGGAAGTTCTCCGGGATGCTGCAGCTGCAGCAGAGACTGTGGCTGAAAGTGAAACAGCAGTCGAGACGGATGAATTTGGTAATGTGCTTACCGGTGATACAGATGAGTCTGAGTCTGAAGAGATTTTCGAGACAGGTCTGGAGCATCCGGAAACATCGGAGGAAGAAGACGAAACAGATAGCTCGTCTGCCTTCGAAAGCGTCACTATACCTGAGACAACAGCTAAAGCCACAACTGCACCGCCCCCAACTGCAAAATCAGATGAAACAAGAGAAAGCACAACGGTGCAGCAGACCCTTGGGTTCCCGACAGGAGGCCCTTCTTCTGAAGGATTTACCAACATTGTGCTTATATCGGTGGACCAGAAGCTGGATCCGGGTGAACTGAACTATCTGAGAGAAAAATACAGTCTCAGGCTGGTTTATGATTATCCGAATTACAATATGTATGCGGTTGCATTTACCGGAGCTTCAAATCAGGCAGAGCTTGAAGTCCTGATGTCCAATATTTCGAAGGAGAATCATATCACCAGCGTCGCTCAGGATAAAAGCTCGCAGCTTCACTGACGACTCATATTGTAAAAACATACTTAGGGAACCACAGATTATATCAGAGGTTCCCTAGGGCCTCCGGCGTAGAGGCACGGATTTTCCTGGGAAATTGCTGCTATGCAGCGAAAATCCGGACAAGGAAACGCTTTAATCAGCGTTTCCTCAGTTATGAATAGTGCCTTTCTGTAATACAACTGGCACAGACTTATTACCATGTGATGGAGCTTATTCCATCACATTATGTTTTATGGAGTTTTTTATGTATTTGATTATAGGCAATATTTTAGGTCTGATCGGTGCTCTTTTGATGGTGGGAATCGGTTTTATGCATGAACGCAGACATATTCTCATCTGGCAGAATGTCCAGTTTCTGATTATGGGAATAGGAAGTCTGGTTCTTGGAGGAGTTTCCGGTTTCATAGCTGATGTTATCAGCATCATGAGAAATCTGTTTTTTCTGAAGCGTGACCTTACAAAGGGATGGAAGCTGTTTTTTGTCTTGATTCAGGTAATTGTCTCGTCTGTTTTTTTGTATTTCGGGGGTTTCAGATGGATAGAATTGCTGCCCATAATAGCAGCGGTTGTCTATACCGGACTTATAGATACAAAAAAAGAAAGTACACTAAAGATTGTACTAAGTACATGTCAGACGATGTGGCTGATTTATGACATTATGCTGATGAATTTCGCAGCAGCTGTTTTTGATGTACTTACTATATGTGCCAACTTTGTAGGTATGCACAGAGCCAAAAAAGCTGAAAGACTCAGAAATTCTATAGCTGAACATACAGAAAAGCACAGAGAGAACAGAAAGTGGGAAGCATGACAGTAACGCAATAAAGATAAGTAGAGAGAAAATGCTTCTGCTTCCTGAAGAATTCGGAGCTTCTACAGCTCATGAGCTTTGTTTTGCTGTAGATTCAATGGAGGATGTTATGAGTATCTTTTACATTGCTACTGCATTTGCCGTTGAGAACGGCTTTGACATAAAAATGATGATGAACCTTGCCAAAGACATTGAATATACCGGCATATACGGTATGAATAATCTGGTTATCCGCATCTGATAGGAAGTTTTTAACAGTATATGGAGACGTGACTGTAAAGAGGAGAAGAAACATGGCTATATTGACAACATTATGTTATATCGAGAAAGATGACAGATATCTCATGCTCCACAGAATAAAAAAAGAGAATGATCTTAATCACGCAAAATGGATTGGGGTTGGAGGAAAGTTTGAAAAAGATGAAAGCCCGGAGGAGTGCCTTCTCCGGGAAGTGAGAGAAGAGACGGGCTATACATTGACATCGTGGAGAGCGAGGGGCATAGTGACGTTTATTTCCGGACGGGCGGAGTCGGAGTATATGCATCTTTTTACAGCAGACGGTTTCACAGGAGAACAAATCGTCTGTAGTGAAGGTGAGCTTAAATGGGTAAACAAAAAAGAGGTTCCGGATTTAAATGTCTGGGAAGGAGACAGGATCTTTTTGAGACTGCTTCTGGAAAAAGAGGATTATTTTTCATTGAAGCTTATATATGATGCAGAAGACAGGCTGATAGAAGCGTGGCTTGACGGGGAAAGGCTGAGGTTCTGAAACATAAGAATCATTCAATCTTTTACACTTCGCGCGCGGTAACAAGTGCTGAAGTGAAAAGGCGGTAACAAGTTTTGAAAAAATTTAAAAAAGTGTTTGACAATCAGATTGATAATTGTTATTATAACTGAGCACTTGAGAGATGCGGAACACCAGTTCTTCTAAATCGAGTGAAAAGAACCTTGAAAATCAAAGATCGATTAATACACAGACCCTGAAGATTCTTTAAAAGAAAATTCAGAGCTTCAAGTT
>DFGZ01000241.1 GCA_002371295.1 Oribacterium sp. UBA3737 | reverse complement strand
TGTTATGGAAGAGTGCAAGAAGTGTGATGTTCTTGTTAAGGGTCCTTTCGTGACACCGAGACCGGGCGATCCATGGCCAAATCTTCTTTCCGCAAATTCACTTCTCAGAAGAGGACTCAATCTTTTTGCTGCTGTTCGTCCTATCAAGATGCCGGACAGAAACATTGACTGGACCTTCTTCCGTGAGAATATCGAAGGTGAGTACATCCTCGGCAATAAGGGTATCGAGGTAAATGAAGATCTTGCCATCGATTTCAAGGTCCTCACAAAGCCCGGTGCAGAAAGAATCGCAAGAGCTGCCTTTGAGTTTGCAAGAAAGAACGGTAAGAAGCATGTGACTGTAGTTACAAAGGCCAATATCGTGAAGCTTGTTGACGGAAACTTCGTTAAGACCGTACACAGAATCGGAGAGGAAGAGTATCCTGAGATAGAAGTAAACGACAAGCTTGTGGATGCTACAGCAGCGAAGATGCTGGATCCTGAGTTTAACAAGGATATGGAGGTTGTGGTACTGCCTAACCTTTACGGTGATATCGTAACAGACGTTGCTGCAGAGCATCAGGGAGGTCTGGGAACAGCTTCCAGCTCAAATATCGGAAACAAGTATGCTCTGTTTGAGGCCATCCACGGAACCGCACCATATCTTATCAGCCACGGAAGAGGAAACTATGCAAATCCATGTTCTCTTATCCGTGCAATGGGTGAGATGATGGCACATATCGGCTTTGCTGACAGAAAGGCAATTCTTGATAAGGCTCTTGAGATCACTACAGTGACAGAGAGAAAGGTTGTTCTGACCACAGAGATCAAGGATGCAAGTGCAGCCGAATTCACAGATTACCTGATCGATACCATCAAGGGACTTGAATAAGACCAGGTCATATCATTTATATCAAGTTTTATGCCCGGGAGTATATCCCGGGTTATTCTATATATAAAGTTTCAGCATGATTTGAACAAAAGAAATTGTGGTATTCTTTGAGAAGATGGAATTATACTGGCGGGTGCTTTTTGAAAAGCAGCATAAATACACAGTTAAGATATAGGAGAGTGACAGAAAATGATTGATATGCAGGCACTTCTGAATCTTCAGGCGGTAATGTTCCTGGAGATGGCAGCAGGCTATATTGTACGAAAGATGAACCTTGTTAAAGGCGAATCCAAGGGAATACTTACAGCCCTCATAGTGTACGTTACACTTCCCTGCAATATCATAAAATCATTTATGATCGAGATGAACACAGAAATCCTTAAGCAAGGACTGATAATGCTCGTGGCCTCGGTACTGGTGCAGGTATTTCTCGCTGCGGCGGCTTCTGTCTGCTACAACTGGCTCCCCAAAAAGAGAAAGACAGTATTTCAATATGCAACTATCGCATCCAATTCGGGAATACTGGGAAACATCATAGCCGGAGCAATATACGGAGATCTCGGCTATCTTTATTCGGCCCTTTATGTAATTCCGCAGCGTATAGTCATGTGGTCAGCGGGTGTGTCATATTTTACGGAAGCGCCGGACAGAAAAACAGTTTTCAAAAAAGTCATGCGTCATCCCTGCATAAATGCGGTGTGGCTTGGCATGATCGTTATGTTCTTACAGATAGATTTTCCGGAATTTCTTGATACGAGTATTCAGAGCATTGGCAATATGACTTCGCCCCTCACTATGATGTTCCTTGGAATGAGTCTTGCTGAAAGCGGATTTTCCGGACTTATCACGAAGCACACCTGTCTTTACTCATTTATCCGTTTTGTCATCATTCCCACAGTGGTCATGTTTGGGTGCTTCCTTGTGAGTATGGATCCTGTGGCAGCAGGTGTTGCAGTGGTTCTTGCTGCCATGCCCGCAGCGTCTATGACTGCTGTTGTGGCGAGTCAGTATGGGGGTGATGTGGTATTTGCGGCCAATGTTGTCGTTCTTTCGACCATTCTAAGCATTTTGCTTCTTCCGGTCTGGGTAATGATAGTAAGTGCTGTATTTTCAGCATGAAAGAGCAAGGGGAAATATGGAATACAAAGAATTCAGATATGTTTTAAAGATAGCCGAGCTTGGGAATCTGACCAAGGCGGCTGAAGCACTGTATATAACTCAGCCGTCACTCAGCCACTATATTGCAAGGGTAGAAGAGGAGCTTGGTGCGAGGCTGTTCAACAGGAACACCAATCCTCTGTCCCTTACTCCAGCGGGAGAAAAATACTGTGAGACTGCAAGGATGATACTGAGTCTTGATTCAAAACTGAAAAAGGATGTATCGGATATTGCAGCTCATAAGGCAGGGGTGATCACACTGGGCATCTCCCATGCGAGAGCTGCTTATTTTTTGCCCTACATACTGCCGGCTTTCATGGAAAGATATCCGGGAATCGACATAAGAACCCAGGAGCAGAGATCCAGTATAGTGGAAGAATACGTTAGTAAAGGCTCCTGTGATCTGGGGGTCCTTCCCATGCCTTTGTCCGGAAAGTATGAGCTTGGTTCTGATTCTGTCATGAAAGAGCAGCTTCTTCTTGTGTCAAACATGGAGCTTCCACATGGAAATATGGAAGACGGAAGAGAATATGTGGAATTCTCTGCTCTAACGGGAAAGCCTTTCACCCTTCTTCGTCCGGGACATGGCATAAGGACTGCCCTTGAAGCTATATTTATGGAGCATGACGTGACACCGGGACATGTATTTGAGACCACCAGCAATGAAACTGCATATAGATTGTCAACAGCCGGTGTGGGGATATCGGTTGTTCCCGAGTCCACAGTTCTTCTGTCCAGTGCTGTTTCAAGACCGTATATTTATTCACTGACTGAGAGAGGACTTTACTGGCATATCGCGGCTGTCTACAGAGAAAGGGATTATCTAACGGAGCCTGAAAAATTCCTCATCGGGCTGATGAAGGAAAAGTTTCTGGAAAACTCCAGAATCATGAAAAGCTGTTCAGCCATAAGAGTGTGAGAAGTCATGTCATTTTTGACATGATTCCAATGACAGACTAAGCATTTCACAGGAAGTCCTGTGACCGATATTATTAAACCATAAGAAACGAAGAAAAAAGCAAAGTTCAGTGAGGGTGCTGAAAAGCCAAGTAAGCATTTTTGATGAATAAAGCTTTTGAAACTTATGAGGCAGGAAGGTTGCCGCATATTGAGAATCGAAAGGAGATTATTATGGTTTACAAGATCGGTTTATGTTACGGAGATGCAATCGGCCCTGAGATTGCGAAGGCTACAGAGGTCATCATGAAGGCTGCTGTAAAGAAGGCAGGAGTGGAAGTGGAGTTCCCTGTATTCCCTATGGGCTGGGAAGGAATCGAAAAGTATGGTGATCCTGTTCCTCAGGTCACAAAGGATGGTCTTAAAGAGGTTCACGGCTGGGTATTCGCTCCTCATGATTCTGCGGCTTATCCGCCTGAGCAGTTCGCAAAGCTTAACCCTTCTGGCGAGATGAGACATTATTTTGATCTTTATGCCAACAAGAGACCGGCAAAGGTCTATCCGGGCGCAACAAGCCATGTGGGTGATAATGTTGACATCGTAGTATATCGTGAGAATACCGAGGGCTTCCTTCCTGACAGAAATATGTTCAAGGGCTACGGCGAGTTCATGCCAAACGAGGATATGGTCATCTCAACCTCTGTAATCACAAGACAGGGAACCGAGAGAGTAGCAAGAGAGGCATTTAAGACAGCCATGAAGCGTAAAAAGCATCTCACCATCGTTCATAAGGCCAATGTTGTAAAGTGGGCAGGCGATCTCTGGAGGTCCACCATTAAGGAGCTTGGTGCAAGGGAATTCCCTGAGGTAAGGATCGATGATTTCCATATCGATGCCATGACAGCTCACATCGTAAGACATCCTCAGGACTTTGACGTAATCGTCTGCACCAACCTTTTCGGAGACATCATCTCTGATCTTGCAGGTGAGCTCACAGGTTCTCTTGGTCTTGGACCCGGCATCAATACAAACGATCACCAGTGCATGGCTCAGGCAGCCCACGGTTCAGCACCTGACATCGCAGGCCGTGATATTGCGAACCCTACAGGACTTATGCTTTCAGCATCAATGATGTTCGAGTGGCTTGCAGACAGATACAATGATGAAAAGCTCAATCTTGTTTCAAAGCTCATGGAGGAAAGCATCCTTAAGTCCATGAAGGAAGGCTTTGTGACTCCGGATATGAAGGGAAGTGCATCCTGCTCAGGATATGCGGCTCACATTGCGGAGATCATCGAGAAGGCATAAATCTCCTTTTTAAACAAATAATCGTTACGGAGGCTAAGTATGGATACATGTAAGCAGCAGATAATCGAAACAGGTAAATGGATCATGGCAAAGGGACTTACCTGGGGTACAAGCGGCAACATCAGCGTAAGGGACGGCGACAAGGTCTATGTCACTGCGAGCGGTACCGTACTTGGTGACCTCCATGAAGATGATATAAGTATCGTAAATATCGAAGGTGTTCTTCTTGACGGAAAGAAGCCGTCCAAGGAGACAGGCATGCATCTTGAGGTTTACAGAAAGTGCCCGGATGTCAATGCTGTCCTTCATGCAAGCCCCTTTTGGACAACATTTGCGGCATGTACCGATATCAGGATAAAGACAAATCTTTTCATAGAGTCAATGTACTATGATGAGGAGCTTCTGCATATTCCGTATTTTCATGCAGGTTCAAAGGAACTTGCGGAGGCGGTTTCCGAGGTGGCTGATAAGACCCATGTCATACTGATGGATCATCACGGGGTTCTGGTCTATGACAGGAACCTCGGCGAATGCAGATCGGCACTTGAGGTGACGGATAATGTCTGCCACATGAACATAGTGGCCAGATCTTCCGGAATCAACCTTACGGAAGTTCCCGGAGATGTGGTGAAGGATTTCCTTGAGGGCGGATATTACAAGAAAAGAAGATGAAGCAGTCCGTTATGTCCGTAAATGACTTTATAGACATAACGGAATTAATTATTTCAGGCGTAATGTTACGGTGGAGACATTGGGCATTCCCGCGGTGATTATAAAGCCGGTTTTAGCGGCGGATCGGAGATCAGAATGAAAGAAATATTTTTAGGAGTAGTGGCAGATGACTTCACCGGAGCTTCGGACGCAGCTTCAATGCTTTCGGAAGCAGGTATACCTACAGTTCTGTTCAATGGAGTTCCGAAATTTGTCCCGAAACTCAGGGATGATATAAAAGCTATAGTCGTAGCTGAAAAAACAAGAACCATAGATAAACGCAAGGCTGTGGAAGAGATGCTTGATGCATTCGCATGGCTTCATTCCATGGGAACGGAGCAGTTGTATTTTAAATATTGTGCAACCTTTGATTCCACGAAGGAAGGCAATATAGGTCCGGTTTCGGATGCAATGCTGAAAAAATACGGATACCCCTATTCTGTTCTTGTACCGGCACTTCCGGTCAACGGAAGAACTGTCAGGGATGGAAAGCTTTATCTGAACGGAAAGCCTCTTTCGGAGAGCCATATGCGTAATCATCCTCTGACACCCATGACAGAATCTGATGTCACTAAGCTAATGGAGATGCAGTCAGAATACAGGGCGTATAAAGTGACTGCAGATGATCTTCGGAAATGGCAGGAAGAAAGCATTGATACAGGCTCAAGACTGGGGCTTACACCGGAAGAAAAGAAGGAAAAGTATTATATCGTACCTGATTATTATGAGGATGCTCATGGTGATCTAATTGCAGAAGTATTTGGAAATCTGCCTTTTCTTACAGGCGGTTCCGGACTGCTTGGCGCATTGGGAAGGCGTTATATAAAGAATCATTGTGAATCAAAGGAAACAGAGAATAAGGATATGGAGTTCTCAGAGAGAGCTGCTGATAAAATAATGATTCTTGCCGGGAGCTGCTCGAAGATCACCCTTGAACAGATTGCGGAATACAGAGAAAAGCAGAACCCCAATATTTTTCTGGATCCGAAAAAACTCTTGTTTGGAGAAATCGATGCAGACAGTGTATTCGACAATGTTAAAAAGATGGGCAATGCTACGCTGGTGTACAGCTCCCAGGAACCTGAGGATATGAGAAGAACTCAGGAAATGGGCCTTGAAAGGGTGGCGGCAGCTATAGAAGAGACCATGGCGGATCTCACAAGAAAGGCTGTCAGCTCAGGATATACAGGTATCATATCTGCAGGCGGTGAAACCTCAGGGGCAGTGACAAAGGCACTGGACTATCAGGCCTTCTATATAGGCAAGTCTGTGGCTCCGGGTATCCCTGTTATGATACCGGTGGAGAATTCAAAGCTTCGAATAGTGCTTAAATCCGGAGGCTTCGGACAGACAGATTTTTTCGAAAGAGCTGTAAAGATGATTTCGGGGAATGTGTGTGAGTGAAAAAGTATTTTCAAAATCAGCAGATATCACGAATATCCCTATAATTTTTTAATGCTCTTTTGAACCGGGAAGAATGTTGATTTTAATGATTTCGGAGGTTATATGGAAGACAAAAAGACCGTGGCGTTGGTGAGCATCACCGTAAATGCAGTCCAGCCGATGATGCAGTACATTCGGAAAAATGAAGCTGATTTTAAAGTTGTAAACTATCTTGATGGCTATCTGATGGAAAAAATAAAGCAGGAAGGTGGTATATCCCCGGAATCCATGAATCGTTTTACTGATATGATCGGAAAAGCCTTCAGAGACGGTGCGGATGGAGTTATCACAACCTGTACGGTATTCTCCCCATACACTCAATATTTTTCAAAGCTGTATAAAAAAACCGTTGTACCTGCGGATGCAGCCATGCTTGACAATGCTTCAAAATGCGAAGGCAAGACTGCTATTATCTGTACATTTCAGGGTACTGTAGAAACAACCAGAAATGCTTACTTCGAGTGCAGACGTAAGAATAAAATGCCAGAGGAAGTGGATGTGTACACAGTAACAGAGGCATTCAATGCAGCTCAGAGAGGTGAGATGGCGGAAAGTGACAGAATAGTCGCTGAAAAGATACAGGAGCTAGATCCTTTATATGATCAGATAGTGCTGGCACAGATTTCTATGGCAGGTGCAGCAGAACTTGTAACTCTTCAACATGCAAAACTGTTCACCAGTCCCCGGGAAGCGATGGGTAAGCTGAAAGGACAATTAAAAAGTATTTAAAGAATATAGGGTATGCAGACAAATTATGATGGAATGACAGGGTTTCATGTCCGCACTTCCCAAATATGTTGCTTTACATAATACAGTTATTAAATCATAAAGTCATAGCCGGACATGGCTATGACTTTATGATTTAATGAAGATAATAATTTACACTTTATCCTTTAGATGAGATGATTCTGTTTTGATGAGGCTGTGTTTTTCTTTCTGAAAAAAGGAAGATTATTCCCGAAAACATAAGAAATACCTTTGGCAATATATGAGAGCAAAAACATAATAGTAACGACTAGAAATGAGTTCATGAGTAAGTCTTCCATATATACACCCCCCGAAGAATAAATGATTAACGATTGTATATAAGGAATCGGCAAAATATAACTTTTTTATAAGAAATGTATTAAGAAAAAAGGACCAAGGATTTTTGGTAAAAACACAAATTGACTTTTTGGAAGAAGCGATTTTACAAAAGAAGCTATTAAAAGAAATAGTGGCTCTTATAGATTTTAATTGTTAAAAAATTAATTAATGAAATAATTGAAAAATCGATTGACATGATATATACCCTCTGCTATATTGACTAGGCGTCGCGAGAGGGCGAAACAAAAACTCCTTCACGACAGAATAAAGAACCTTGAAAATCAAAGATC
>DFGZ01000210.1:8021-12568 GCA_002371295.1 Oribacterium sp. UBA3737 | reverse complement strand
TTTTGAAAACACCCATGTATCCGGTCTTGACGGATACGAGTACCTCAATGACAGTGACACCCTTGTTATGTATTATAGCGACGAAAACAGTGCTGTAACGAAGGGCATGGTCACCGACCTGAAAAAAAGAAATGTACATGTAAGTCTGGTAAAGCTTCTGAAGCAGCATAGCAATGCTCTCGATATGTACATCGCTTCCACCACCGGTATGTTTCTTGAATCCGGTGAGAAGATATGCATAGTCTCAAAAGACAAAGGATATGCAGCTGTTCGTGATTTCTGGCACAGCTTAAGAGGTGCCGAGATACTGCTGGGAGAGACCATCAAGGAATGTTTCCTCAGCTCCGAAAAAAATGATGACGAACGTATAAGCTTATGTAAGGAACGTGCCCAGAAGGCAACACTGGTGGATTCTTTTGCCACCATGAACACCATCCCTACAAGACCGACATTAAGCCGCGGGAACCAGCGCAGACGAAACAGGAACATTCATTTTACAGAGGTTTCGGAGCCGGCATCACTCATACCGAATCCTCTTATGTTTGAAACACCTGCTGACCAGCTGGTGAAGCAGATGAAAGATATGCCTTTCGGAAGAGTACCTGAAACCCATTACGCAGAGACCCGATTCTCACAGGACAGGGAAATCGTGAAACCGGAGAATTCCGGAGATACAAGGAGAGAGCCTACTAAAGAGCAGTCAGAGAAAAACAACGGTTTTTCAGGTTCATCTGAAGAGTCAGGCTCACAGGACAGACCGCGTCGCGAAGACCGCCGAAGAGAGGGTTCAAGACGTCAGGGAGACAGAGACAGGAACAGGCAGGGAAGAGATTCCGAGAATTCCCGCTATGCAAATTCCCGTAAAGATACCATGAGAGCTGAGGATTCAGGTTCAGACAATATTCAAAAGGATGCACCAAGGTCCGAGGATCTCAACTCAGGAAAGCCATATCAGGAAAACACAAAGAAGGATGCAGTAAAGAATCCTATTATCAAGTCAGAGCCCGATAAAACAGCTATCATCATAAGACCTGAGCAGAAAACAGCTGTCGCAAAATCCGAGCCCAAATACGATCCCAATCGTGTTCAGTTCGTCTACGATCCTGTTTCACGTTCCATGAAGAAGGTTGGAGCGGATACAACATCAGAAAAGAGCAAGGCTGATAACGCTGAAAAGGCTGATGCCGTATCAAAGGATACCGATAAGACAGAAACATTAGAAGCAAAGGATGCAAAGGATACAAAGGACACAAAGGACACCGTATCAAGAACAGAAGAACAGAATGCTGTAGCTCAGGCTCAGAACACAGACGAGACATCTCAGGAAGCTATAGATACTTCCGAAGCTTATGCGGTTTCACCGGGACAGGTAACTGACGATATCGCTACGACTGTAACATCCGGCGATAAAGCTATCGTAGAAAAAGCAGAGACGATCACAGCCGAATCATCAGAGTCTGAAGCTGCAAAGGAAGAAGATATCGTTTCCGTAGATGCAGCCACAAAGACCGATGATGAGACAGCATCAGCTTCTAAAAAAACTGCAAGAAAATCCGGTGCAAGAAAGAGCGCTTCAAAAAGAAGGACGGCTAGAAAGAAGTCAGCAAAGGAAGCGGAGGCAGCTTCTGAAGCCACAGGCGCAGAAGCAGAAGCATTGACAGCTTCCATAGAAGCAACGGAGTTATCCGGGGATAAGGCAGCTGAAGACAGTTCTACGGAAGAAGAGGAAAAAAAGGCTGATGCCAGGGCTTCAGAAAAAAAGAAGACCTTAAAGAAGTCCTCATCCAGAACGAAAAAGGCTGATGCGGGGTCAGAGGAGGAAGCAAAGCCGAAAAAGTCACGTTCAGGAAGAAAGTCCAAAGCTTCGGAAAGTACCGATTCCGGATCAGATGATGCAGGCGAACAGCCAAAGACCGCACCTTCTGTGTCTCCTCAGGATGCCGTAGAAAAGTATGGTCTTACAGCCAACACTCTTCATACTTACTATGTACGCCTTGTGAAGGCTTACGGAAAAGAAGAGGGTCGTGCAGTATATGATGCCAGCAAAAAGACCGTTCAGGAAGAGATAAAAAAGAGAAAAGCAGCTGAGAAGGCTGCCGAAAAAGAAGTAAACGAATGATCAGAAGAGCTATAAATAACTCAAAATAAGCTTTCTGCAAAAAAATTAAAATTGTGCTTGCCAAACCGTTTCCACCGTGCTAATATACTTCTTGTCGCGCGGAGGTGCTGAAATTGGCAGACAGGCAAGACTAAGGATCTTGTGTCCGGTAGGACGTGTGGGTTCAAGTCCCATCCTCCGCATAGTTTAAAAGCTCTAGGCTTGAAAGCCTAGGGCTTTTCTTTTACCATATATTGATATAAGTGTCATAAGTCTTCCTCCACTTGTGCTTGCACAAAAGTGGAGGATAGACTTCATGACACGCCCCACATGGAGCACGAAAGGACGATTTATCGGCCTGAGAGTGCGGAATGTGGGAGGAACGCGAGAGCGCATAGCGCGAAGCGGTCCGATATCGACTTTTGACGCTCACTTATGATACTAAGCACACATCCGTGTACATTGTGCTGCTCATATGATTCATATTTACAGATGACAGAGGAGACTTATTATGAACATAGCGATAATTACCGGAGCCACCTCAGGAATGGGCCGACGAATGGCTGTTGAATTGAACGATCAGATCCCGAACATTCAGGAATTCTGGCTTTTCGGGCGCCGTATGGACAGACTCCGGGAATTGGAGCGTATGCTCTCAAAACCCTGCAGATTGTTTCAGGAGGATCTCCTGGATGATCATTTCCTGGATAACTATGAAAAGACATTGTCCCGGGAGAACCCCGACATAGTATTTCTTGTCAATGCCGCAGGCTTTGGAAAGATCGGTCCCATCAGGAGTCTTCCCCTTGAGGAACAACTCGGAATGGTGGACCTCAATATCAGAGCTCTTACGGGAATCTGCAGGCTCAGCCTGACCTACATGGCAGCTCATTCAAGGATCATCAATTTTGCTTCCGCAGCAGCTTTTCTTGCCCAGCCTTCTTTTGCAGTCTATGCTGCAACCAAAAGCTATGTCCTCAGCTTTTCAAGAAGCCTGAATGAGGAGCTTCATGGAAGTGGCTGTTATGTCACGGCAGTATGTCCGGGTCCTGTGAAGACCGAATTCTTTGACATCGCAGAGACAACAGGAAAGATTCCTATCTATAAGTATCTTTTCATGGCAGACCCGGAGGAAGTATGTCGTAAAGCACTTGTGGACAGTATCACAAAAAGCGATATGTCAGTTTACGGTGCCGGCATGAAGGTCTTTATGCTTTTCTCCAAGCTGATGCCCACTAAGCTTATTTTCCTGTTGATGCGCTGTCTGAACCATTTCAGTGATCAAAAAAACCGAAATGACCTTTGACACAACCTGAAAGCGAGATCAGATTTTGAAAGAATTAAACATTTCCATCAATGAAGCAGGACAGCGTCTCGATAAACTCCTGCATAAATATCTTTCCGGGGCCACAACCAGCTTTATCTATAAAATGCTTCGTAAGAAAAACATTGTTTTAAATGATAAAAAGGCTGAGGGAAAGGAACTGCTGAAGGACGGAGACATCATAAAGATTTACTTTTCCGATGAGACACTGGAAAAAATGACAGGTGGAGCTTCATCCGGAACTCTCTATAAAAACGGCTTACATGAGAAATCCGGTTCACTCCAAAAAGGTGATTCTTCACATAAAACCAACGAAAAAAGCAGCAGAAACATCACAGGAAAAAGAACAGAACCGAAAGCTTTATCTCAGAAAAAAACCGAAAAGCTGCTGAGTGATCTCAGGAAGCATATCATCTATGAAGACGATAACCTTCTTGTCATCGATAAGCCTTCAGGATGGCTCAGCCAGCAGGACGAACCCGGAAGCATCTCCGCGAATGAGCTCTGTCTTATGTATCTCATGGAAAAGGGAGAGCTTACATCAGAACAGCTCCAGACCTTTAAACCGGGCATAGCCAACCGTCTGGACAGAAACACCTCCGGACTTCTTCTTTTCGGAAAGACTTTACCTGCACTTCAGAGCCTGGCAGAGCTTCTCAGAAACCGAACCGTTGAGAAATACTATATGGCCGTTGTCAGCGGAAGTATCCGGGAGGCGAAGACCATTAAGGGATATCTTTCGAAGGATTCGAAGCAGAATAAGGTCATCATCAAAAAGGAAAAGTTCAAGGATGCTTCCGAAATAAATACTGCCTACACTCCATTAAAGAGCGGTGACGGTTTCACAGTGCTGAAGGTACATCTCATAACCGGAAAGACCCATCAGATTCGTGCCCATCTTTCGTCCATAGGACACCCCATTATCGGAGACCCGAAATACGGATTTATGAAGGACAACAAGCACTATAAGGCAGCCGCCGGTGTGGCTCATCAGCTCCTTCATTCATGGCAGCTAACCTTTCCGGATGATTTAAGCGGGGTGCTCAGCCCCCTTGCCGGAAAGACCATAACCGCAGAGCCGCCTGAAGAATTTGTGTTTTTCACATGTTGATAAAAATCTCAAGT
>DFGZ01000210.1:0-7928 GCA_002371295.1 Oribacterium sp. UBA3737 | reverse complement strand
TGGTATGGTCGTTTTTCAGACCATACCATTTTTCTTATCTTTATGATATGTTCTAAAGGGTTATAAACATTCCTCCGAGAGAGGTAATATGTTAGCAAAAATTCATAGTGCCGGTCTGTCCGGCATGGAAGGCTTCCCCGTCACTGTGGAAGTGGACGAGAGCGACGGTCTTCCTAAATCCATCATCGTCGGCAATGTTTCCGCTTCTGTGCGGGAATCTCTGGAGCGCTGTCAGGTAGCGCTTCGCAATGTAAACATTATCATTCCCCCAAAAAGACTCACTATAAACTTAGCTCCCGCAGACCGTCGTAAAGACGGCACACATTATGATCTTGCCATCGTCACAGGTATCCTTAAATCCATATTTCTGGAGGCGGACTCTTTCCTGAATGATTATGGCTTCGTGGGAGAGCTTGGCCTCGACGGAAGAGTACGTCATGTGAACGGGATACTTCCCATGGTGACCGAAATGAAGCAGAACGGACTTAAGGGTGCCGTGGTACCGAAAGCAGACATTCAGGAAGCACTTGTGGTGGACGGAATGGACATTATAGGGGTGGAAGATCTTCCGGACCTTTGCAGGATTCTGGCAGAGGAAGAGTCATTCATGAATTTCCCCCGGGAAAAGCCTATGGTATCTGCCCATCAGGAGTCTTACGATGTTGACTTTTCGGATATTCACGGTCAGTCCTTTTCCGTCAGGGCTGCTCTCATAGCTGCCGCAGGCGGACACAACCTTCTGTTATCGGGAGTAGCCGGGTCCGGAAAGACCATGATCGCAAGACGTATCCCCACCATACTCCCGGAGCTTTCAAGAGAAGAAAATATAGAAATCACAAAAATATATTCCATAGCAGGGCTCCTTCCGGAAGGCTCCGCCCTCATGAATCAGCGTCCCTTCAGAACGCCTCATCATACCATCACGACACCGGCCCTCGTAGGCGGTTCCTCAAACTCCGGTGTGATCCCCGGGGAGATAGCATTGGCATCCAGAGGGGTTCTTTTTCTTGACGAATTACCCCTTTTTTCAAAAGCCTCAATAGAGGCCCTGCGACAGCCACTTGAAGAAAAGCAGGTCACCATAAACCGACTGAACGGAAGCTTCAGATATCCGGCCAACTGTATGCTTGTGGCCGCCATGAATCCCTGCCCCTGCGGATATTACCCGGACAGGAGCAAATGCCACTGTACCGAAAGCCAGATACGTCACTATCAGAGGGGAATCTCCAAGCCTATACTTGAACGTATAGACCTTTGTGTGGAAGCGTCCCCCATCAGTTTCCGGGAGGCCACCAGCAGGGATGCATGCGTTAGCTCGAGAGAGCTAAGAGAAAAGGTCCATAAAGCGAGAGAACTGCAGAAGATACGTTTCAAGGATCACAGCCATCTTCTGGTAAATGCAGATATGGGGGCCAAAGATATCGAACGATTCTGCCCGTTAAATGAAAGAAGCAGATGCTTCATAGAAAAAATCTTCGAACTGAAATCCATGTCCATGAGAACCTTCCATAAGGTCCTTAAGGTATCACGTACCATAGCGGACCTTTCGGATTCACCGGAAATAGACATTGTCCATCTCAGTGAAGCCGTGAGCTACAGAGGGCTCGAAGACCAGCTGTACGGAAACATAGAAAACCACATACCTGGAAGAAACCATGAACGATTCAGTATGACGAAAGACAGATTTAATGAAAACAGAGAGGAGCTTGCCATATGACCATTCAGGATTTAAGTCTCAGAAAAGAAATAAGAGAACTCACCCCACTGCATAAAGAATATCCGGAAAGACTCAGAAATATTCCGAATCCTCCCTCAACACTTTATGTGCGCGGTCAGCTTCCCCCCGATAATGTTCCCACAGTAGCCATCATCGGTTCACGGGAGGCAACTCCCTACGGTACAGAGGTGGCCGGGACCTTCGGAAGAATGCTAACTTCAAAGGGTATCGGCATCATAAGCGGCATGGCAGCGGGAGCAGACAGCGCAGGACAATGGGGTGCAATAGAAGGAGGCGGACATACCTATGCAGTTCTCGGCTGCGGTCTGAATATATGTTATCCTTCAAGAAACTATCGCCTTTACGATGAAATCCTCAAACACGATGGCGGACTGATCTCCGAAGTGCCACTGGATTCACCTCCTCTTGCAAAGCAGTTCGCATCAAGAAACAGAATCATATCTGCCCTTTCTGACGCAGTGATAGTCATAGAAGCCAGAGAGCGGTCCGGAACCTTCATCACGGTCAATGCAGCTCTTGACCAGGGGAAGCAGGTCTTTGCCCTGCCCGGCAGGATCAACGATCCTCTCTCCAAGGGCTGTCTTCAGCTCATAAAGGATGGCGCAGAAATTCTCACGTCTCCTGAGGATATACTTGAATTTCTTCATTTAAAAACAAGCGGTGAACAGCTAATGATGGAGAAAGATACATCTATGCTGACACAGGAACAGAAAAGAATACTTCAGACCCTCGAAAGCGAAGCTCTCCATCTCGATATCCTCACTAAAAAAAGCGGGATTCCCGTACAGGGGCTCAGCGCCATGCTTTTAGAGCTTGAGATACTCGGCTTTGCGGAATGTACCAAAACAGGATTTTACCGGAGGAAATCTTTCGGGACAATGGCGGAAAATATCGTCTTATAGACCGAGAAAGCTGTGAAGCCACGGATACGGAACTTATAAGAGCTATAGTCCCATCCGAAAAAAAGTTCAATCTGAAAATCTGAAAAATCTAAAAATCTGAAAAAAAGAGTTCAATCTGAAAATCATTGACAAATAACATGTAAGGAAATACAATAATGCCGTCTGTAAAACAAAACCTCTTTGGACAATTGTCGGTGCTTTATTCCATTTCAGGATATGTATGCAGAGACTTGTCGGAAAAGAAGGCAGTTATAAATCGTTGACGAGGACAGTAGCTTTTTGCTATCACTTCAGAGAGAAGCCGTTTGGTGCGAGGCTTTGTGATAAATAAAGTGAAAACCACCTCCGAGAGGTCCTTAATCGGACCCGTTGATCACGTTATAATCCTTAAAAGTGGTTGCTGTATTACTACAGCAGCAATTTGGGTGGAACCGCGAGATATCGTCCCAATCTGTGATTCAGTTCACGGATTGGGACTTTTTTAGTGTATAAGTCCAGTACCACGCGACCATCGGTTCGGATGCTCGCATCCGAAACCGAATGGGCATGTGGTACGACAACAGAAATCGAGAAGTAGCACGATAGTGCGGATTCGAGATTTCTGTAGCATGGCGAGAGCGGAACGCGAAGCCATGCGTAGGACTTATACCCTCACATAACCAAAAAAGCTTCCCCAAAGGGCTTTTTACATTTTTTTAAGGGAGAACCAGAATGGAAAAAGAAGAAATTTTAAAGGTTTATCGTCATTCTCTTGCTCACATCCTTGCAAAGGCTGTTATCGAGATCTATGGCAAGGAAGTACAGTATGCTATCGGACCTGAGATCGATGACGGAGCTTACTATGATTTTGCATTACCTGAGGGCAAGACCATAACAGACAAGGATTTCAAGCAGATTGAGAATAAGATGCGTGAGATCATCAAGAGAAGAGAAGACTGGACCCGTAAGGAAGTTTCAAAGGCAGAGGCTCTTGAGATCTTTAAGGATCAGAAGTTCAAGACCGAGCTTATCAACGACCTTCCTGAGGACGAGATCATCACTATCTATTACACAGGTGAAGACTATGTTGATCTCTGCCGCGGACCTCACGTAGACAATTCTCAGGAGCTTATGAGTGCGGCATTTGAGCTTCATGCAGCTTCCATGGCTTATTGGAGAGGTGACGAGAAGAGAGACAAGCTTCAGCGTGTATACTTCTACGCTTTCCCAAGCAAGGATGAGCTGAAGCAGCACATCAAGATGATTGAAGAAGCAAGAGAGCGCGACCACAAGAAGATCGGTGCACAGCTCGAGCTCTTCATGTTCGATGAGACAGCTCCGGGTATGCCATACTGGCTTCCACGTGGATGGGTAATGTACCAGACTCTCCTTAAGTACAGCCGTGAACTTCAGAAGGCTCACGGATATACAGAGATCTCTGCTCCACTCATCAATAACAAGAAGCTCTGGCTCATCAGCGGTCACTGGGCACATTATCTTAACAACATGTTCATCGTTCCGGGAATCGAGGGTCACCTTACAGCAGATGCTGACATCTCAGGTGTTATCGAGAATCCCAAGGATACAGCAGCAGAGGCAAAGGCTGTAAAGATCATGGCAGGTTCTGTTGTTTATAACCGTGAGAACCTTGACACCATGGCAGCAAAACCTATGAACTGTCCTAACGCTATGATGACCTTCAAGCGTAAGAACCGTTCTTATAAGGAGCTCCCTATCCGTTACAGTGAGTACGATGTTCTTCACCGTAAGGAGAAGTCAGGTCAGATGAACGGTCTTTTCCGTGTACAGGAGTTCCGTCAGGATGACGACCATACATTCGTAATGGAGTCTCAGATCAAGGATGAGATCAAGGATATCATCTCAATCGCAGATGAGATCTACACAACCTTCGGTGTAACATACCGTGCAGAGCTCTCAACACGTCCCGATGACTTTATGGGCGACATCGAGGTATGGAACCAGGCAGAGGCTGACCTTAAGGAGATCCTTACAGAGCAGTACGGCGAAAACGGATTTGAGATCAACGAGGGTGACGGTGCATTCTACGGCCCTAAGATTGACCTTCAGATCAAGGATGCCCTCGGAAGAGAATGGCAGTGCGGAACTATCCAGCTCGACTTCCAGCTTCCTCACAACTTCGGACTTACTTACATCAATGATCAGGGAGATGCTGTAATGCCTGTAGTTATCCACCGTGCTATTTACGGTTCACTTGAGCGTTTCATCGGTATCGTTATCGAAAACTTCAAGGGAATGTTCCCATTCTGGTTAAACCCTTATCAGGTAGGTATCGTTCCTATCCGTGAGAGCCACAACGAGTACGCAAAGAAGGTCGAGGACGCTCTTACAGAAGCAGGTGTTCGTGTTGAGGCTGACTACTCAGACAACAACATGAAGACCAAGATCAAGGGCTTCAAGAACTTCAAGGATCCTTATATCCTCGTTCTCGGAGACAAGGAGGCAGAGGAGAACACTGTTTCCATCAACATCCGCGGAACAAACAAGCAGGTTCAGAACGTTCCTCTTGATAAGTTCGTTGAAATCTGTAAGAAACTCAACAAGGAGCACACTCTCGAGCTTCCTGAGAATTTCGACTGATTCTGAATCATATACTAAAAAAATTTTTCCTTTGCTCCGTAGAACCTATCAAGGTCCTGAAATGCGGGTGGAAGCAGGAAATGGAAGAAAAAGCGCAGATTTCTCCTGCGCTTTTTTGTATGGTAAAAATGTAATATCTTTGACAAAAAATAAGTTTTCTGCCTTAGTAGCGAAAAATTGTTTTCATAACTGTCCCTTGCAAAATAAAAAAGAGTGTTGTATATTGACCTCGATTTACGCTCGGCGGAATCACTTTTCTGATGTAAGCATTATCCGTGCCAAAGTGCGGGTCCCGCATACATCGGCGAGTGCAGAGGTTTTGACGCTCGTTTCTTTGTAGAACACTAAACTGGAGAATATGCGCCCGGAGAACCGGATTTTTTCGGGCAAAAAGGTAAGAGTATAAATGGCAAACAGCTTAATAATCGTTGAGTCTCCTGCAAAGGTTAAGACAATTAAAAAATTTTTAGGAAAAACATACACTGTTGACGCGACCATGGGTCACCTCATCGACATGCCGAAGAGTTCTCTCGGTGTTGATGTGGACAATGACTATGATCCGAAATATATTACCATCCGCGGCAAGGGCGAACTTCTTTCAAAGCTTAAGAAGGAAGCCAAAAAAGCTGACAAGATCTATCTCGCAACCGACCCTGATCGTGAGGGAGAGGCTATAAGCTGGCATCTCAAGAACGAACTTGATAAGGATGCATCAAATCGTGAGAAGATATCCCGTATCACTTTTAACGAGATCACAAAGAATGCAGTAAAGAACGCAATCAAGAATCCAAGAGACATCGATATGGATCTGGTAAATGCCCAGCAGGCACGTCGTGTCATCGACAGACTGGTTGGTTACACCATAAGCCCATTATTATGGAAGAAAATCCGTAAGGGTCTCTCAGCCGGACGAGTTCAGTCCGTAGCTCTCCGCATGATTTGCGACAGAGAAGCGGAGATCGCAGCATTCACTCCTGAAGAGTACTGGTCACTGGATGCCCATCTTCTTTATGGAAAGAAGAAGCTCACAGCTTCCTTCTACGGAAAAGACAAGAAAATGCCTCTTCCGAATGAGGCCTCTGTTGATGAAGTCATAAATGTAATCGGTGACCACTCATTCACCATTACCGATGTGAAGAAATCAGAGCGTCGTAAAAAGGCACCGCTTCCTTTCACCACCAGTACCATGCAGCAGGAAGCAGCAAAGTCTCTCGGTTTTGCAACAAGCAAGACCATGAAGCTTGCGCAGACACTCTATGAAGACGGTTATATCACTTATCTTCGTACCGACAGTACCCGTATTTCTGTCGAGGCTGACGCCGCAGCAAAGATATATATATCAGACAAGTTCGGCGAAGAATATGTAAACGGCGGCTCCAAGGATGCCCGCAAGCCTCAGGAAACGGAAGTAAAGATTCAGGATGCACACGAAGCCATCAGACCTACAGATCTCGAGATGACTCCCGAGGATGCAAAGGAAAAGCTTCAGCGTGATGAATCCCGTCTCTACACACTTATATACAAGCGTTTCCTTGCAAGCCGCATGACAGCTGCGGTTTACGACACAGAATCCGTAAAGCTCACATCCGAAGGATATACCTTTACACTGAACGGATCAAAGCTTCGCTTTGACGGTTTCCTTTCAGTTTATATGTCCGAGGAGGATAAGGCGGAGAAGGACGTTTCCCTTCCTGACATGAAGATAGATGAGAAGCTGAATCTCTCCAGATTCGAGAAGGAGCAGCATTTCACCCAGCCGCCTGCCCACTACACGGAAGCATCTCTGGTAAAGGCTCTGGAAGAGGACGGAATCGGAAGACCATCAACCTACGCACCGACCATCGGAACACTCCTTGCAAGAAGATACATCACCAAGGAGAAGCGAAACATTTTCGTTACCGAGCTCGGTCAGGCCGTTGATGATATGATGCAGAAGAATTTCCCGACCATCGTGGATACAGCCTTTACAGCAAACATGGAGTCTCTTCTCGACACTGTTGCGAGCGGAGACATTAACTGGAAGACAATAGTCGAGAATTTCTATCCTGATCTTTCCGAGGCAGTTGAGAAGGCTCAGCTCGAAGTTGAAAAGATAACCATAAGAGACGAAGAAACGGATATCGACTGTGACAAGTGCGGACGCAAAATGGTCATCAAGTACGGTCCTCACGGTAAGTTCCTTGCCTGTCCGGGCTTCCCTGACTGCAGAAACACAAAACCGTATGTAGAGTACGCAGGCTTCATATGTCCAGACTGCGGAGCGGAATGTGTAAAGCGCCGTTCAAAGAAGGGCCGTATATTCTACAGCTGTTCAAGATATCCTGAATGTAATTACATGACTTGGAACAAGCCGAAGGAGCCTGTTACAGGTGAGAAAAAAGACGGCGAGATAATGGCATAAAATCCAAAAGATAATGCAACAAAAACCGTTGACAGTCATTAAATGACTATGTTATATTACAAGTCGCGTCCGAGGGGCGCGGCTTTTGTATTTCTGCAAAAGCGTAACTAAAAAAGCACATCTGACCGAAAACCGGGATGGTACCTTATTTATATAAGGCGACGACGGTGAGCACACACGATCAGATGGAAGATTTTAACCAGGAGGTATTTGAAATGAGTGCAATTGGAATGAAGCAGCTCCTTGAGGCTGGCGTACATTTTGGTCATCAGACAAGAAGATGGAACCC
>DFGZ01000281.1 GCA_002371295.1 Oribacterium sp. UBA3737 | reverse complement strand
AAACTGTTTGTCTATATATATTCCGGTTGGAAATCCAAAATCAGCAGTTCCCTCGTTCTTACGTCGTCTTTTAAGTAAGCGGATTCACCTTCCTGCTGACAGCATTAAACACAGACGAAATCAGCATGGTAACGATGATCATGATGACAGCAACGACTGAAGCATTGATCCAGTCTCCGAGGCTCATGGCATACTGATAGATCATGGTGGAAAGTACTCTTGTGTCTGTTCCTCCAAGAAGCTGGGGAGTTGTATATGCTGTGATGCAGCCTGTGAATACCAGAACGCTTCCTGTCACCAGACCTGAAACGCTTAAAGGCAATGTGATCTTTACGAATGTCTCCATGGCTGTGCAGCCGAGATTACGGGCCGCAAGAGTCAGATCATCAGGAATGCTCTCAAGTACTCCTATAAGAGACAATATCATAAGTGGAAGAAATAACTGTACGAAACCTACAGTGATGGAAAATTCGTTATAGAGAAGACTCTGTGGCTTGGCAAATATGCCTGTCGCAACGAGAAGTTTATTGACGATACCCTTCTTTCCCAGAATGACCATCCAGCTGAATGAACGGATGACAGGGCTCGTGAACATAGGGAATACTGCGAATGCCATGAGCATGCCCTTGTTCTTTGAAAATTTTGCAATGTAATATGCGGCAGGATAACCCAGAACCGCACAGATAAGTGTGCTCAGTATGCTGAGCTTCAGGCTTCTTACGAACACCTGCTGAAAATAGGTGCTTTTCAGTATATCAACGTAAGCTGATAACGAGAACGCTCCTTCATTGGGAAAGAAGGTTGCGATAAGAAGTGTACAGAGCGGAATCAGCATGAATACTGCAAGGAATATGATGCCCGGCAATATCATAAAGATCCACGCTTTATTTTTGATCCAGTTCACGTGATGTCCTCCTGAAAACGGCGAATCCTATTTCAGCGGCCGATGCCGCCTGATTTTAAGCTCCGGCGCCAATGCCGCGCCAAGAGGTCTCTTGCAGTTATCTGTAAAAGACCTCTTGTTTATATCATAATTTAAGTTCGGCTGTAAATGTTTAAAATAACAGAATATTGTATTATCTCAGATAATATCTTTGTATTCTTCCGCCGCTTCCATAAAGGGCTTCATGGCCTGAAAGAGATCCGCTTTTATCCCGGGAAGATCCATGCTTGTGAGTTTTCCATCCCGGACGAGTATCTTTCCGTCTGCCATGACCAGCTGAACGTTTGAAGCATTGGCAGAATAGACCAGTGCCGAATAAGGATTATAGGCGGGGAACATGTTGACGGACTCTGTCTCCACGAGCTGAAGATCCGCCTTTTTTCCGGGTTCCAGGCTTCCGAAATGTTCAGCAGAAAGTGCCTCCGCGCCGCCCTTTGTGGCAGCTCTCACCACACGCTCCGCGGAGAAAATGCTTCTGTCATGATACTTTGTTTTCTGGGCGTTCGGCATGAGGCGCATCTGGTCGAACATGGACAGAGTATTTCCGGAGGAAGGTCCGTCGGTTCCAAGCCCGAAAGGCACTCCTATGGCATCCGCATCCTTCATTGGCGCGATTCCCTTTCCCGCCTTTGTGTTGCTAGCTATACAATGAGCGATTCTTGCGCCCCGTGATTTCATAAGAAAAAGATCCGATTCCGTCGCATGTATGCAGTGAGCCGCGAGAGTATGCCGGGAAAGCGCCCCTATGGAATCCAGGAACTCCACCGGCGTCTGCCCCATCTCCCTGAAATGGTTCATCTCATAGTCCATCTCACAGGCATGAAGTGTATAGAGGGTGTCGTATCTTAACGCCAGGTCATGAGCCTCACTGAGCTTTTCAGGGCTCAGAGTTGTAGTACCGTGTGGAGCTATGACCGGAATGATACGGTCATGGCCCCTGAAATTCTCAAGAAATTCCTTCTGATATTCAAAACCGCCGTATTCCTTTTCAGGGCTGTCGCAGGTCTTCTGGCCGATCAGGGTTTCCCCGAGATAGCCTCTGATTCCGGTCTCAAGGCATGCCTTCGCCACCTCATCCTCGAAATAGTACATATCAAGGAAGGTGGTTGTTCCGGAGAGAAGCATTTCCCCTATCCCGTAAAGGGCCGAAAGATACACAAGCTCCCTGTTCATAGCCTGAAGTTCCAAGGGGAACAGGAATTTTCTCAGCCTGTCGGGGCAATCATCTCCCATAGTGCGGAAAGGCACCATAGAAACATGGCAGTGGGTGTTCACGAAGCCCGGAAGCATGATGCCGCCCCGCCCATCTATATATTCGTCAGCTTCTATTCCCTCAGGTTTTCGATTTCCGCAGGTTCCGAGTTCTTTGATGAGGTCTCCCTCTGCAAGCAGCCATCCGCCCCTTAAGACTGTAGCCTCTTTATCCATCGTAAGGATAGTAGCATTGTAAATCAGTGTTTTCATGTTATCTCCTAAGCTGTAAGTTGGTAAATGCCGTTTTAATAGTCAGTATCTGTTTTCACGCTGAGACTCAGATACCCGGGGCACAGGACTACACTACGTATGATCCGGAATTTGTGTTTCCCTCGCTGAGACTCAGATACCCGGGGCACAGGACTACGTCCTCTTAACAGTCCTCCTGCCCTTTCCCGTTCAGGTCATATATTATAGAAGAAAAAATTCTGATTCCTTTAACCAGCACCTTTTCATCGAAGTCAAATCTCACAGTATGCTGCGGGCTTGCCATAGTCGTCATAGTACGCATATATGCGGCGAATCCCCCGTGACTCTGCACTCTGTTCATCATGACAGAGATATCTTCACTGCCCCAGTTTCTCGCATTCGGTACGCTGCTGACCTTAAGGTCAGGGCAATGCCCGGCCACCATGCCGCCTATTCTGCTCCACAGTTCTTCATCGCTGTGCTGTGTCTCACCACGGCCAACCATCTGCATCTTGCATGTGCAGCCCGTCATCATGGCTGCGCCCCTGCAGATTTTCTCTGCCTGTTCGGACATATAATCATTAATTTCGGTATCTTCACCCCTGACCTCTATCTCCAGCTTTGCTGTATCAGGGATAACGTTCCTTCCGGTTCCTGCATGGAGGGTACCAACATTGACACGGGTCTGACCGGCACTGTGACGCGGTATGGAGTACAGTCCGAGTACTGCATGGGCTGCGGATACCAGAGCATTCCTGCCCTTTTCCGGAAATCCCCCGGCATGGGATGCCTCACCTCTGAACCAGACATCGTACTTGGTATTGGCAAGAGAGCCGTAAGTCCCCGGCGTCAAATCTCCGTCATCATGAGAATCGCTTGGTGCTATGTGGTTTCCTATAAAATAGTCCACGTCATCGAGATGCCCGTTTGCCACGATGGGAACCGCTCCATGGCCTCCTTCTTCCCCGGGCTGGAAAATGAGCTTTACGGTACCCCTGAGCTCATCCTTTATACTCATCAGGAGCTTTGCGGTCCCGAGGCCGATGGCAACATGCCCGTCATGACCGCAGCCATGCATCATTCCCCGGTTCACCGATGAAAATCCCTCTCTGAAGGGTCTGTGCTCCATATCCTCCGCCTCGATCATGCCGAGTGCATCTATATCGAACCGAAGGGCCGTCACGGGACCTTCTCCGCATCTCAGGATTCCTATAACTCCTGTATAGCCTTCCCGGAGTTCCTCTGTAAGCTCCTCCTCTTTAATCCCCTGCCGGAGAACTTCGGAAGCATGCTCGGACAGCTCTTCCTCCGAAGGCACTCCCAGGCGTTCACCTTCCCTGCATACAGCTTTTCCTGAAAGCACCTCATAGCCAAGCTCTCTCAGGAACTTTTCGATGATAACTGTGGTACGCATTTCCAGAAATGCCGTTTCAGGATGCTTATGAAGGTCCCTTCTTATGAAGACCGCCTCCTCGTCCATTTTTTCCGAAAGTGTCTTTATCTTTTCGTAAATGTCCATATTTCTTCCAATCTTAAATTAACCTTAAAAACCTTGCGCTTATTTTCAATAATGATTTAAGAGTAATTTACTATAATAAGTTATGTGTCACAAACCATTTTTGCTAATTTATAACTTGAATTACAACTATGAATTATTTTAGACATAAAATACAGTTACTTGTACAAAAAAAACTTTATAACCCATTACTGATATCCTTTGTGATCAATATTGTGGCCTACAATGTTTCACGACTCTGGACCACTTCTTCCCATCACACAAGCCTGGCAGTCCGCTTTGACAGCTTCATTCCTGTCATCCCCTGGACCACCGCCATTTATCTGGGCAGTTATATTTTCTGGATCATAAACTATCTCATCGGTGCACTTCAGGATGACGAAGACGAAGCATACAGCTTTCTGTGTGCCGATGTACTGGCGAAGATCATCTGCCTTATTTTCTTCACCGTCCTGCCCACAACGACACTGAGGCCCACCATCACAGGCGCCGACCTCTGGTCCCGTTTGCTCAGGATGGTATACAGGATGGATGCAGCGGACAATCTTTTCCCGTCCATCCACTGTCTGACCAGCCAGTTCTGCTTTATCGCAGTGAGAAAGATCTCGTCCGTCCCGAGATGGTACAAGGTCTTTTCCATGATTGCCTGCGGTCTCATCTGCATATCTACGCTTACCACAAAGCAGCACGTGGTGGCAGATGTGTTCATGGGCATAGCATTGGCAGAAATCAGCTATGGTCTTGTAAAAGTAACCGGTCTTTCCAGATTTTACAACCGTGTACTTAATGAAAATTATGAATATGAGCGCAAACTGAAATGAATGTTAAAAAAAATATTATGTTCGCAATCGGAGCTCTGCTTATAGCATTTCTGACTATCAGAACTGTCGCAGCCCAGAGCAGGGCCCTGACTCCGGGGCACATCCTGAGCATGCTGGAGCATGCTTCCATTCCGGGTCTCATAGCCACCTTGCTTTCGATGTTCGGCTTTATACTGTTCGAAGCACTGGCACTCCAATGTCTTTTGAATTCACTGGGCTACAAAACCAATATATTTAAGGGGCTTGTGTACAGCGCAGGAGACCAGTTTTTCTCCGCCATCACTCCTTCCGCCAGCGGAGGGCAGCCGGTGAGCGCGTTGTTCATGCGGTTTGACAGAATACCGGTTTCAGTCATCACCGTGACGCTTCTTGCGAATCTCGTGATGTACACCATGTCCTCTTTTTCCATAGGAGTTCTGAGTCTTCTGTTCATGCCTTCGGTGCTCCTGAACTTCAACGAGATCTCACTGGCCTTTATCCTTTTCGGAAGCCTGGTGATGCTGATCCTCACCATCATCTTCTACGCATTGCTGAGAAAGAGCTCGTACCTGAAGAGACTGGGGATGGGTTCCATAAAGTTCCTCCACAAAATCCATATAATCAGAAATGTTTCCAAGTGGAATGACCGTATGGAACGGCACATGGCTGACTTTAAGCTGTGTTCACAGCTTCTTCGGAACAAGGGCACAGCGCTGCTTTTGGCCTTTATTTTTAATCTGGCCCAGCGTATCTCCCAGATCAGCGTCACACCTCTTATGCATCTGGCCCTGGGAAATCTTGAACGTGTAGACCTCACCAGATTATGGATCATTCAGAATCTCTCCCAGGTAGGTTCCAACTGTGTACCTATCCCGGGAGGAATGGGCGTTGCAGACTATCTCATGCTGGATGGATTTCAATCGATTTTTACAAAGGACTATGCCTATATGCTGCAGACCTTATGCCGAAGTACTTCCTTCTACATATGCGCTTCAGTTTCGGGCCTGATAGTTCTTGTAGGATATATAAAACACATAATTAAGATAAATAAGGAGTTTTCAAAAAAATGATTAAGCCATTAGGATACTATGATTACACTGTTGTACTTACATATGCGGGAATGATGTTTTCCTTTTACGGAATCATGATGTCTATAGACGGCAAGTTCTTTGAGGCGCTGTTCTGCCTCCTCATCGCAGGTCTTTGTGATATGCTGGACGGCACCGTCGCTTCCACAAAGGAAAGAAGTGTTCAGGAAAAGAGATTCGGTGTACAGATCGATTCTCTCTGTGATCTCATCAGCTTTGGAATCATGCCTGCAGTTTTCACTTACATGATTTCAAACTGCAACCCTCTGGTCGGAATCATTGCTTCTCTCTATACTCTTGCAGGACTTATCAGACTTGCTTATTTCAATGTGCTTGAAGAGGACAGATCTCAGAATCATCCTGAAAGGAAAAGATGCTTTATGGGTGTCCCCATCACAAGCATCGCCCTTTTACTTCCTATCGCCTGCGTACTTCGTGCAAATCTGTCAATGAACGGGTACGAGCTCATACTGGGCACTCTTATCTTCTGCAGCATCGGTTTCCTGACTCCGATTGAAATCCAGAAGCCTAACACCACAGGCAAGGTCCTTCTTTCAGCCATCGGACTCATAGAAGCTTTTTGTGTATTCTTTGTAGGACGTACTATCATATGAGCAGCTCATTAGGTTTAAAATTTTTATATCATACTGTTCCGGGACGTTTCATATTGAAACAATTGGTGAAACCTCCCGTCTCAGTACGGATGGGAAAGTTCCTGTCCACCGGAATCTCCGCACGGCTGGTTCCGCATTATGTGAAGAAGAACGGAATCGACTTAAAACGATACGAGGTTCCCGCAGGAGGATATGTCTCTTTCAATGATTTCTTCACCAGAAGACTTCGCCCGGAGAATCGTCCGAGACCACAGTCAGAACTTATAGCTCCCTGCGACGGTCTTCTTACTGTACTGGATATAGACAGCGATTCCAGCTTCCTGATAAAAAACAGCCATTACAGCCTGGCTCGTCTACTCAGGAACCGGGAACTTGCGGATACTTTCAGTAACGGAACTGCATTTATCTTCCGCCTCACTCCGAGCCACTATCACAGATACAATTTCTGTTCCAACGGAACAGTTTCCGAACAGAAGACGATTCCCGGAAAGCTTCACTGCGTAAGGCCCATAGCCCTGGAACAGCTTCCTGTATTCATCGAAAATTCCCGTGAATATGTGACCATAGACAGTGACCACGCAGGGAAACTTGTACAGATGGAG
>DFGZ01000161.1:16978-24802 GCA_002371295.1 Oribacterium sp. UBA3737 | reverse complement strand
AAATTGCAGCAAATCTTTTTTGCAGCCCTAAGGCAGAGCTTATTCGCAAGTCCCGGTGTCATATCAGACTCATGGGTAACAACGGGTATATGAAGACTGTGAGCTGCCCACACTACAGGTACCGCAACGAAGCCGCCTTTACTGAAAACGATATCGGGCTTAATCTCCTTCAGTGCATTTCTCGCTTCCATATAGCCCTTTATGACCCTCAGCGGATCCGAGAAATTCTTAATATCAAAATATCTGCGGAGTTTTCCCGTTGCGATACCGGTATACTGAACATTCTCCTTTTCCATCATCTGCTTCTCTATACCGTCATAAGAGCCGATATAGTATACCTCATACCCGTCCTGCCTGATCCTTGGCAAAAGTGCGATATTGGCAGTAACGTGTCCTGCTGTTCCGCCTCCTGTCAGCACTACTTTTCCTTTCATCCGACTTCTCCTTATCAAAGTGCTTTTCTGAGCTTTTCACAGGTTTCTGAAAGCTTCTCAGATGTGACCTCATTCGGTTTCCATAAAACCATTTCCTTTTCACTGCCGTATCTCGGTATGATATGTGTATGGAAATGAAATACTGTCTGACCCGCTGCTTCACCGTTGTTCTGAACAACATTGAAGCCCTTGGCGCCGAGGCCCGAGATCATGGCCTTTCCTATCTTTCCGGCAAGAGGCATAACATCTGATGCGATCTCATACGGAAGCTCCGTAAGATTTGCATAATGTTCCTTTGGAAGGATGAGCACATGTCCGTCTGTTGCAGGATTTGCATCAAAAATCACTCTGAAGGTATCATCCTCATAAAGAGTTGTTGTGGGAATGTCTCCGTTTGCTAATTTACAAAAAATACAATTATCATCTTTCATGGTTATTTCTCCTGACTTAAGGAAAGTAATTTTTTTATAATTCAAAAAACTAAAAATATTATAGTATTATGTTTATTCTTAGACAAGTCGAACGGGATTTATCAGTATGTAATCATTGACAAATAACACCGGAGCTTTAAAATGGGATGTTACAGAAATGATATATCGGGGTCATAAAACAGATTCTTTTCCCGTATTTAAGGAGCCCCGTCTATAAAAAACAAAGGAGTTCGTTATGTCCATTCCAAAAGATCCTTTTATACTTATGAGCTTCATAAACACACAGCTTCGTGACAATTACGATTCACTGGACAGCCTCTGTTCCGCTCTGGACCTTGACAGATCATCGCTGGAGAGGACCCTGGCCTCTATAGACCTTCACTATAACTCTAAACTCAATCAGTTTAAGTAACATACACCTCCCGAAGACCCTCTGAACCGGCCCGGGAGGCATATATGACATGAGAGGACCGGGAAGGCCTGCGGCCTTTCTTCCGAAAAGCAACTGACAGATTTTCCGAAATCCACGTCATCAAATTTTAAATTCAAAAAACCTCCATATCCGGAATCTTAAATCAGAAACCGGATATAGAGGTTTTATTTTATGTTCTTTTTCTGATTACCGTCACTCGATAACTGTGATTCCGTTACATGTTGAAACTCTCATGCGGATGGAATCTGTGTAGCTGATCTTAACCTTCTTGCCTGTGGACTCCTGGGCAAGCTTTGCAAGTGCATCATCTCCGTCTACAGTGAAACCGAATACATCTCCGTCATCTGTCTTGAGATATATGATGCCTGTCTTGAACTGGGCAAGTGTTCCCTTTATTTCAAATACATCTGATGCAGGATCCTCCATCATATCCTCTGTGCAGATACGGTATGTAACAGCGCTGTCTGAACCGAGCTCACCGATGTAAAGGGCCTGAGCGTAATCACCGACCTTTGGCTCACCTACTGTAGTGGCATATGAAGTGATCTTAAATGTATACTCTACTCCGTCCTTAGGACCGTTCTCGCTGTTGATGCCCTCATCCTCACAAATTGTGATGGACTTGTCATCAAGCTTTACGATCTTTCCGTAAACCTGAGGCTCTGATGAATAGTCCTCTGAAGTATATTCATAAGGCACCGCCATAACCACCTCAGCTACCTTTGCACCGTCAGCAGGAACCTCGGTATCACCCTCAAAGAATATCGTAACTTCATCTCCCGGCATAAGCTCCCATGCAGGATTTACAAATGCCTCTGTTATATCAACAGTGATACTTGTGCCGTCTTCATATTCAACGGTAAGCTTTTTATCGTCAGCCTTCTGAACAGTAGCCTGAAACTCACTCATGCCTGATACGTCAACAGGACCGGCGATACTGCTGTCGCCGTCAACTCCTACTCCATCAGCCGCAGCTGAGCTCTCTGATGCTGTCTCCTGTGCCTTTGTCTCTTCCTTCTTTTCTCCTCCGCAGGCCGCAAGTGAAAGAACCATCATGGCTGCAAGAACTGTATATAACCATTTTTTCATAATCCGATCTCCTCAATGTAAACTAAAAATCAAGCGATAATTAAAATAGCACTAAAGGTTTTTTTCTTCCACAGCATTCATCTTAACTCTTTATTAAGTTTTCTTGTGGCTGTGAGGGAAATGGTAAAACTCCTTGTCCTTTATCCCATCGGGAAGGTACTGCTGCTCTACCCAGTTCCCCGGGTAATCATGGGGGTATTTATATCCCACTCCCCTGCCAAGCTCCGAGCTTGCCTTGTAATGTGCATCCTGAAGATAAGGCGGTATAGGAAGTCCTCCTGAGCGTTCAACCTCATCCATCGCTTCAAAAATGGCTGTACAGCATGCATTTGATTTAGGTGCCGACGCAATATAGGTGCAGGCCTGAGAAAGAATGATCTGAGCCTCCGGCATGCCGACACGCTCTACAGCGAGAAAGGCGTTTGTAGCCACCACCAGTGCCCTGGGGTCAGCATTGCCCACATCCTCGGACGCACAGATAACCATACGGCGGGCTATGAACTTTATATCCTCTCCTGCCTTCAGCATTCTGGCAAGATAGTATACCGCAGCATCCGGATCAGAGCCCCTCATGGACTTGATAAAAGCAGAAATCGTATCATAATGATTATCCCCGTCCTTATCATAGCGCACCGCTCTTTTCTGTATGCATTCCGCTGCCACGGGGAGGGTTATATGAATGCGGCCGTCCGGATCCCTGTCTGTTGTAAGGACCGCCAGCTCTATGGCATTGAGAGCGGCCCTGGCATCACCGTTCGCAGTATGTGAAAGAAAATCCCTGGCATCTTCATCTATATAGCCATGAAAGGAACCCACTCCCTTCTTTGTATCTGTAAGAGCCCTGTCAATAAGTGTGCCGATGCTTTCAGCCGAAAGGGGACGAAGCTCAAATATTCTCGACCGGGAAATAAGAGCGCTGTTGACTTCAAAATATGGATTCTCCGTAGTTGCGCCAATAAGCGTTACTGTTCCGTCCTCCACATGGGGCAGAAGATAGTCCTGCTGGGCCTTGTTAAAGCGATGTATCTCATCCACAAAAAGAATTGTCTTCCGGCCATAGCCGCCCTGATTCTGCTTCGCTCTCGCCACCACATCCTCAAGATCCTTCTTTCCCGCCACTGTGGCGTTTACGGATTCAAAATCCGCACTGGTTGTATGGGCAATTACCTTTGCAAGTGTTGTCTTTCCTGTTCCGGGTGGTCCGTAAAAAATTATGGAGCCCAGCTTATCCGCCTTTATGGCACGGTAAAGCAGCTTTCCCGGTGCGATGATATGTTCCTGACCCACTACTTCTTCCAGGGTCTCAGGTCTAAGTCTCGATGCAAGCGGCGCGTCATCTTCTTTGTTTTTCTCCGCCATATATTCAAAAAGATCCATTTTTTCCTCCTTGGACCATGTCCTATTAACTCAATTCCGGTAATGACTCTAAAATTTTTTTCAGTATGCAGCCTTAAATACCACGGCTTCACCCCTCAAGTCCTGCTGCCACATCCACTATCATGGGGAATCTGTAGCTGCAGCGCTCAGCATTCTCATTTATCACTATGGTCGGCTGATAGAGATCTATAAATTCCATAAACCGGGAGCTGTAGTCTCCCCACACAAAAATCGTTCTGTTAAAGCTCTCCGCAAGATCATCAAGTATATAGTTCTCCACGTAGGAATCTCCTATGATGAGTACAACCTCATCATTCCCGGCTTCTTCACAGGTAAATATCCTGTGGCCCGTTCCGTCAAGCGGAGTGATCATCGTATCGTCTTCGATCGCTTCAGGATTTTTTATACGAAAATCCTCCTGCATATCTACCTCATGGATACCTCCGAAAAGTGTGCTTCCCTGATCCGTCAATGATATGTCATAGTCCTGAACATCAAGAACCCGGTATTTTTCTCCCGATGCGTTAATGCTATCCATCAGGTCCCTGTAGGCACAATAAGCACCTCTTTCCGTCCAGTGGGAGGGATCCGTATATCTTCCGAAGGTTTCATACTCTGCCTTCCCTTCCATGAGAACCTCTGTTGTGTCCACAACCTTCACCCGGGTGTTGGCCTTCAGGTTCATCATTACCTGATCCACCAGTGAAGTATCTCCATACTGAAAGACTGATGTCATGAACTGTTCGGGATAGATACTGTGCTTGTCCCTGCACTGCATATAATAGTAGCTTATTCCCCTTTGTTCCAATGTCTCTCTGATTTTCTCATATGCTGAAGAGAGCTCATCCAGCTGCTCCTGAGTGTAAAGATTTTTATGCTGGTAATCCCTGAGCATCTCCTTTTCGGCGTAATTGAACTCCCCATCAGGTCCCAGATAATAGTCAGAGCTTCCTGCACCCGAGGCTGAAAGATTTTTGAACACATGGTACTGCAGACCGGCATTGGCCTTTACAAAAAGGGTCCTGAATCCAATGTTGTCATTTATCCAGTTTTCGAAATCAGCGGCAAATGCCTCGTTGATCTTCCCTTCACCATCCCGAAAAGCCGGTTTTCCGGCAAGATATCTGTTCTCATCGTAGGAAACAGCCCCATCCTCTCTGTTCAAATTAAGAAGCGGAACCGAAATGACCGCCATGAAGGACAGTGCAAATATCAGTTTTTGAATTTTTGTTTTCGTATTCAGATTCATATTTATAGTAAAACGCCCTTGTAAATACATGATGTGAGGTGAGTATCAGCCCGGTATAAGAACTGCCATGTCCCGCTCTGTCAGAACTGAAAATATATGAAAGGATTGTAGGTTCCGGACACTATCCTCATTGATGACAGTAAAAGAAGCGCAAGAAGTAAAATATCCCTCAAAGCTTCATACACAGGCAGTTTTGAACAAGCTTCAAACTTCGCTCTTATCATCTCTGCTGCTTTTATCGGAAGTCCCGTCGATAACATTATTCCCGCAAAAAGCATGAGAGCCGTCCATCTGTCAAGATACCACATGACAGAGAATCCCGGCTCAGGTCCCAGGCCTCTCCCGAACATGGTCTTTAAGTACCGGAATGCCTGTGCCAGGGAATCGGCCCTGAAAAATATCCAGCCTGTAAGGACTACAAATAGCGTATATCCGTGACTTAAGATATCACATAAAAACGTACCTGACCGGTGCTTTCGGCTTCTCAGGAAACGCTCTGTGAGCATGAATATGCCATGCCAGATCCCCCAAAAAACATAGTGCCATGCGGCGCCGTGCCAGATCCCAGTCAGAAGGAAGATAATAAAGAGATTTCTGTATGTGACAAGGGTTCCCAGCCGGTTTCCTCCCAGAGGGATATAAACATAGTCCCGAAACCATGTGGAAAGGGATATATGCCATCTTCTCCAGAACTCTGTGACGGACCTTGAGATGTACGGAAGATTAAAATTCTCAAGAAAATGGAATCCGAACATCCTTCCCAGTCCTATAGCCATATCGGAATAACCCGAAAAATCAAAATATATCTGAAGAGCGTAAGCCACCGCCCCGAGCCATGCTATGGCCACTGTGTTATTCTCTGCTCCCCGGGAAAAGATGCCGTCCACAGTCACTGCCATAGTATTGGCAATCAGAGCCTTCTTGCCGAGTCCCCTGATGAATCTCCCTGCTCCTGAATAAAAATCATCAAGGCTGACTTTTCTCTCATCGATCTCTGTTTCCACATCGGTATAACGGACTATAGGCCCGGCAATGAGCTGTGGAAACAGCATTACATAAAGCGCCAGCTTTAAGGGATTCCTCTGAACTCCGGCCTTCCCTCTGTAAACATCAATAGTGTAGGACATGGCCTGAAATGTAAAAAAACTTATTCCTATAGGCAGAATGATGTTTCGAACGGGAATGTCCATGCCGAATAGACTGTTTAGAGTATCAACCGTAAAATCATAATATTTATAGTAAAACAGTATGGCAAGGTTTGCGGCAACCGTCAGCGCCAGAATACATTTAGCGACTGTCGTGCCGTGTCTTTTCTTCTCGAGATCCAAAGACCACGCACCTATATAATTAATAAATATATTCAGAACTATTATCCAAAGATAACCCATCTGAGACCAGGAAAAAAAGATAACGCTCATAATGAGCAGCCAGTAATTGCCTGATTCTTTCCGGCTTCCGAGAACTTTTTTATCCAGGATATGGCTTATATAATAGCCTGTAAGTGTAACAGGCAGAAAACAGAATAAGAACAGTGTCGAACTAAATACCATCCGGTTTATATCTCCAAATACTATGATCAAGAAAAGTCTGTCTGACCCATTTTACGCAAGTCAGAAACTCAGGTCATCATATCCCGGTTAAACAGCTGAGGCTCTTATACCTGAGATACGACCCGGGGGCTTTGAGAGCTGCCCCGACTGCTTACAGCATTATACCTAATTACAGTGAACAAATCGAGAGGCTCATGAACGCAAAAAAAGATGAAGTACCCGCTGGAACACTTCATCTTTAAAACTCTGCTTTTATTATCTGGTTTCGGCAGCCTCGGTCTTCAAGTCTTCCTTGTCCGGAAGGAAGAGGTCCAATGCATCCTTTGTTGCATTTCTGACACCTTCAGAGGTATATGTGGCTCCGGATACCCCGTCGATATCAAAGCTGTCCTTCTCTACAAGCTGCTTCTCAAGCTCTGAAAGAGCCTTTCCTCCTATTTCAGGTGATTCATCATTTCCCAGTATGGAAGCCTCAATTATATCATCACCCTTCATCTTCAGCGTGACGGTAATGGTTCCTCCAAAGCCTTCGGCACTTCCGCTTACCTCTTTTTCCTCCTCAGAAGGCACCTTTGTAATTGCCTGAGTCGTTGAATCCGGAACCTCATTGATACCACAGGCAGCAAGTGTAAGCGCAAAACCCGCAGCTGCTGCAACTATATATTTCTTCATAATTCATCCTCCATGAATATAAATTCCATTAAATCCGAGACATCAAAAGCCAACATCTTTTTTAATACAACTTCCTGTGGAAATTGTCTCTCTTTTATCATGCCAAAGTAATCATTCGTAAACAAGACATAAACCCGGAAAATATTATTAATATTTCCGGACGCAAAAATCCCTTTCGGATAACGGCATTTAATGCTGTTCCGAAAGGGATCCCTGCTTACCTTGTTATATCCAGTTTAACTGATATATAACCGGGTATATTTCGCTATTAATATTTCTCAAAAAACTATGAGCTTATGATTACTTGGCAAGAGCTGCCTTTACAGCATCCTGAACACCTGTTGATGTTACTGTTGCTCCTGAAACAGCATCGAAATCAGCTGAACCAGCCTCAACGATCTTCTTCTCAAGCTCCTCAAGTGCTGCACCGCCAACTGTAGGAGTCTCATCCTTGCCCTCGATAGAAGCTGCAACGATCTTGTCTCCGTCCATTGTAAGAGTTACAGTAACGTCTCCGCCGAAGCCCTTAGCTGTACCTGTAAGAGTCTCACCCTCAGCCTTCTCCTCAGCTGCTGCAGTTGTCTCTTCA
>DFGZ01000161.1:0-16922 GCA_002371295.1 Oribacterium sp. UBA3737 | reverse complement strand
TGCAGTTGTCTCTTCAGCTGCTGCTGTTGTCTCCTCAGCTGCTGCTGTTGTTTCCTCAGCTGCTGCTGTTGTCTCCTCAGCTGCTGTTGTTGTCTCCTCAGCTGCTGCTGTTGTCTCCTCAGCTGCTACTGTTGTAGCTGCTGATGTTGTAGCCTCTGGTGCTGATGTTGAACCACAAGCTGCGAGTGCGAGCATAAGTCCTGCTGATGCAGTCATCATAACTAACTTCTTCATAATTTTTATCCTCCTAATATTAAACATCATCCTCAAATAAATGTGGCCTAAAGCCCGAGAATGACAATCCGTGGCAGGTTTCTCTTTTGAAACCCTTCACATCTGTTTAAGACAAGAACGTATCATACACTTGACTTAATTCAAAGTCAATTCGATTTTCCCTTCCCTTTTAAACTGTCCGGAAAATTCTTAAGAGTCAAAAATTGACATAATTTTACGTTTTGACTCTATTTCTCCCGATAAAACACATTCACTTTAACATTTTGCACATATTGTATACATCTTTTCTTTCAAAATAATTTCATTTTATTTATTTTTAATCCAAGTTGAATATTTCTTTCATTTTTATTAAATCGGAAAAAGCCGGAGATACATCCCGATCATAAAAATCAGACAGTGAAAAAGGTCCTGTTTCCTCTTAAATTTTGAGGGTCAAGCACAAAAAAACTCCCGACTTTAGTCGGGAGTGTAATTGAATCAGCCTGCGTAAGCCGCTGCACTGTCACCTGCAATTCTTCCGAATACGATGATATCTGCAACTGCATTTCCGCCGAGACGGTTAGCACCGTGAACTCCTCCGGTCACTTCACCGGCTGCAAAAAGTCCAGGAATAACATTTCCGTCTGTATTGATAACTTCAGCTGCCGGATTAATCTTAAGACCACCCATTGTGTGATGGATTCCCGGTGTAACCTTGATAGCATAGAAAGGAGCTGTAGAAAGATCTATATCTGCAGCAAATGAAGTACGTCCGAACTCAGGATCAGCCTTGTCAGCCCAGATCTTTGCCCAGCCTTCCATTGTCTCCTTAAATGCATCTGCAGGAACACCCATTGCCTCAGCGAGCTCCTCATAGGTCTCACCCTTTACAGCATAACCCGACTTGTAGTAACCTGCGCAAACCGCTGAAGCATCCAGCATCTTCTGGTCAAGAATGAGCCATGCGCTTCCATCTGTCTGCTCGATTTCTGCAGCGGAAACCTTATCTCTTGTAGATACTTCATCGAAGAATCTCTTACCTTCCATGTTTACAAGGATGGCACCGTCACCGCGTACACCCTCTGTGATGAGATGTACATTACCGTCAGCATCAACTGTTACAGTAGGGTGAATCTGAATCTGATCAAGGTCAACAGTGTCGGCCTTTACATCTTCTGCAGTAGCCATGTCGATACCCTGTCCGAGAGATCCTGCAGCATTTGTGGATACGAAGCCCTTAAGGTCAGGTCTGTACTTCACAACTCTGTCCATGTCTGCTCCAAATCCGCCTGTAGCAAGTATTACAGCCTTGGCATTGACGGTGACAGTATTTCCTGTCTCCCCCTCTGCAACTACACCAACTGCCTTTCCATCCTCCATAAGGATCTTGTTTGCTGTTGTATTGTAATATACTTCGATGCCATCTCTGTCCTCAACATTCTTTGTAAGAACAGGAACTATATAAGCACCTACAGCTGTTGTCTTTCCTTCAGCATTTACCGGTCTGTGGATACGATTTACTGAAGCTCCTCCGAATGCTCCTACAGAAGGAAGCTCGGCATCGTGTTCCTTGAGCCATACGATAGCATCAGCACTGTTTCCTGCCAGTGTCTTTACAAGCTCGAAATCGTTTATTCCCTTTCCACCGATCATTGTATCCAGTTCAAAGAGCTCAACTGAGTCGAAATAACCATTTGGTGAAGCCTGATACTCATCCCACTGCTTCTGAACTGTTGCTGCAAGCTCCTGGATAGCCTCGTTATCGCCCCATGTCTCCTTAGCAGCCTTCAGTGTCTTCTCAACACCATCAGCCTGTTTGAACTCATTCTTATCCTGCTCCGGTGTATGTGCTGCGTTAAGACCACCTGTCGAACGTACGGTGTTTCCACCTCCCATGGTCTGTGACTCAAGAATAACTACAGACTTTCCAGAATCCGCTGCTGTAATGGCTGCCGCCATACCTGCGCCGCCCATACCTACTACTACAACGTCTGTATCTATTGACATATCTTCAGCCTGACCTGCTGCTGCCTCAACCTCAACAGACTCAAGATCCTCAGGCTTTAATCCTGCCTCTTGAAGAGCCTGTGTAGCAGCTTCAACGATAGCCTTTGAAGTAATAGTCGCACCTGAGATAGCATCTACCTGTACAGTATTGCCTGCAAGCATCTTTGCAGGTAACTCTTCGATAGCCTTGCTTCCTATACCCGGTGTCTCTCCATCACCCACGATTTTTACATCACTGAGCTTTCCATCCTGAAGAGTAAGTGTGACCTTTACAGGTGCACTCTCACCTCCCTGTCCTACAGCTGATCCTTCGAATGTTCCCGAAACAGCTCCCTCTGCTGCTGCCGCTGTTGTCTCTGCCGCTGCAGTAGTAACCGCCTCGGTAGAAGCCTGTGTTGCCGCAGGCTGGCTTTGTCCACATCCCGAAAGAGATGCTGCTGCCATAGAACCCACAAGAACAACTGCTGTAGCTGTTCTTCCTAAGTTTCTTTTCTTCATAATTTCACCTCTCTTGAACAAGAAATAATGACCATACAAATATATAGTCGACAAATTATAACGAAATAGAATACGATTATAATAATTATTTCTTCTTTTTTTTGCATTGTCATTATTCAGTCAATCTAACGTGTAACATATTAACATCCGGCAATGTCACACGCTATACATAATTTGTTATGTTCTTAGTTTTAAAAATTTTTTTCTTAATTTAGTATATAAAACTACCATTGGGGTAGAATTCAACTGATTTTTTCTGATTTTTTCGTAAATTTTTCTATATTCAATGTCGTATTTTCAATTTTTAATTTATAATGGGTTATGTGTGATTTCATTGTTTGAAATCTCATAGCATCATATTTTTTCAGAAAAAATCTAATCTTAATACGGGTAAGCAAAATGAACAATTCCAAGGAAACATTACAAAAAGGCACCAAAGAGAAAATTTCAGATAAGGCATTTCAGTTATTCAAAGAGTATGGCTATGACAATGTCAGTGTCCGTCAGATAGCCTCCGAGCTCGATATAACAACGGGTGCTTTATATTATCATTTCAAAAATAAAGCGGATATACTTATAAACCGTACCGCCGGAAATGAAGATATTATAAGACAAAGAGCTTACGATCCTTCCATTCCCACAAGAAAAGGCCAGATACTGTCTCTCTTTACTAATCTTATTGCGGATTTCATAGTGTATGAAGGACCAGAAATCTGCATTATCCGCATGCTTGGAAGAGATCTAAACATTAACAGATCAAAAGCTCTTGAAAGCACCCTTACTGATCTGGCACGTGACGCTATAAATGAAAAGGAATTTTCTTCCGAGTATTCTCCGGAAACTATAGCGAATTCCATTCTCTACACATTCAGAGGAATCGCCTATTGCTGGGCTATCGGAACAGATCAGTTCGATTTAAAAGCTGCTCTTCAGTTCGAATTATCCAGAGTTCTGGATTACTACAGTTTAGCCGCATGAATTAAACTTGCCGTGTGGCACTGTAAGGAGGTCATAAAAAAGCCGTCAAATGGCCGCTGCCTTTACAGGAGTGGTCATTTGACGGCTTTTCAACTGGGAAGGAACATACCTTTCTAAATTCCACGTTGGCTGTCCAATGCATATACTTGCACGCACTACATGAGTTTGACAGCCTTATCACGAATAAAAAAAGTGTATGGAATATTCCATACACCTTCTCTGTTAATGCTTTTAATAAAGACTGAATTACTTAAGAGTAACCTTAGCTCCAACTTCCTCAAGCTTCTTCTTGAGCTCCTCAGCCTCAGCCTTAGGAGCAGCCTCCTTAAGTACCTTAGGAGCAGACTCAACAGCTTCCTTAGCTTCCTTAAGACCAAGACCAGTAGCCTCACGAACAACCTTGATAACCTTGATCTTCTCTGCGCCTACCTCTGTAAGCTCAACGTCGAACTCAGTCTTCTCCTCAGCTGGAGCTGCAGCAGCAGCACCTGCAACAACAACGCCTGCAGCAGCAGAAACGCCAAACTCTTCCTCAACAGCCTTTACAAGGTCATTAAGCTCTACAACAGAAAGCTCCTTGATAGCTGCGATAAACTCTTCTGTAGTTAACTTAGCCATTTTAATTTCCTCCATTTAGAAATATCGTGCCTGTAGCACATATCAAAATTTACAATCTTATATCGCAATTTACATTGCTCTGTGATCTCTCGACCACAACTGAAGCTCATGCCGCTTCAGGACGCCAGAAGCCTGTTATTAAGCTGCCGGCTCGCTCTTCTCCGCAATCTGATTGATAACGCGTGCGAAGTTTGTGATTGGGCTCTGAAGAGAACCACAAAGTCTTCCGAGAAGCTCGTCTCTTGAAGGGATTGCTGCAAGAGCCTGAACCTCATTCTGATCATAAAGCTTGCCCTCAGCAACTGCTGCCTTAAGCTCAAGCTTAGGAGCATTCTTAGCAAACTTTGCAATGATTCTAGCTGCTGCTGCAGGATCATCCTTTGATACTGCAATAGCTGTAGGACCCTCAAGTACAGAATCAAGCTGTGCGAAATCTGTGCCCTCTGCTGCTCTCTTGATAAGAGTGTTCTTGTAAACCTTGTACTGAACACCAGCCTCTCTTAACTGCTTACGAAGATTTGTATCCTGCTCAACAGTAAGTCCGAGGTAATCAACGGCAGTAACAGCTACAGCACCATCAAAAAGTGCCTTGATCTCGTCAACGATTGGCTGTTTAATTTCAACCTTTGCCATTTACGGTTTTTCCTCCTTATAAGATTTTTCGTATAAACCTTTCTAAAAGGAAAACCCCATGCCGAAAAGACATGGGGTAGAACAAACAAAACAGTTTGTATCTTTCCTCGGCAGGCGTTCTGTCTTACGGTACCTTACGGCACCACCTGCTGTCTTCGGGTTAATACGTTGCGTATATTAACATCCATCAAAAGGATTGTCAATAACTAAATAAAATAAATTAAGCACCGAACTGAACAGTATCAAGCTTAACTCCAGGACCCATTGTTGATGTCAGAGTAGCTGACTTCATAAACTGTCCCTTAAGTGTTGCAGGTCTTGCCTTAACGATAGCTGCCATGAGTGTGTTAAGGTTCTCCTGAAGCTTCTCTGTCTCGAATGAAGCCTTTCCTACTGGAACGTGGATGATGTTCGCCTTATCAAGACGATACTCTACCTTACCTGCCTTAGTATCAGCGATAGCCTTGGCAACGTCCATAGTAACAGTACCTGTCTTAGGGTTTGGCATGAGACCCTTAGGTCCGAGAAGACGTCCGATACGTCCTACAACACCCATCATATCAGGTGTAGCGATTACTACATCGTAATCAAACCAACCACCCTGGATCTTAGGAACAAGTTCCTCAGCTCCTACGAAATCTGCACCGGCTGCCTGAGCTTCATCAGCCTTAGCGCCCTTTGCAAATACGAGGATTCTAACCTTCTTACCTGTGCCGGCAGGAAGTACAACGGAACCACGAACCTGCTGATCAGCGTGACGTGAGTCACAACCTGTTCTGATGTGAAGTTCAACGGTCTCGTCGAATTTTGCTGTTGCATTCTTCTTTACAAGCTCGATAGCGTCTACTGCACTGTACTTAACAGCTCTGTCTACGCCCTGAGCAGCTGCATTATATCTCTTACCTGTTTTCATAATCAGTTGACCTCCCTATTACTTCTCTACTTCAACGCCCATAGATCTGCATGTTCCAGCGATCATAGACATAGCAGCTTCAAGTGATGCAGCGTTAAGATCCTTCATCTTTGTCTCTGCAATCTTCTGAAGATCAGCCTTACTGATTGTAGCAACCTTGTTCTTGTTTGGCTCACCTGAAGCCTTCTGAAGCTTACAAGCCTTCTTGATGAGGACTGCAGCTGGAGGAGTCTTTGTGATGAAGCTAAAACTTCTATCAGCATAAACAGTGATAACTACAGGGATGATAACGTCTCCCTCGTTAGCTGTTCTTGCGTTAAATTCCTTTGTGAATGCAACGATATTTACACCATGCTGTCCAAGAGCAGGACCTACTGGTGGAGCTGGTGTTGCTTTACCAGCTGGAATCTGTAACTTAATGTAACCTTCTACCTTCTTTGCCATTGAGGCACCTCCTTGTGGTAATTGCGGGGTAGCCGCATAAAGCGCTAACCCTCCCAAACTTTGTTATCTAAGCTTTTCTACTTCTCCGTATGATAACTCTACCGGAGTTTCTCTGCCGAACATCTCAACTAAGATAGTTACGGTCTTCTTCTGATCATTGATTTCGCTTATTACTCCTACAGTACCCTTCCATGATCCGGAATTTACAGATACTGAATCGCCGATAGCGAAGTCTACGAGAACCTCTGACTTTCTATAGCCAAGGGCTCTGATTTCCTCTTCTGAAAGAGGTGTCGGCTCTGATCCTGGGCCAACAAAACCGGTGACGCCACGTGTATTTCTCACAACGTACCAGGTTTCCTGATTCATAACCATGTTTACAAGAACATAGCCCGGGAACATTTTCTTGTCAGTCTTCTTTTCAACGCCGTTCTTCATTTCGATGACCGGCTGCATTGGAACGCTGACTTCAAGAATAAGATCCTGAAGACCACGGTTTTCGATTGTCTTTTCAAGATCCATCTTAACCTTGTTCTCGTAGCCTGAATAGGTATGAGCTACATACCAACGAGCTGCAGAATTTGTCTCTGACATCGATATCCCCTTTACTTAAGTATAAAGCCAAGTCCCGTCTTCATGATGAGATCAAGAACTGCGATAACAACTCCGATAAGTAAACTTACAACAATTGTAGCTGTTGTTTCCTTAACAATGTCCTGTCTATTCGGGAAAATAATCTTGTTATATTCCGTCTTAAGACCCTTGAAGAAGCCCTGAATACTAGAACCCTTCTTTTCGTCCATTACTTTGTCTCCTTATGAAGCGTGTGCTGTTTACAGAATCTGCAATACTTACGAACTTCCATTCTCTCAGGATGGTTCTTCTTTTCCTTAGTCGTGAAGTAATTTCTCTGCTTACATTCTGTACATGCTAAAATAATCTTTGTGCGCACGGCTGTTCACCTCCAATGATTCTTAACTCCGCATGACTACGAAATTAGTGCATAAAAAATAGGGCTTAGCCCCTTGTTTACCTGCAAACTATAACATGTCCTCCTGTACCCGTCAAGCTAATCAGTCCCATGGATTGTTATTTAAATTTTTTATTACCATTCACGCATTCTATTGTAATAAGTTATAATACCTTATATACTATTAAATATCTTACATTTTTAAGTTTTTTGGTTTTTGACAATCATTGTTCAGTGCAGATTTTTATATTCGCAAGACATTGTCATATCAAATCAGGAAGAAGGCTTTTATGGATCTACGACGTATTGAAAATATCATTCGCATCGCAGAAGAAAAGAATATAACAAGAGCGGCTGACAAGCTCTTTATCTCTCAGCCGGCCCTCAATCTTCAGCTTCTTAATCTCGAAAAAGAGCTCGGAACAAAGCTGTTCTACAGAAGAGGAAATGAATGGTCCATCACCGAAGCCGGCAGGATCTATGTGGATACAGCCAGAAAGATGATCGCCATGAAGAAGGACTGTTATTCCCGTATCTCCGACATAGCAAAGCTTCATAATGAAGAAATTGCCGTTGGAGCAGCCGGTATAGAAGCAGATTACATGATGACATCCATATACAGACAGTTCCATAAGATGAATCCGACTGTAAAATTGCAGCTCAACATCATGAAAGGCCTGAAGGCCCAGGAGCTTGTAAAGAACGGAACCATAGATCTCGGCATCATACTTATGGGAGACAAACAGAACTACAGACTGCAGTATGAGCTCTTAAGTCATGTGGAGATGGTACTTGCGGTAGCTTCCTCGAATCCCCTTGTAAATGAGGTCGAGTACGAAGAAGACGGAACAAAGGTCATGGACATCCGCAAATTCAAGGATGTTCCTTTCTTCCTTGGTCCGAAAGACTCTACAGAGCGATTCGTTTCAGAGCAGGTATTCGAACAGGCCGGATTTGAACCCGATGTATATATGGATGCAGAGGGCATCAACTATGAGCTTGCCCTTGTAGCCGCAGATGAATGTGCAGCCCTCATCGGCGCATCCCACCACGTGGACATCCCGGATGATGTTCAGCTCATTAAGCTGAAGACCCATCCTGTCATGAATGCCTATGCGGTATACAGAAAGGATAAGTATCTCTCCGAACCAATGAGAGACCTTATAGACCTTGCAAGAGATTACTGGACCGATGACATGGTCTGATAAAGCTAGATATCCGATTTGATTGCAAGAGAAAAGCAGTATATCTTTTCCACCCCCGCCCTTTTAAGACACCTTCCGGTGGCCTCCATGGTAGCTCCGGTGGTAAAGATATCATCCACTATAAGTACAGAGTGCATATCCTTCGGGATTTCTCCCGCATAAAATGCACTTGACAGATTTTTAAGACGTTCCGCAGCATTAAGTTCCTTTAATGCCGCGGTTTTTTTATTTCTGTGTAAAGCATCCTCATAAACCGGTATATGAAGTTCCCTGCCCATTATTTCAGCAAGAACCTGAGCCTGATTGTACCCTCGTTTTATCAGTCTGGTCTTATGTATAGGAACGGGCACTATGGCATCGACTCCCATGGCCTTTATCCTGTCGCCGTACAGCTTCACTGCCATATGCCCGTAAAAATCCAGATATTCCCTTGCACCGGTATATTTAATTCTCGTAATGGAATGTGCCACCACATCGGTGTAGCTCATAAGAGCATATCCGTATTCGAAGCTGAACCTGTGCCTCCTGCAGTTAGAACAGAGCTCTTCCTCCTTAGTGCCTATTTCTCTCCCGCACACCTTACAGGCAGGCTCCCTTATGAAATGGATTTCACGAATACACTCCGGACAGATGAGTTCTCCCTTAGGCATCACCGGTTCCTCGCATATTGGGCATCTCCTGGGAAATAGCAGGTCAGCCGCTCCTTTATAAAACATTTTAACCTGCATCTGAAATCTCCCTTAAACGCTCCGACAGGGATGAATACCTCTTAGCCTCGGATTCATTATTTATCATCTGCTCGAAGATCTGGGGATTGCCCACCAGACAAACACACCTCTTTGCTCTCGTCACTGCGGTATACAGAAGATTCCGGTTCATGAGCATCTGAGGACCCTGATACATCGGGATTATGACCGCAGGATACTCCGACCCCTGAGACTTGTGTATGGTTATGGCATAGGCAAGATCCAGGCTATCACACTGTTTGAACTCATACTCCACAAATCTGTCATCGAACTTCACAGTCAGTGTCTGAGCAAAATTATTTATCTCCGTTATGATGCCAATGTCTCCGTTGAACACACCCTCGCCTTTTTCTATAGGTATGCCGTATCTTCCCTTGATCTCCCATATCAGGTTGTAATCATTCTTTACCTGCATGACCTTGTCACCCAGGCGGAACAATGTTCCGTTTATTTCCTTCTCGGGCTTCTTACTGTCCTTAGGGTTGATGCGCTCCTGAAGAAGCTGATTAAGTCTCTCCACACCCAAAGCTCCCTTTCTCTGAGGCGTCATGATCTGCATGTCAAAAGGCTCCACCCCAAGATATCCCGGAAGCTTATCAAGAATAAGCGCCGTAACCGAGTTAAATATCTGCTCCGGATTCTGATTTCGTATAAAAAGGAAATCTCTCGATTTCTTACTGAGATCAACACTCTGTCCTTCATTTATCTTATGAGCATTTACAACTATGTCCGACTCTGCAGCCTGTCTGAAAATATGATTGAGCTTTACGGTCCTGATGACACCGGATTCTATGATGTCCCTGAGAACATTACCCGCACCCACAGAAGGAAGCTGGTTGGCATCTCCCACCATTATGAGCCTCGTTCCCTTGTGTATTGCCTTGAGCAGAGAATTCATCAGGAATATATCCACCATGGACATCTCATCTATGATGACAACATCACATTCAAGGGGATTGCTGTCATTTCTCTCGAAATGACCCCTTATCTGTTCACCGCCTTCATCCCCCTCTTCCTCAGGCCGCCCCTGATACTCAAGAAGACGGTGGATGGTAGAAGCAGCCCATCCCGTAGACTCAGACATCCTCTTTGCAGCCCGGCCTGTAGGTGCCGCCAGAAGTATGGTTTTTCCTTCATTTGCAAAGACCCGGATGATGGTGTTTATAGTTGTGGTCTTTCCCGTACCCGGTCCGCCCGTTATCACCAGAACTCCCGAATTGGCAGCAATAGAAACAGCCTGACGCTGCAATGCATCAAGCTCTATGCCTTCCTTTTCGGTGATTCCATCGATCTCTCTTTCGAAATTCTCGTCCTTTTTACTGTCTTTTCCGATATTGAGCTCATGAAGCTTTGCCGCCACCTGAAGTTCGGTATAGTAAAGAAGGGTTCTGTATACCCTGACTCCTGGATCCACATTTCTGTTGTCGGCATCAAATACCGGTCCTCCTAAAGGGATTCCATCTTCATTTACGGTTCCCGATCCGTTAAGAGATGCTTCTTCAAGATAATCATCTATGCTCCTCTTTTTACCGGCATTCTTCACCACAATTTTTCCCTGCATCTGAAGATCCAGAAGATACCTGTTTATATCATGGACTGTAATGTTGAGAAGAGTTTCTGTCATCTGCAGAAGCTCCGGAAGCGGAAGAAAGCAGTGCCCGTTTCCCTCAGACATGGCAAGGGCATACTGAATTCCCGCCTCTATACGAAAATCAGAATCTTCTTTTATTCCGGCATTTCTTGCTATCTCATCACAGGTCCTGAAGCCCATGCCCTCTATATCTTCAGCCAGCTTGTAAGGATTGTCCCTTACAATGTCATACATCTCATTTCCGTACTGGGAGAATATCTTTCCCGCCATATTTATGGAGATACCATACTGCTGAAGAAACATAACCGCATACTGCATCTCTTTTTTGGAGTTGACCGATGCAGCGATATCTATGGCCTTCCTTGAGGAAATCCCCTTGATCTCCGCCAGCCTCTCAGGCTCCTCTTCAATGATACGCATGGTATCATCTCCAAACTTCTTTACTATCCTGGAAGCCATGGCCGCACCTATACCCTTGATGGCTCCGGAGCCAAGATATCTTTCCACCGCTTCACTTGATTCCGGCGGAACCACCTGATACTTGTCTATGACAAACTGAGTTCCGTAAATCTGGTGAGTAGTCTCATGACCGTCGGCCTTTATGTTTTCTCCGGGTTCCAATCCCGGCACCGTGCCAACCAGAGTGTAGTCCTTACCCTTCATTACACCCACCATGACCGTGTATCCGGTGGAATCACTTCTGAATATAATATGATCTATATAACCTTCGAAAAAATCCAAAACCTTTTCCTTCTGTAAACAATACTGCTTCCGCAGGAACAGCTGACTCTTCCTGCCGTTTCTTAGGATAAAGCCTCCCGTGAATCCCGGTACCTCATCCGTCTCATTTATACAGCAAAGGGGCAGCCCTCTAAAGGCCACCCCCAATTTTAAATTCAATATTACAGATCGTCATCCTCGCCGTTTGCTATATCGATGAACTTTCCTGTTCCTATGGCAACAGCAGTGAGAGGATCCTCTGCCAGCATACAGTTTATGCCGGTCTTCTCGTGCATCAGCTTATCCAGTCCGTAAAGAAGTGCTCCTCCTCCGGTCATCACGATGCCTCTCTCGTAAATGTCCGCAGCGAGCTCCGGCGGAGTACGCTCCAGAACATTATGTACAGCATTGACTATCATAGTTGCCGGTTCAAGAAGTGCATCCATGATTTCGTCAGCACTGACAACCACTGTCTTTGGAAGTGCCGTAACCAGGTTACGTCCCCTGACTTCCATAGTGATATTTTCCGGCCTCTTGCTGGCACAGCCTATGTTGATCTTTATATCCTCAGCAGTTCTTTCTCCAATGAGAAGATTGTGCTTCTTACGCATATATCGGAGAATGGCTTCATCAAAATCATCACCTGCGACCTTTATAGATTCTGATACTACGGGACCGTCAAGAGCGATGACAGCAATATCAGAAGTTCCTCCGCCTATATCGATGATCATATTACCCTGTGGCTTGCTGATGTCTATTCCTGCACCTATGGCTGCAGCAACAGGCTCTTCAATAATGGTGACCTCTCTTGCTCCCGCATGATAGGTGGCATCCTCTACAGCCTTCTTTTCAACCTCTGTCGCCCCGGAGGGGATACAGACCGATATCCTCGGCTTACGCAGTGTACGCTTTCCAACAGCCTTATTGATAAAATGCTTAAGCATCTGCTCTGTCAAAGTATAATCGGATATGACTCCCTGTCTGAGGGGACGAACCGCAGCTATATTCTCCGGTGTTCTTCCGAGCATGAGTCGGGCATCTTCACCATAGGCAAGAACACTGTTGGTTTCCTTGTTTACAGCAACCACCGAAGGTTCTTTAAGCACAACGCCTCTGCCCTTAATGTACACAAGAACACTCGATGTACCAAGATCTATTCCGATATCATTTGAAATCAACGAAAACATTAAACTCTCCCATAAAATACCGTATTCGGCATTTATACTACTCCATAGGCAGTAAAACCCATAATCCTGTATAGTATAATAGAAAGAAATGGATTTTTAAAGTGATATTCTGATTAATATTATGTTGTACCCCGCACCACAAGGCTCACATCCATTACATTCCTCTCGGAAACCTCTTTATGCTCCAGAGTGTCCAATATCATATCAACAGCCTTCCGTGCCATCTCTCTGATAGGCTGATGGATGGTTGTAAGCTTAGGTGTTGTAAGAAGTGCAAGCTCCGTATCATCAAAGCCTATTATCTTCAGATCCTCGGGTACTCTTTTTCCCATCATGGCCGCAACCTGTATAACCTGTGCGGCTATAAGATCGGAACTGCAGAACACACCGTCCGTTTCAGGAAATTCCTTAAGAGCCTTGAGTATACTCTCATGATATTCCATTTCCTTATACTCCCGGGAATTACTTGTGAGGACCTTGGCATTGACCCCGCTCTTACGGCAGATGTCCATAAAGCCGTCTTCACGCACATCCGCAGGCATCTTGCTCTGCCAGACACTTCCGAGCATCAAAAGATTTTTACAGCCCTTTCTTATGAGCTCCTCCGCCGCAAGCTGTCCCCCCTTATAGTTATCGCAGAGTACACAGCCTGTTCCGCCTTCTATGAAACGTTCGATGGTGATGATGGGAAGATTGAATTTTTTCAATGTCTCCGGCTTTACCTGCCGGCTGAAAATAAGAACACCTGCTACGAGGCTGTTTTCACAAAGCTCCAGTACACTGGTCTCCTTCTGAGGATCCCCGGTTGAATTATTGATAAATACCTGATACTGCTTTTCCGCCGCATAATGCTCTATCTCGCTGAGCATCTGTGAAAAATACGGATGGACCATGTGGGGCACAATAACCGCTATGGCATTCGATCTCCCCTTTGAAAGGGTGCGTGCCACGATATTCGGTCTGTAACCAATCTTCTGCATGGCGTCATAGACCTTTTTCTTGGTCTTCTCACTTATATATCCTCTGTTATTCAGCACTCTGGACACAGTCTCAACTGCAAGTCCCGCCTCTTTAGCCACATCTTTTAATGTCGTCGCCATTCTATCCTATTCCCTTTACTGTTTTTTATGTGCCATCAACATAACCGGCAATACGAATACTTTCTATATTAAAACACAGCTAATATAATATCCTTTGTACGCGGTTACATAAATGTTTTTTATCATATACATCAAAACTACACCAATGTAACTAAAAAGCCGGACACTCATGATGTCCGGCTTCATTATACTATACCATCAATTGTTTTTATTCTTAAAAACGATTTTCCGATACAAATTTTTATATTTTTACTCTAACACTCATACTCTATTGCTACTGAACCTTACTTAACAGCACCTGCAACCATTCCGGCTATAATCTGCTTCTGTAAGAAGAAATACAGAATAAGTATAGGAAGAAGTGTAAGTACCAGCGCCGCCATGATAAGGCCGTAATCCGAACTATATGTTCCGTAGAAGCTGTATGTGGAAAGAGGCAGTGTATAAAGGGGCTTCTTTCCGAGAACAAGGCTTGGGAGCAGATAGTCATTCCAGAACTGCATGGCATTTAAGATGACCAGTGTAGCAGTTGTAGGCTTAAGCAAAGGAAATACTATAAGCCTGAAAGTCTCCATCTTTGTACATCCATCGATGTAGGCTGCCTCCTCAAGAGACTTCGGTACACCGCTTCTAAGGAACCCGGCATACATGAACACTGACATACTCATGGCAAAACCGGTATGCATGAATACAAGTGAAAGTCTGTGATTAAGCAGGCTGAGCTGTGCACCATAGATGGATACCAGAGGAATCATTATAGACTGGAACGGAATGATCATGGAAGAGATCATCAGCGCAAATATCAGCTTCGCGATTTTGGTGTTCGCACGAACTATATAGTACGCAACCATCGAAGAAAGTACGATGACCGCCAGGGTGGAAAGACCTGTAATGAAAATGGAGTTTCCGAATGCTTTTAAGAATTCCATCTGCTTAAAGGCTTTGAAATAGTTATCAAGGCTCATTCCATGAGCACCGACGATATCCATCGGAGCCTTTATGATATCCTTTTTCTGCTTAAAGGAGTTGGCAATGACCATAAAGAACGGTACCAGGTAAAATAACGCTCCGATGACAAGAAGAATATATATACAGATATCCTTAACAAGTTTTTTTGTTCCGCCAACGCGATCTGCAGCCCTTGGTGACAGATCCTTTGCGGAAATATTTGCCTGACCACTCATCACGCTTCTACCTCCTGCTTCTTACCGATATATACCTGAAGTCCGGAAATTATGGCGACCACGAAGAAAAGGAATACCGCTTCCGCCTGTCCTATTCCGTATTGTCTGGCCGTAAATGCCTTTTCGTAAACATGCATGGCTACAAGTCTTGTACTGCCGTATGGTTCACCGCCTGTCAATGTAAGGTTGATATCGTAAACCATGAAGGCTCTTGAAAGTGTCAGGAAAATACATATTACGAAAGAAGGAACCATAAGAGGAAGTGTGATATGTCTCATCTTTGACCATCCGTATGCCCCGTCTATGGATGCAGCTTCCAGTACATCCTCCGAAAGACCTGTGAATCCTGCAATGTAGATGAGCATCATATATCCGCTAAGCTGCCATACGGTCACGATGACCAGCGCCCAGAAGGCCTTGGTCGGATCGGAAAGCCATGACTTTGAAAAAAAGGCGATTCCGAGGCTCTTTCCGAACTTAACAAGAAGCTGGGAAAAAACGAACTGCCATATGAATCCCAAAACTACACCACCGATAAGGTTCGGTGTGAAAAATCCGGCACGAAAGACATTCTGACCCTTTTTGATTCTTCCTGAAAGGAAATATGCAAAAAGGAAGCCGAATGCATTGACCAGAATAACAGAGAGCACTACATACTTAAGTGTAAGTCCCATGGAATTCCAGAAATCCTTATCCTGAGCAAGAGCCTTGTAATTATCAAAGCCCACAAGGTTCTTCACTGCCGCAACACCGTTCCAGTCTGTAAATGTGAGATAAAAACCATACAGAAAAGGTATGATGACCACACATACAAAAACGAATGTTCCCGGAAGTGCAAACATTAGAAAACTTTTTATCTTATCACCGGTGGTACGGCCTAGAGAATTCATATTGATCTGCCTTTCTTAATTCTTCCTATAAAAAAATCAGGACCGGTTTTGGAATTCTTCCAAAATACTTATCCGGAAAGCTGTTCGTTCTCGCCGGATAAGTAAAATATCTCAATGCCTCATATCTCGCAGAGAGTTATGGTCCTGAATCTTATCATGTTACTTTTGATTATTTCTGTGACTGCCAGTAAGCATCAATTTCTGAAGCAGCACCAGCACGGTCTGTCTGACCTGCAACATACTTCTGCATAACAGCACCAACTACTGACCAGTGATCTGAAGGTGCTACGAAGCTTGAAGAGTAAGTATTTCCTGAAGCCATCTTAGCTACGATATCACGGCTTAACGGATCCTTAGGAGCTACAGTGTTGTTTGAGCATGCAGGGATAAGTGCGAGTTTCTCAACAAGGCCCTTCTGACCTGACTCTGAGTTTACAAGCCAGTTGATGAACTCAAGAGCTGCCTTCTGCTGCTCCTCTGTTGACTGCTTTGCGTCTACCATAAGCTGCTTTGTAGGAGATGCCTGCATTGATGTGTTGGCAATATCAGAAGAATCATTTCCGAGAACGAACGGAATGAAGCCATACTCATCAGATGTCTCAGCACCGGCTGTCTCAAGGTTTGGCCATGCCCAGTTACCATTTGGCCAGAATGCTGCATCACCCTCAACAAGGTGCATAGGATCCTCATCGTAGATAGCTCCGAGTGGATCTTCCTTGTTGTAGTTGTACTCAAGGATCACATCCATGGTATCCATGAACTGGTTAAAACGGTCATAATCCTCAACCTTCTGTGAACCATCCTTAAGAGCTGCCATGATTTTGTCAGCACCGGCTGTTGTGCCGTCGTATGTATCATAGATATATCCGAGCTGATGTGCACCCAGTGACCAGTCTTCCTTTGAAAGAACCACAGGATTCTCCATGCCTGCTGCTCTGAGCTCTTCACAGATTGCCTTGAAGGAATCAAGTGAGTTGATGGATGCAGGATCGAAATCCTTTCCGAGAGCATCCTCGATTGACTTC
>DFGZ01000364.1:13355-19902 GCA_002371295.1 Oribacterium sp. UBA3737 | reverse complement strand
CTTTTGACACTCACATCATAATATCTCTATAAAAGAAAGAAGAAGGATATACGGGACGCACTCCCATATTCCTTCTTCTTTTATTTTTCATATTTAAAGGAAGCTATGGTCATCATAGGAATCCCCGCATAGATACTAATCCAGCAGCACCGAAGTAAGAAGATATCCCTTATTGACTATCTTTTCCTCGTAATTCTCAGCAGTGACCACAACCGGCTTAAGCTCACAGGCAGGGACTACCAGCTTGCCGTTCTGGTACATCTCGGAATCAATCACATCTACCGCTCCCCCATGGATTATGGCATCCGTGAGTTCCGTTCCTCTGTAGGCATAATCCCTGGGTTCATGAAGTATGGTCATTGACTGGGTTCCCTGAAGTATCCTGTCGAGAGCCGCATCATCACATCCGTCTCCTGTTATCACCGGCATTCTTCCTCCATAAACCTTATTAAGTACAGCATCAACTATAGCTTTGGAGACTCCCCCTGCCAGCACATCGTCAGTGCAGATGACCGCATCGAGATTTTTGTTTCTGTATACCTGATCCATCATTGTCTGCATACGTGCATAGGCAGCCTGTTCACTGCTGTCCATTACACTCACCTGTTCAAGCTCCAGCTGACCCGATCCCACTATAAGTGAGCCGTTGTCTATGTATGGGAACAATGTCTCCATAAGACCCGGATACAGGAACAGCAATGTTTCGTCCGTTATATCTCCCGTGAATATCTCAACCGTTTTAGGCTCCTTTTTACTTGCCTTATCCAACTCCAGCTTATCAACTATGTATTTGCCTATAGTCTCACCGATATGATAATCATCATATCCGAAAAGGTAGTTTACTCCCAAAGTATTCATGGGAACATGATCCAGTGCCACCACATATATTCCGTTATTCTTTACTTCATTCAGTACCGTTCCAAGCTCATAGGATGTAACATCTACAGGAGCCACAAATATAACCTTAGCACCATCATCCACCAGCTCTCTTATATCCGAGATTTGTATGGAAACCTCATCTTCAGGTTCTGTTTCAGTCACTTCACCCGGATTGTCGTATGATTCCGAAGAGGCATATCTGAATTCTGTCTTATATCCAGCTGTATTCATGGTATCTTCAAAATATTTTTTTAGAAGTACCCACTTCTTACTGTACTGGTCGGGAAAAGAAAAACCTATCAGCTCACCGTTTCCTCCTATAACATTAAGTTCCTTTATCTTTTTTTCCGGAACTACATTTTCTGCAATGACCGTTTCTTCCGATTCATCATCCGTTTTAACGCTTTCGCTGTTTTGTGTAGTTTCATTGGAAGCAGTAGTCTCTGCTGATCTGAGTTTTTTAAATTCTTTTCCTATATTAATGCATACAAAGATAAATAAAATGAGTGCCAGTATGCCTGCAAGAAAAAAACACACAGGTCTTATAAAAGATCCCTTGAACAGCTTATGTATGATTACACGCTTGTCTCCTATGTTCTGATTGATGTTACGCCTGTTCATCCGGATAGGATTATAACTATGCCAATCCACCTGAGAATGATCATCCGGCGTTTCTCTTTTTCTGGATTGTCCCTTCTTTTGAGTATTGTCCTTATCCAAGTTTTTCTCCTGTCTCGCAAATATACAAGTCAACTAAACTAATCCTAGTATATCAAAAGAGGACGGTACTATGACCGTCCTCATAAATACTTAAAGAATATGTCAGATTAGTTCTTTGTTTTCTCTAAACCATCTTCAACCATGTTTTTTACACCGGCCTTCTTTGCAAGCTGCCATACCAGAGACTCGCCCTGTGCGATCTCGAGGTCAACTCCTGTTTTGTTAGGCTCACTGTCATTGAACTTATAATCCTTACCTGGAAGAATAGCGTTTAAGATAATACCTACAAGAGACCCCGTAGCGATTCCTGAGAAATTGATCGTCATAGCTCCGAGAGGTATGATGATAGCCCCTGCAGATGAATAGTTAACACCTATTGCAAGAACCAGTATAAGTGCGGCAATGATGACATTTCTTGTCTGGGAGAAGTCAACATTGGTCTCTACCACGTTACGGATACCAACTGCTGAGATCATTCCGTAAAGCACCAGTGAAATACCACCTACTGTGGCAGAAGGCATTACCTCGATAAGAGCTGCGAATTTAGGGCAGAAACTGAGGACTATGGCTATGCATGCCGCAAGCCTTATGACCATAGGATCATAAACCTTTGTAAGGGTAAGTACACCTGTGTTCTCACCGTATGTTGTGTTGGCAGGTGCACCGAAAAGTGAAGCCAGGGCTGTAGCTGTTCCATCACCGGTCAGTGTTCTGTGGAGACCCGGCTCTTTAATGAAGTTCTCGCCTACTGTAGAAGAAATAGCTGATATATCTCCTATATGCTCCATCATTGTGGCAAATGCGATAGGCACGATTGTTATCACCGATGTGATAAGAAGTGAAGTATCAAGTGTCCCGTCTGTAAACAATGAAAATACCGTACGGCTGTAGTTTACAGGCACTCCGAACCATGGTGCAGTTTCTACTGCAGAAAAATCGATAACTCCACATACGGCAGCAACGATATAAGAACCTACTACACCGAGGAGTATAGGTATGATCTTGACCATGCCTCTTCCCCAAATATTACATATCACAACAATAAATATAGCCACAAGAGCAATCGGCCAGTTGCTTGCACAGTTCTCTATGGCTGACTTTGAAAGATTAAGACCGATGGCAATGATGATAGGTCCTGTGACTACAGGCGGGAAATACTGCATAACTCTTGACTCACCGAATGCCTTAAAAGCAGTCGCAAGCACCAGATAAACAAGTCCTGCACAGGCTACACCGAAGCATGCATATCTGAGAAGATCCGGCTCACCATTCGGAGCGATGGCAGCATAGCCTGCAAGGAATGCAAATGAAGATCCCAAAAATGCAGGTACCTTTTTCTTACTTATAAGGTGAAAAAGCAATGTACCGAGTCCTGCCCAGAGCAATGTTGTCGATACGCTGAGTCCTGTCAAAAGAGGAACCAGAACAGTTGAGCCAAACATAGCAAACATATGCTGAAATCCAAGAATAAATACCTTTCCGGTTCCCAGCTGTCTGGCATCATAGATTCCCTCTTCACCAATCTTTAGTCTTTCGTTACTCATTATAAACCCCTTCCTTGGTTTCAAGATTCAGATATTAAGAAAGCATTCTTTCTGAAAGTACGGATTGCTCTTATTTTTGCTCTCACAAAGAAAAAGCACGCTTAGGAGGAAACATTCCCTCCTTGCGTGCTTTTAACATATCTATATCGTTTTCCAAATGAAAATACTCATCTTAAATTGAATCCCTTACATGATTTTTTATTATTTTATCATCGAATTTCTCTTCGTCAAGACCGAAAACAGAATATGGTTTATCTCGAAATTTAGTTTATGGTTAAACTCAAATTAATAAATTTTTTTTATAAAAGTGATTGATAGCAATTTAATTTTTATATATACTGTTTCATGCTTTATCTAACTACGAATGGAGAAGATATGGAAATAAGACAACTTAATTCATTTGTCAAAATAGTCGAGATGCAGAGCTTCAGCAAAGCTGCCGAAGCCTTGGGATATACCCAGGCAGCCGTAACCATACAGATCAGGCAGCTTGAGCAGGAATTTAATACAAAGTTTTTTGACAGAGTTGGAAGACATGTAGTTCTGACTCCTCCGGGACGTGAATTCCTCCAGTATGCCAACGAGATTCTCAGGCGTGTGGATGATGTCCATACAGCCCTTGGTAATCCCCAGATGCAGGAGCACAAGCTCCGTATAGGCTCATTGGAATCTCTGCTTACCTATAAAATTCCCAATGTTGTAAAGTACTTTTACGACAATCACCCTGAGATAACACTGGAAATAAAGACCGGATCTCCTAAGGAGCTCATCGATATGCTTGAGCATAATCTTATCGATATGGTCTATTTCCTTGACAGACGTGTTTATGATTCAGACTGGATCAAGATACTTGAGGAACCTGAGCCCATCATATTTGTTGCAAGCCCTGAGCTCGAAATACCCGGAGAGGATCATAAGACCGGACATGTTCACATGAATGAACTTATCAAACTTCCCTTCTTCCTTACAGAGCAGAATTCCAACTACAGGTATGCGCTGGAACAGGATCTGGCCGCAAACCGTATGCAGATTCGACCTTTCTTTGAGACGGGAAATACCGAAGTTCTCATTCGGCTCGTAAAGGAAAACAAGGGAGTAACCTTCCTTCCGGCCTTTTCCGTCCATGAGTCCATCAAAAACAAGGAACTTCGTGAAGTGAAGCCGGTGGATTTTGAAATGACCATGTACCGTCAGATCTTCTATCACAAGGATAAGTGGGTCACAGATGAAATGAAGGAACTGGAAAAACTGGTAAAACAGGGACTTCTTTAACAAACAAAAACCATTCATACATGTCAGTTTAGAGATATGTATGAATGGTTTTATTTCTTTATAGAATTAACTGCTGCCGGTATAAACTACTTCAGAGGAACTGTGAACACCTGATAATATGGAAAATTTAATTCAGTGCCTGATAGTAGTACCATGTCTGTTTCCTCGTGGTCGGAGTCTCACTGACTCCGTCTGAGTTCCAGAGTCCGAAGGCATAACCCTGAGCCACCTCACTTGGTGCATCCACAAGACGGCTTAAGAGAAAAGCCTCAACATACGGGTTTTCCTTAACCTTTTCCCATGCCTGCATAAGAGCAAGTGCCTGGGCATCCTCACCCCTCACAGAACTGAATCCCTGTTCTGAAAGTATAAGATGACGTACTGTTCCGTAAGGACTAAGCATCTCTGTCTGACTCATGTAATCTGTCAGTACATGGAGATTTTTAAGATTCACTATCTTTGACTCCGGATCATCTGTTGCCAGTGGAGAATAATTCATAAAATCAGGATTTGTAAGATCCTGCGGATAAGGATGCCATGCTATTCCATAGTCTGTATCAGAAAGATAGACATTCAGCAAAGAAAGCATATCTCTAGAAGAGTAATACATATCTCCTCCCGACATGGTCCAGTTATAGTCAAATGGGATAAATATACGTGCATCGGGATTATAGGCCTTTATAGCATCATAGAATATCCTGAAACCATCGGCATAGGCCTTTGTATAGGAAGCCATATCCGAAATTCCCAGATAATTCCATTCTCTCTGATTATTGACTTCGTTTCCGATGACCCAGTTTGAAACCGTATCCTTATATCTGTATGCAAGAGCTTCGGCCACCTGCCTTGTTCTTTCTCTTCCCCCCTCTGTAAGGGTATTGAACTGATATAAATTTGATACCGGTGATCCTACAGGACATATCTCATCTCCCGCCTGAAAATCATTCATGACTCCCATGGTCACGGTAAGGTCTGCTGCGTTATAAGCATTTATCAGTGCGTCATACCCTTTCATCTGCTGCTCATTCTTCACGAAGCTGGAGTTAAACTGGAATATGACCTGCTTGCATCCCAGCGCCACCATGTCATCAATTAAAGTGACATGAGACGAATGTATACCTTTTATACTTTCCGGAGTATTATAGAATGCTGATGCACTGAATCCCATGGACACAGTCAGAACCCCGGTAACCGCTGCAGTAATGATACCTTTAAGCCTCTTTAATTTCATTTGATCCCTTTCATTAATGATAAAACAGCCGTAAATCCTAAAAATACGATTAATAAAACATAATTTACGATATCTTGTGAGTCCGGCTCATACCGGCACTTTCGTTTATTTCCCTTTCAGTATATCTCAGGTGACAGAATCTTTTATTACTATATCTGATTCAAATAATTTACATTTTTAAACTTTACTTTCTCCGTCCTCTATCTCCTTCAAAAGCCCATTTTCCCGAATTTCCTTGCTTTTATTATACACCTCGGATATAATTCTATCGGTTAATGACATTTAAGAGCGGCTTACGAGCCACTCTTTTTTTCGCGATAAAGATTTAAGAAAAGGAGAAGCGAATGATTGCAGCAAACAATATAACCTTTCGTGTAGGCAAGAAGGCACTCTTTGAAGATGTTAACATCAAGTTTACCGAAGGAAACTGCTACGGTATCATCGGTGCCAACGGTGCAGGTAAGTCTACATTCCTCAAGATTCTCAGCGGTGCTCTCGAGCCTACAAGCGGAGAGATCACCAAGACTCCGGGACAGCGTCTCAGTGTTCTCGAACAGGATCAGTTCAAGTATGACGATTGTACAGTAATCGACACTGTTATCCGCGGAAACCAGCGTCTTTACGACATCATGAAAGAGAAGGATGCCATCTATGCAAAGCCTGATTTTTCAGATGAGGACGGAATGAGAGCAGCCGAGCTCGAGGCAGAATTTGCTCAGATGGACGGCTGGAATGCAGAGGCTGATGCAGAGACCATGCTTAACGGTCTTGGAATCGAAACAGACCTCCACTATAAGCTTATGAGTGAGCTCAAGGGTTCAGAGAAGGTAAAGGTTCTTCTTGCCAAGGCACTTTTCGGAAACCCTGATATCCTCCTTCTCGACGAGCCTACCAACCATCT
>DFGZ01000364.1:0-13304 GCA_002371295.1 Oribacterium sp. UBA3737 | reverse complement strand
GACGAGCCTACCAACCATCTGGATCTTAATTCCATCGAGTGGCTTGAGGAGTTCCTCATCAACTTCGAGAATACGGTCATCGTCGTATCCCATGACCGTTACTTCCTTAATAAGGTATGTACAAACATCGCGGATATCGACTATGGCAAGATCACAGTCTTCGCAGGTAACTATGACTTCTGGTTTGAGTCTTCACAGCTTATCGTTCGTCAGCAGAAGGAAGCCAACCGTAAAAAGGAAGAGAAGATCAAGGAGCTGCAGGAATTCATTCAGAGATTCTCTGCCAATGCTTCAAAGTCCAAGCAGGCAACCTCTCGTAAGCGTGCTCTTGAAAAGATCGAGCTTGATACCATCAAGCCTTCATCAAGACAGTATCCTTACATCGTATTTAAGCCTAACAGAGAAATCGGAAACGACGTTCTCGAAGTAAAGAACCTTTCAAAGACCATAAACGGCATTAAGGTTCTTGATAACATCTCCTTCATCGTTAACCGTACTGATAAGATCGCTCTTGTTGGTCCTAACGAGCTGGCAAAGACAACTCTCATGCAGATCCTTTCCGGTGAGATGGAGCCTGACAGCGGAGATTACAAGTGGGGCGTAACAACAAGCCAGTCCTACTTCCCTAAGGATAACACACCCGAGTTCAAGTCTGAGGATACCATTGTTGAGTGGCTCACACAGTACAGCCCTGATAAGGATACACAGTTTGTCCGCGGTTACCTCGGCAGAATGCTCTTCAAGGGTGACGACGGTCTAAAGAAGGTCAATGTACTTTCCGGAGGAGAGCGCGTAAGATGTATGCTCAGTAAGATGATGATCTCAGGCTCCAATGTAATCATCCTTGACGAGCCTACAGACCACCTTGACATGGAATCCATTTCCGCACTTAACGATGGACTCAAGAACTTCCCCGGTGTCATCATTTTCTCATCCCGTGACCATCAGGTAGTTGAGACCACAGCTAACCGTATTTTCGAGATCATCGACGGTCACCTTATTGATAAGATGACAACCTATGATGAGTACCTTGCATCCGACGAAGATATCAAGAAGAGATTCACCTTCACTCTTTCAGAGGATGACGCAAGCGATAACTGATTTTTATTTAACGGTATAAAAAATCTCCGTCACCTGGAGGAACAGAGTCAGCCTCATGCAGACTCCTTCCTCCCCGGGACGGAGATTTTATTTATATGATCATTTCCCCTGTTAAGTTTTCCCTCTATAGGAGCTGTTCTGAATCATCCATGCTCCGTATAAATGCAGCCTGTTTTATCGAGGGATATCTATTCTACTCTCTTAACTATTTGACTCCAAGCTTTTCAAGAGCAAATCTCTTCATTTCATTCACCCAGTAGATATAATACTGATAGTTGTAATGTATCTGCTTATCAATGCTCCAATCATCCGGAAGGTTGCCCGCACCGTCACTCATTATATCCTGGACATCTATAAATCCCCAGCCGTTGGCTGCACACTTCAATTTCATGGCCTCGTTAAGAGCACGAACTTTATCATTATTATATTCTGCATTCTGATATCCCTTTGTCATGTAAGTCGTACTGATGACAGTGATATCCGCCTCCGGATTTACAGCCTGTATCTCCTGAAGGAGCTTCTCATAGTTATCTGCAGCCCATACATCATTAAGATCCTTATATCCGAAAAAGCTGTACACATGCTTGGCACCTATAAGGCTGATGGCCTCAGGAAGACGATATCTTTTGCCCTGTATCATCGGATGAATGTTTTTACCGTCATTAGGAAGCAATGCCTTCTGTATGCTGTAGCCGGCCACTGCAAGAGAAGTGAAATTATCACTCACCACATCACCTGCGCCTGAAGCCAGATTATATCTCTGAAAATTCTCAGCCACAGAATCACCAATAATCACTGAATTGCTGAAAAAATCCCCCAATATGGCAAGATGCTCTGCATCCAGCTGGGAAACATCCAGATTCCTGTAGTAGTCAAAGTTATCCTCCGCTGCTGCCGATTCCGCAGCCTCTCCGGACAGCGGCCCTGAAGTATTACCTGTCAGTGAAGCTTCAGCTGTACCGGATTCTGTTTCTGTACTTTCAGTAATTCCTGTACTTTCAGTAATTGAAGCGCCCGGTCCGAACTCAACAGCGCCTTCTGTCATTGCCTCCACACCGGAAGCCCTGACTCCCGCAAATGCGGTCATACTCATATTGGCTGAGATCATCAGAGCCACTGCAGCATATAATTTGATTCTTTTATTCATTCTCACAGTCCCCTTTAAACAGACATTTTTATATCGGGATTATACCATTAATTATGATTATTTTTTATATCATAGCGATTAAAATTAATGTCATTATTTATAACTTTTGTCATATCTGACGATATATTTGATGTGATTTTTGGTACAATTAATTTATATTCAAAACAAAGGGGATCATTATGAAAAAGTTTATCAAAAATTGTCTGACTTCATTTCTTGTTTTGACCGGTGTCATAGTCTTTTCAGGCTTTTCAGCTTATGCAGATGCAGCTTCTTCTGCTCTTACCCCGTCAGCCGCTGCAGGTGATGTTTCTGTTGCTGCCGCAGTGGCGTCTTCCAACCCCACAGCTATTTATTTTTATCCGGATACACCTACTTTGGAGCAGAACCAGCTTTTATACCAGTATTTCAAAAACTCCGTGATCGTAGGAGATTCAATCGGTTGCGGCTGGGGACTACAATGTTTAAAGAACAGCTCCGATCCTGTGATGGGCAACTTCCAAAGCCTTGCCTACCCGGGTTTCTGCATACACTCTGCCTTCGATGCTTCCATTGAAGAAGCCGGAACCCCTATGTATAAAGGTGCCAGACGACCTGTCTGGGAGTCACTTCAGCTTATGGCAGCCGAGCACCCGGGAGAGACAACTCACGTTTATCTTCACTTTGGATATAAAGACCAGAAGTGGACCGATACACCTGAAATGTATGTACAGCTCATTCAGACCCTTAAACAGTATGTTCCGGATTCCGATTACACCATAATTGGTGCGAGCTACATGTATCCCGGAAAAAACGGTGCTCCTTATACCAGTGCGAACATCAAGGCCCTTAATCTGAAAATGCAGAATTATGCCCAGGCCAACGGCTGGGGATACCTGAATGTCGGAGATCTCCTTGCCAACGAGAATGGTGATCTTGAGCCATCCTACTGCAGCGATAAGTTCATGCACATCACACCGGAAGCTTACGAAATATGGCGAAAGGCTCTCATAGGCTATGCATTTACAAGGATGACAGCAGCAGGAATCAGTTAAAAAATATACATCTAAAAAAAGATGCGATGTCTATATCTGACACTCGCATCTTTTTTAATTTCAGAACGGCAAATTACGAACGATAGCTGCGTAACACTGCTTATCCGGCTTTCCGCAAACCCGGGCCTTAGCAGATCACTTCAAACTTATAGTTATCTGGGATACTGAGATTATGATGCTTTCTCACATAATCAACCAAAAGATCCTGTACGTTATCCGCAGTGGAATATACTGTTTTTGCCTCACCTATCATCTCATATCCACCGGTTCCTGTGGCTCTGTAGTTCGATGTCACAAGTCTGTACTTCTTTCCCGGTACAAGCTCTGTTCCGTCAAGCATCCTCATGCGTACGACTCTGTCACCCACAGGTCTTCTGAGATCAAAGGCATAGTCTATTCCCGCATAGAAATCATAATTATAATGCTCCACCTTCGGCTTCATGAAAACATCGGAAATATAAGGATTTCCATTTTCATCCAGATCGAGATACTGGGCGCATCTTTCCAATGCCTCCTTCAGCACCTCAGCCGTCACTTCCTTTACCTGTGAGGTATTTGAAAACGGGTAGGCAGCGTAGATATCCCTTATACTAACCTGCTTTTTAAATCCGATTTCAGTATTTCCTATACTTGTACAGGAAAAGTCCGCTTCCACGGATTCCAGCTGAACCTGATTAAAAAGCGCTGCAACCTTACTTCCGTGAAGAGCGATATAGAGCTTATTCTCAGGGCTGATTTCCTCATCAAACTCACCCACAGGCTCATCAAGCCACCCGGCGACACAGTTCTCTAAAGGCAACATCTGCTGCACCTTATCTTCAGCTACTTCATCACCGGTCTTTAAAAGCTCAGAAGAACACTCAAGCTTACCATCAGTGTATGCCCCCTTAAGATGAATATACTGTTCTGCATTTGCAGGCGGCTGAACACTCCATGTTCCATTCAGTTCTATACCCTCAACCGCCATATGCTGATGCCCTGTAAGCAGTATGTCAAACTCAAGCTCCCTTGCCATCTCACAGGCAATGTTCTCTCTTGTGTCAGTCAGCTTTTCATGAGTTATGAGATCCTCTTCATATCCTCCATGATATATACAAACCGTGATATCACAGCCCTTTTCCTTCATCTCACTGTAGACCTCGCCCGCTGACTTAACAGGATCTGTGACTCTCAGTTCTGTAAGATGCTCAGGCTGCTCCCAGATATTAACATAGTCGGTAACAACTCCTGTGATTCCCACTCTTAATCCATTTTTTAATGTACATATAACATATTTTTTATGTTCAATCTCACCCCTCAGATCCTCTACATTGGCAATAACTAAAGTACCGTCCATTGCTCTCACGTAATCTCTTATAACGTCATAACCAAAGTTGAAATCATGATTTCCAAGTGTATAGAAATCCAGTCCCATGGCATTAAAGCCTGTAGCAACAGGATGTACCGAAAACTCATCCTTGTGTTCAAGATAGTAGGCGATCATAGGTGTGCCCTGAAGACTGTCTCCACCGTCCATTATAAGTACATCTGAATCCTTCCTGACTTCATTTCCGCGTGTATCCGTACAGGATTCATACTCCGGAACAATTCCATTTCCTGAAGACTCCGATACCTTTCCACAACAGTTACCCTCTGATCCTTTTACAGCTCCTGACCTCTTAAGATCTTCTGCAATATTCAATAATCCACAGGCCTTTTTCTCTCCTGTGGAATAATCAACCGGCATAACCGTTCCATGAGTATCCGATGTATAGTAGATTTCAAAATTTTTCATAATCTCTAAAAATTCTCTTTTCTATATTTTCATACAAACTCTTCCGGAGGCCACAGACCAGGAAAACCATTACTCTGAGTCTGCCTCCCAGATATTTATATCGCATATTGCAAAGGACGGAGAAAACTCTCCGTCCTTTATCATCAGCCTCTGGTTAACTTTACACGTATCTTGGTACTGATCCACTCAACTATAAGAACCAGAACAACAAGACCTATAAGTATGGAACCTGCTTCGTTCCAGCGATATGCGTTCATGGCAAAGATAAGCGGTGCACCGATACCGCCGGCTCCAACAAGACCGAGAACTGTTGCATCACGGAGATTAATATCGAAACGATAAATAGCCGTAGATGCAAAGTTAGGCATAAGCTGAGGAAGTATTCCGTACAATATCTTCTGCCATGTCGAACAGCCCATGGCATCAAGAGACTCAAGAATCTTTGTATCCAGATCCTCGATAGCCTCGATATACATTTTTGAGACCATTCCTATGGATGTAACAGACATGGTCATAAGACCTGCGAAAGGTCCGGGACCCGTAACTCTGATAAACATAAGACCGTAAACAAATGCCGGCACTGTACGGATTATCATGATAAGTATACGGCCGATAAAGGCTATTGGCTTCGGTGCCAGGTTATTTGATGACAGAAAAGCCAGCGGCACTGAAAAAATTGCTCCCACCACTGTACCCATGAAAGCGATACAGATAGTCTCGAGAAGAAGATACAGTACACCTTCCTTACTGAGATTGAAAAGCAGATCAGTATCAGGGTGAATGATACCGTTAAGTATGCTGAGTGCCATCTTGCCGCCATTTTTTGTGGAACCGGAAGTCTCCATGGCTCCTAAACTCCAAATGAGAAGCCCGATCACAACAACTGCGATGGCAAGATGCCATATCCAGTCCTTAGGACGGCTCTCATATGCTTTCTTTATTCTTTCATTCATATGAGTTCCTCCTTAAACAAGCTTCTTACGAGCCCATCGGCTTATTGACTCGATTATAAATACAGTAACGAACAGTACAAGAAGGATCATTCCGACATTAGGATACTCTCTCCATCCCAGCTGTTCATTCAGGATAAGACCGATACCACCTGCTCCTACATATCCGAGAATAGCAGCGTATCTGACATTACCCTCAAAATTGTAAAGGCTGTTGGACATGAAAGCCGGCATTACCTGAGGAACTACAGCATGGATAAATGCCTTTGTTCTGGTAAATCCCATTGCCTCCATTGCCTCGAATGCTCCCATATCAACTGTCTCGATCTCTTCATAAAGAATCTTTCCTATATAAGAGAATGAGAATACAGCGATGGCGGTCGTTCCGGCTATAGTTCCCAGTCCGAATACAAATGTTGCGATCAACGCACTGACAAGTGTCGGCAATGTACGCACTATACTGAACATAAGCCTCATTGCAGCCACGATTACACGATTCTTGCAAATGTTGGTTGATGCAAGCATGGCAAAAGGAATGCACAGTATAGAACCTATGGCAGAGCCGAGAAGTGACATCTTGATAGTATCAAGTATAGGTTCAACTATTGAACTGAAGTAGGAAGTCTCTGGCGGTACCATCCTGTTAAGGATAACAAAGAACTGATTTCCTCTTGTTGCAAGGACCTTTGGATCAAAACCTGTTACCTTGATGGAAACGATACTCATTAACAGGATAACTATCACATAGATAGGTGCCCTTGAACGCTTCTGCTGAACCTCTTTTCCGTTGTCCAGAGTGTACTTCTTGGGCGGGAAGATTTTGTCGTATATACTCATACCTCTTCCTCCTGTCCTCCCTGATATATCTGATTAAGGACATCCTTATCCACCTTGTCTGAAGGACCGTCGTAAACGATCTCTCCTGCACGGATACCGATAACTCTTGAACAGTACTGAAGAGCAAGATCCACATGATGGATATTGATAAGGATGCTGATATTCATATCCTGATTAATACGCTTGAAGTCGTTCATTACCTGCTTTGCAGTAACAGGATCGAGAGAAGCTACAGGCTCATCCGCAAGAATGATCTGAGGGTTCTGTGCAAGAGTTCTTGCAAGAGCAACTCTCTGCTGCTGTCCGCCGGATAACTGGTCGGCACGTACAAAAGCCTTGTCAAGGATACCTACCTTATCCAGAGCCTCGAGAGCCTTCATCTTTTCTTCCTCATTGTAAATGCCGAAAAGAGAACGGTACCATGGCATATCCGGTACAAATGCTGTAAGAACATTTCTTATAACAGTGGTACGTGTAATAAGATTAAATGACTGGAAGATCATACCGATCTTTCTTCGGAAACGACGGAGACTCTTGCCGGAAAGTGACATAACATCTGTTCCGTCTACTGTAAGCTTTCCGCTGGTAATATCATGCATACGGTTTATGGTTCTGATCAATGTAGACTTACCGGCGCCTGACAGACCGATTATCGCAACAAACTCTCCCTGTCCGATTTCAAGATTTATATGCTTCAGACCTTCGTAGCCATTAGGATATTTCTTCCCTGCATCTTCAAACTTAATCATTACTTTTTCCTTTTCTGTTTTGATGATATATGAGCAAAACTCAATGTTTCATGTGAATGTTTAATGGCTTAAGCATTCGCATATAATATTGAGTTCAATATAAATTTCGGCTCTGTTTCATTTCAGATAATCAGAAATGACGGTAAAAAGCCATATAAAGGCAAAACCTAACAGATTATCATTAGAGTAAAAGAAAGTCCGCATGAATGCAAGGCATTCAGCGGACTTCCCGAAATGTTGTACCGCTATATCAGCGTGTTAATCAGTTCTGACCAAGACGAAGTTCCTTGATAAGCTTCTGAGCATCACGTGCTGAATCATAATCGGAATCCTGAGCCTCTACATAACCCTTGTGGCTGTAGATGTTGATAACTTCCTTACCCTCTTCTGTATTTCCGATATTGATCATAGCCTGCTTGAAAGCAGCCTTGAAATCCTCATCCATCATTACAGTTGAAACCTTTGAGCCTGAGATAGTATCATTGTAGATTCCCTCTGTTACACCGATAACATTTGTGTCATCCCAGATAGAATTCTGCATTGAATACTCTTTGTTCCACTTCTCAACATAATCTCGACGGGCATCTGCGTATGTGCAGAGTACATCGATCTGCCCCTGAGCAAGACGGGCAAATGCAGTACCGTATGAATCACACTCTACAACATGTGCGAGATCTGTGATGTTCTTTCCAAAGTTCTTCTGAATCCAAAGTGCCGGATATACATAACCTGCAGGTGATGTAGGTCCCATTACGCCCCAGTTAAGACCGTCAAGATCTTCCCATGTAAGCTCTTCACCATTGTTTACCTTATCAGCTACAGCCTTTCCTGCATCTGAAGGACCTGCAACGATAAGTGCACGATAGAATGTTACCTGATTCTCTGTTGGTGCAGTAGGCTTCTGGTCATTCCAGTCCTTAGCGCTGTCGCTATCGATAGAAAGTCCATCTCTTGTTGCTGTAAGAAGAACCTCTGCGTCCTCATCATAAAGGATATATGTATTTCCCGGAATGAATCCAACGTCAATTGTTCCTGCGGCAAGACCCTCACCAACAGCTTCAAAGCTTGTACCTACAGTGATGTTTACATCATTGATGTTGTAACCAAGTGTAAGCATCTCCTTCTTGATCATCTCCTTAAGAGGCTCTGTGGCAGTAACGATCTCCTCAGGCTCACGTGATGGTACGAATGCAACATTAAGAACGTCAACGTCCTTTACATCTGCTGCTGTAGTCTCAACAGATGCTCCTGCTGCAGCGCTTGTCTCTGCTGCAGCGCTTGTCTCTGTTGCAGCGGCTGCTGTTGTTGCAGCTGTTGAACCTGATCCGCATCCTACAAGTGCTGCGGCAGCCATAACAGTAGAAAGAAGTACAGATATGGATTTTCTCATGTTTTCCTCCTCGATTGAAGCTAAAGCTTCTTCGTATAATTACAGCTATAATGCTGTCTATCTAAAACCTAAGAAAGTATATCCGAGGTTTTCAAATGTGGCAAGTAATTACAAATAAATTATATAAAAAAAAATTACGTTCGGAATAGTCTCCGGTTATAAAACTTACACAATGAGCCTGCATATTTGCTATATTGATGCCTTTAGGATCCTCAAATTCTTAAATACTGCTCTTTTTATTGAATTATTAAATTTCGAGATCTTTTTCAACTTATCCACAACTTTTTACACTTTTCCACATTGAGTTTTCCTCGTTTAAATTAAAGAAGGCCTGATTCATTAAGAATCAGGCCCATCCGGCTATTTATCTTGATTATTTAATGTTTTTATCAACATTAAATCCATGTTATATATTGAATTTTCCTGTGAAAAAAATATAGTTATCCACAATTTCTATAAAAATTCACCTTAGTTATCTCTCCAAAAGGTATCATTGTGGATAACTCACAATATATCCTTATACCTTCCCAGGAACAGCTTCATTCTCTCATTTTCGGAATTGAATACTTCTTCCGCTGATCCCTGCTCCACTATAACTCCATCCGCCATAAAGATGACCTTATCTGAAATATCTCTTGCAAATGCCATCTCGTGTGTAACTATGACCATGGCTATGCGTAGCTCCTTAAGAGACTTTATGACCTTGAGAACCTCACCTGTAAGTTCCGGGTCCAGCGCACTGGTAGGCTCATCAAAGAAAAGAACCTTGGGATTAAGTGCCAGGGCTCTGGCTATGGCGACTCTCTGCTGCTGACCACCGGACAACTGATGAGGATAATAATCTGCCTTATCAAGAAGCCCCATCTTATCCAGCAGATCCTTTCCTATCTTCTCTGCCTCTGCTTTTGATTTTTTCTGAACCTTAACTACAGCATCTGTTACATTTCTGAGAACGTTCCAGTGGGGAAAAAGATTGAACTGCTGGAACACAAGACCGTAGACTGACTTAACTTTTTTAAGAGTCTTTTTATCCGCATATACCGCTTTTCCGTCAGCATCATTTTTCGCTACTGTCTCATCTTCGTATTTAAGTATACCCGCATCCATATTTTCCAGAAGGGTTGCACAGCGAAGAAGTGTGGACTTTCCCGAACCGGAAGGTCCTATTATGGAAACAATCTCTCCTTTTCCCACTTCGAGGCTTATGTCTCTGAGAACCTGGAGATCTCCAAAGCTCTTCTTTACATTTTTCATTTCTAATAGATTCATTACTATCTCCGGTCTGATTATTTTTATCCATATAATGATGTCTCAGTCTTCGATACTGACAAATCAATATATGTATATGAAACTGCTGGATTTGAACTTTTTATTTGTAGTAATCCAGCTTCTTTTCTGCCTTATCCATAATGTACGCAACTATAAAATTGAATACATAATAGAAAACGCCTGCAACTATGAGAGGTGTCATGGAAGTCTGGCTCGAAGACAGTGCCTTCGCTTTTGTGAACATCTCCATTACGGAAATAGAGAATGCCAGGGATGTATCCTTTACCAGAGTTATGACTTCATTGGTCACAGATGGAAGTATACGCTTGATCACCTGAGGCATGATAATGCTGAAAAAGGTCTGGACCCTGCTGTATCCAAGGATCTCCGCTGCCTCATACTGTCCCACCGGCATGGACTGGATTCCCGATCTGTATATCTCCGCAAAATAGGCTGCGTAATTAATGATAAATCCGATATATACAGCCATATTTCTGTATGTTGGATTCAGCTTGATGTTAAAAAGATAATACGGTCCGTAATATACCACAAAAAGCTGGAGCATAAGCGGTGTTCCTCTCATTATTGAGATATACACCTTTGTAATAGTGCTGATGGTAGTGTTCTTTGACATACGGCCCAATGCCACAACCAGTCCAAAAGGAAGGCTGAAAAGCAGTGTTATTCCGAAAATCTGGACAGATACCAGAAGGCCTTCAAATAATTCAAATATGATCTGTGAAATTGACACAGTGATTCCTCCAATTATAAAAACTTTTTCTGATTATACAAAACGCTTTATCAAGATGCAATGATAAATCGATAAACTGAGCTCCGTAAAAAAACAGCTTTAAAAGTAACATACACTCTCTTTACTATACCAATAAAGAATCTGCATATCACTCTTAAAGCTGTCTTTTAAAGATATACTTTACTTATTCATATTTCCAAAATGAAGAACTATTCTTCGCTGTCTTTTTCATCCTCGATAAATTCGATATTTCCCTGCATCCATATCTTGCCCTTGAATCTTCTTCCTACCGCGGGAACACCTTCAAGATCTGATTCATTGATGGCAACATGGAAGATACAATCATTGCAGCTTATCTTCATGTCCACCACATTTTCATGAGTGTAAACATTTTCCTTTACTCTCAGGGATACGATCTCACCAAGTATGGAATAAATATCACACTCTACACCTGTAGGCATGAAACTTGTCTCAACCACACTGTAGAGATCCTCAGTCAGGAGTCTGTGCTGTGCCTCATTATACATGTTGATATCTGTCTCAGTCAGGGTATTGATAGCCTCCTGATCTCCCTGACGGGCAGCTTCAACAAGGCTCCTGCGCTCATTGCTCTTGCTCTTACGGGTCTCCATATCTTCCTTCTTTTCTATAGGAAGAAGTATCTTACCCTCGCTTGCAAGCCCTGTAAGGAACGCCTGACGGGCTTTTACACGCATCTGCATCTTTACGAGCTCTCTGAGCTGAACAGAATTAGTCAGATAGAAAATAAGTGTTATACCGGATCTGAAATCCTCAAGAACTCCTGCATAGGTCTCTTTCTCAAGATGTCTTTCCACAGAACCTGCTTCTGTAAGGGTTCCGTCATAGGATCTCATATATGGGAAATAATAATTCCTGTGAAATACACCATCACTGGTCCTCTCACCGACAACAGCTATGCCCATGGACGGAGCAACAGGAAGCTGATACTGTTCAATAACCGAACCGTCTGTGCCGTTTATGACCAATGTCTTATTCTTTTCATTTACAGCACGTTCTATCAGCGGCTCCAGCTGCGTGTCTGTTTGAATTTTTGAAAATCCGATTGTTCTCAGAAATTTATGCATGAATACCTCTTTACTGTCTATGCAAACCTCTGTGTTAAACCAACGAAAGTCAGGTGGATGCCCACCTGACTCCCGTATCTTACTATAACCACTTATTAAATGCAATCACTTATACAAGTCCCTGTGCGAGCATAGCTTCTGCAACCTTCTCGAAACCTGCGATGTTGGCACCTACTACGAAATCACCCTCATGACCATACTTCTTTGCTGCTGCAGCAACATTCTTATAGATATTAGTCATGATATCCTTAAGCTTTCCGTCAACCTCTTCAAAGGTCCAGCTGAGTCTCTCTGAGTTCTGAGACATCTCAAGTGCGGAAACTGCAACACCACCGGCATTTGATGCCTTGGCAGGCATATAAAGAATCTTTGCTGCAAGATATGCGTCAATAGCATCTGAATCAGATGGCATGTTAGCACCCTCTGCAACTGCCCAGCATCCGTTTGCAAGAAGAGTCTTTGCTTCCTCACCGTTGATCTCATTCTGAGTTGCACATGGAAGAGCGATATCACACTTAACGCCCCATGGCTTCTCACCCTCATGATACTCTGATCCCGGTACACGCTTAGCATACTCACTGATCCTTGCTCTCTCTACCTGCTTTATCTGAACAAGAACATCGAAATCAATGCCGTTTGGATCATATACATATCCGTTTGAATCAGAACATGTAACCACCTTTGCACCAAGAGCAGTAGCCTTCTGAATAGCGTACTGTGCAACATTTCCTGAACCGGAAACAACGATCGTCTTGCCTTCAATAGACTTTCCGGCTGCCTTTACCATCTCATCGGTGATGTAAACGAGACCGTATCCTGTAGCTTCAGGTCTTGCAAGAGAACCACCGAATGAAAGTCCCTTACCTGTAAGAACTCCCTCATAAAGACCGGTAAGTCTCTTATACTGTCCGTAAAGATACCCTACCTCACGTCCGCCAACTCCGATATCACCGGCAGGAACGTCTGTATCCTTTCCGATATACTTGAAAAGCTCTGTCATGAAGCTCTGGCAGAAACGCATAACCTCTGCATCTGACTTGCCATGAGGATCAAAATCAGAACCGCCCTTACCTCCGCCGATTGGAAGACCTGTAAGAGAATTTTTCAGGATCTGCTCCATGCCGAGGAACTTAAGTATAGACTGTGTAACTGAAGGATGGAAACGGAGACCGCCCTTGTATGGTCCGATTGCTGAA
>DFGZ01000305.1 GCA_002371295.1 Oribacterium sp. UBA3737 | reverse complement strand
TCCTCCGAAAACAAAGAACTGAATCAGGCATATCTTTCAAAAGAAAATCTCTGGACTCCCTTCACAGAGCTTCCCATAGTGTTTGTTTACAATCCAAAGCTGGTTTCTGTGACAGATGCCCCGAAAAGCTGGCACGATCTTTTCCTGAACAAGTGGAAAGGCCTCATAGCATTTGCGGATATGGAAGTATCGGGAACCAGTTATACCATCATATCCACCATGGAACAGCTTTTTTCGGAAGAACCGGAGAGTCTCATACCAAGGTTCTATGAGCAGCTGAACGGAAGCATTCTCCAATCATCGGGAGACATCCTCCCTTCTGTGGAATCAGGAAAATTCCTCGTGGGTATAACTCTTGAAGAAACGGCAAAAAAGTATATCGAAAGCGGACATGACATAGCCATGATCTATCCTTCCGACGGGACCTGTGCCATTCCCGATGCCTGTGCTATAGTAAAGAACGCTCCCCACAGCTACAATGCGGGAAAATTTATAGACTTCATCGTGAGCAGGGATACACAGAAATTTGCCATGGAAGAATTTCACAGACGCCCTGTACGAACTGATATTGATCTGATGAAAGAATACGGGAGAATCGATCTTATGGATTTTGATATCCGAAAATCTGCAGCGAAGGAAAAGGAAGCCATGGGAATCTGGCATGAAATCACAAAACGGTAATGATGCAGTGACTTTTTGACCGCTTATCATGCCACTATAAGAATTAAATTATATATCGACTATAAATCAACTATAAAACGACTATAAATCACTAATTGTCAGTGCATTAAGTAACGATCAGTGATGTACTGTTCAGGAAGGCAATTAATATTATGGGATTTATCAGACAATCCTTCAAACGACAGATATTTGCGGTATTCCTTTCCGTATCCCTTTTCCTGGTCATAATCGGAGGTATGGTTACGGTCCAGACCTTCCAGGCGAGGGTGGTTCTGGACTATGAGAACAGGGATCTGGAACAGCAGAAATATGTGACCGGACATATATCGGACATGATCGGTCTTGCAGACGCCGCTATAGATAAGATACATGAAAGCGAAACCATAAAAGAGGCTCTGACTACAGGAAGACGTAATTCTTTCAATGTCTATGCCGATCTGTATGAAATCACCAACGAAATCAGAAGCTTTTCAGTCATAGAACTATACAGAGGAAGCAGCTGCAGATACAGCACCGGAAGCGGCGACAGCTCTGACACTTTACCCGATTACTATTCGGCTCTTAGGGAAGCTTCCTGCAATCCCGGAACCACGGTTTATTCATTGAACCCTGGACATGCCAGCATTTCAGGCTCGGAACTGCTGATGGTTCGTGAGATAGTTTCCGCATCGGAACCTGGCTTTGTAGTTGTCAGAATAGGTCAGACCGCAATAGAGAATCAGATAAAAGACGGTATCAACGCAAGGGACGGCTTCATACTTGTGAACAGATATCTGAGGCCCTTCTGCCTGCTGGGAACTGCAGTTGACGGCAAGGTCCTTTCATCCATAAGGGAAAATCTCCTTACAGGCAGGAACTACAATTACGATCTTACGGACAACATATACATGTCGGAACTTCAGGGCACTGATATCCTGAGCATTTACATAACTCCCCCTGTACTGGAGCAGAGTGCCGTAAACGCAGGATACCGTGTGATAATGCTTCTGGCACTGCTCAGTGTCCTGGTCTGTCTTCTGGTGGCATCCCGTTTCAGTATTGCATTTTCAAAGCCCATCAACGAGCTATATCAGGCAATGAAGCGGTTCCGAAAAGGTGATTTTGATACGAAGATAGAGTTAAACCGTGAGGACGAATTCGAGCAGCTGGCTGTCGGTTTCAACAAGATGACCGGTCAGCTCAAACAGACCATGGAAGAACAGGTCAAGGCTGAAAGAAAAGTCAATGAGACACGTATCGCCATGATGCAGGCTCAGCTTAATCCTCATTTCCTGTACAATACCCTGGACACGATCAAGTGGGTAGGCAAAGCCAATCAGGTTCCTGAGATAGCGGTATTATCAGCTTCACTTGCGGGAATACTCAGAAGCAGCATCTCCGAGAAACAGTTCTGCAGGCTATCCCAGGAGATTCAGATGATCAGGAACTACTGTGATATCCAGAGGATAAGATTTGACGACTGCTTTGACATAGAGATAAAGGTGGAGGAGAAGCTGTTGGATGCCATAGTACCGAAGCTTATACTACAGCCACTTATAGAAAACTCTATCATACACGGACTCGATGGACAGAAAAACGGACATATAGAAGTAAGAGCCTATGAAAAAGGGGATCTCTATATAGAGATTCAGGATAACGGAAAGGGGATCACCGATGAGTATATAAGGGCTCTCGAAAATGATGATGTGGAGACTTTGAAAGGACATCTGGGAATGAACAATGTCAATACCATCATCCGCATGTATTACGGTAAGGATTACGGAATCCATGCGTCAAGGCTAAGTGAAAGAGGCACACTTATTACTGTCAAGCTGCCACTTTCTTTTGAGGAACCTGAACCCGGAATCTGATGAAAGACCGGGATATTTAAACCGGAGAAAAAGACAAAATCACCTGCGACAGTAAGATGAAATCACCGGCAACAGAGGAGATGGCAGTGTAAAAAACACTTTTCATAACTATTTGTGCCTTAATCCGCAGGCTGCAGAATGGAGATTCAGATGATAAAAGTAATGATAGTTGATGACGAAAGGTTTGTCAGAAGAGGCATCATACAGGAAACGGACTGGGAGCTTATAGGCTGTGAGGTGGTGGCTGAGGCCACAAACGGCGTAGAAGCTCTGGAAAAGGCAAAGGAAGTTCATCCCGATCTTGTGGTTTCCGACATACGCATGCCGGAAATGGACGGACTTGAGCTTTCACAGCATCTTATGGAGCTGTTTCCCGATATAAAGCTTATTCTTCTGACCGCCTACAGTGATTTCGAGTATGCGAGACAGGCACTTCGCATAGGAGTTTCGGATTATCTTCTGAAGCCTTTTGAGGACGGAGAACTGGAGGCTTCCATACAGAGACTCATACATCTGAATCCGCTTGAGGAAAAGGGAACGCAGGAAGAGCCGGAGGAAGAAAAGCTGTTAGGTCTCAAGAAGAAATCAGAGGTCTCCAACAGATATGTGCAAGGGGCCATAGAGTATATAGAGAAGCATTATATGGATATGGACTTCTCTCTGACAGCCCTTGCCGAATCCATAGGAGTGAGCGAGGGGCATATAAGCAGACTCTTTAAGGGAGAGACAAACAACAGCATAAACAACTATCTGGTGAAGTACCGTATCAAAAAAGCCATGGATGAGCTTAAGGATGTAAAGGTAAAAGTCTATGAAGTGGCGGAAATGGTAGGTTATCAGGATATAGCATACTTCTCCAATACCTTTAAAAAGCTGGTGGGGACCTCACCGTCGGATTATCAGGCATACGGTCTGAAGAAATGACAGGCAGGTCCGGTCGGTAAAGATAACGCAGTATTTTGCTGATAGCGAAAAGCCAGAAACGATTTGATATCGATTTATGACGGATGACGCAGAGTATGATACGGAGGATACAGTAAAAAGAGTGGAACTATCAGATATCGACTTTTGACATTCACGTTCTATATATCATATTGACCAGGCGACATCGTTTTCTTTGTGAAAATGATGTCGCTTTTTTACAACAAATATCAGAATAGCCCCATTTCAAACAGCATATTGCACAACTAAAATATATACATAAGCAATAAATGATGTGATTGGGCGAAAAAAGCACAAATTGTCAGGATATAGACATTAACACACATCATAAATCAGTTTACGAGATGTAAATCAAAGGAGGGTAAACGTGAGAAGAGTTTTATCAACAATTTTAACTGTTTCTATGGTGGTCGCTTCATTGGCCGGCTGCGGCGGTTCAAACACAGCTGCAACAAGCGCTGCTGCAGAAACAAAATCAGCAGCTGAAACAGCAGCCTTGCAGGACAGTCCCAAGGAAGCAAAGGCTGAGGAGCTTACAGGCATCGACGCCATCATAGCTGAAGCTCAGACCATGTCACTTGAAGAGCTGGCAAAGAAGGCTATCGAAGAGTCAAACGGCAAGACATTTTACGGCGTAGGTAACTCAAGCCGAGGAAAATCAGCACTTCCTGTATTTATTGAATATCTGAAGACCATCGATCCATCCTACAATATGGAATTCGAGTGGCAGCAGCCAAAGAACAACAAGATCTTTGAGCAGCTCACATCCGATTCCCTTAAGAGTGAGGGAACATTTGCCATGACTCTCATTCAGGATGGAAACCAGATCCAGTCAAAGATGGTAGAGACAAACATTCTTAAGAAGTTCGTTCCCAAGGAGTGGGCAGAAGCTAACGGCACAACACCTGTGGAGTACAAGGGATTCCTTCCTCTTCAGACACTTAACAAGGTATTCATGTACAATTCAACAGGCAGTGCAACATTCACAAACTGCTGGGATTTCGTATATGAGGGCTCACATCCCCTGTTCATGGGCGTTGATTCCGAGATCGTAGGAAAGAACTTCCTCATGATGCTCACATCAGACAAGTACGCTACATGGCTTAAGGATGCTTACGACAAGCTTGATGATACAAAGAAGGCATATTTCGAGCCTGTGATCCAGTCTATGCAGTCTGATGCAGCAGATTTAGGACTTGGATCAAATGGAGCTTATGCACTTGCATGGATCAAGCTCTGGGTCAACAATTACAACGAGCAGACAGATGACGGTCCTATCTGCAACACACTTGTAGATGCATCAGCTAAGGATCAGTCAGGACTTCTTGTTTATTCAAAGCTTCGTTCAGTTGAAGAGTCAGCTACAGTATCTGTAAACAACATCAAGGTTGCTGCTTATGAGGATGGTTACACAGGTATCGGTGGATACGGATACTGTCATTACCTCTTCCTTACAAAGAACAGCCCGCTTCCATGGACAGCATGTGCTTTTATCGCTTACATGACATGTACAGAGGAAGGCTTCGATGCATGGGGCAAGGATATGGGCGGATATTCCGCAAATCCTAAGGTTGCCGAAGCAGTAGAAGAGAAGTATCACCACTCAACAGGCGGCGGAGATGAGTTCCCTGCAAAGAACGACCGTGGCTATGACTGGTGGACAGGTGAAGGACAGGGCGAGCTGGTTCTTGAGGATCCTGCATACTGTGCAGAGGTATCATTCTCAGTAGGAAGCTGGATCGACGTTCTGGACAAGTACACACCGGGCGCATAAATCTGAGATCAGTAAAACACTCAGAGATTTGGTAATTGGGAAAACAGCCTGAAGGGATCGTTTCCATCAGGCAATGACGGAAATTAAAACCTAAGGATGTCGCTTGATAGAGAAATATCGATTCTTTTAAGCGGCATCCTTTTCTTTGAAAATAATGTATGAATAGGATTCAAATTTTTTGACAGACCATCAGTGCAACACATTTTTATATCGGTGACATCGGCACTTATATCTAGTGGCTGGCTGAATGGCTGTATAGTGAGGTAGGTAATGGAAAGAAGCATTCAACCGGATAACGGTGCAATATTCAGGAACAAGCTGAAAACCTGGTTTTCGCAGCCCCAGAACATAATATTGCTCTTATTTGGCATAGTTTTGACATTCAGTACTGTTGCCCCCATTGTGGCGATAGTAAAAGATACATTCCAGATACATCCGGGTACCATCGACCAGCATCTGACCGGCAGGGTAGACGGATATACGATCGTAAATTACACAGACTTATTTACCAGCAGACTTGCAAAGGCAAATCTCTGGACACCTCTCTTAAACACAATCATCCTGTCGGTTCTCACTTGTGTGATTTCCATCTTATTTGGCGGTTTGTTCGCATTCCTGGTAACCAGAACGAACATGAAATTCAAGAAATATCTAAGCTCCATCTTCATTTTCCCGTATATCATGCCCCAGTGGACACTGGCCGTTGTATGGCAGCACATGTTCTACAGCAATAAGGTAACAGGAACGGCAGACGGACTTCTTGCAGCTATATTCAATATCTATTTTCCGAGCTGGTGGTGTCAGGGAGCATTTCCAAGTGCCATGGTACTGGGACTGCACTATGCACCCTTTGCTTACATCCTCATAGGCGGTATCTTCAAGAACATGGATGCGAACCTTGAGGAGGCGGCAACTATACTCGATACACCTAAGTGGAAGATAATGTTTAAGGTCACACTTCCTATGATCAAGCCGGCGATCCTTTCGACCATACTTCTGGTATTCGGAAGCGCCATGGGAAGTTACCCGGTTCCGCACTATCTGAATCTTACGACTCTTTCCACAAAGTACATCTCCATGAACAGTACCTACACAGGAGAGGCCAGTATCCTTGCCATCATCATGATGGTATTCGGTGTACTGATTCTCGGCATGAACCAGATGAGCCTTAAGAGCAGAAAGAACTACACCACTGTAACGGGTAAGTCAGGACAGCTCACAAAGCTTTCCATAGGAAATGCCGGAAAGTATATAGTAGGAATCATCTTTATCATCATTACTTTCTTTACAAGTATCTGGCCTATTTTGCTGTTCGCTCTGGAAACATTCCTTCCGAACCCAGGAGACTACAGCTTCCTTTACACTGGAAACTTTGCTCATCTCACAACAAAATGGTGGGTGACCAATGAAAACATTACCGAGAACGGTATGTACGGACAGTCCGGAATTCTTTACAACAACACCATCTGGCATGCCTTCTTCGGAACACTTTTCCTTGCGGTTGTATGCGCACTTATCGCAGGAACCATAGGAACACTTATCGGATATGCGGTAGCGAAGAACAGAAGAAACAAGTGGGCTAACTATGTGAACAATGTAGCATTCCTGCCATATCTTATGCCGTCAATTGCAGTTGGCGCAGCATTCTTCATTCTGTTCTCAAACGAGCACATCAACTTGTTCAATACTTACACACTTTTGATCATTGCGGGTGTCGTAAAGTATATCCCCTTTGCATCCAGAAGTTCACTGAATTCCATGCTTCAGATCAGTAACGAGCTGGAAGAGGCAGCGATCATTCAGAATACACCATGGATCAAGAGAATGCTCAGGATCATCATTCCTATCCAGAAGTCATCCATAATCAGCGGATACCTTCTTCCCTTCATGACCTGTCTTCGTGAGCTCTCACTGTTCCTTCTTCTTTGTACTCAGGGCTTTATCCTTTCAACGACCCTTGATTACTTCGACGAAATGGGACTTTATGCATTCTCAAGTGCCATCAACCTGATTTTGATCGTCACTATCTTAATATTTAATACACTTGTAAATAAGCTGACAGGAGCGAGCCTGGACAGTGGAATTGGAGGTAAATAATCATGCCTGAGATTATTTTGGAAAATGTCACAAAAAGATGGGGAAAGTTTTTCGGTGTAGATAATGTAAGTCTCAATATTCCGAACAATTCCTTCATAACTTTACTTGGACCTTCAGGATGTGGTAAAACTACGATTCTCAGAATGATCGCAGGTCTTGAGACACCTACTGAAGGAAGAATTAAAATCGGAGACACAGTTGTATTTGATTCAAATGCCGGAATCAATGTTCCGCCAAATAAGCGTAAGGTAGGATTCCTCTTCCAGAACTATGCACTCTGGCCCAACATGACTGTTTATGAGAATATTTCCTTCGGACTTAAAAACATCAACGAAGAGCTTCCGGTTTTTGATGTGGAAGCAAAGCAGACTGCAGACATCATAAGAGCTCTTCAGAACGGAAACAAGATAAAAGAAGTAGTTGAGGAGTGTTTCGATAAGAATCGCAAGCTTGACGAGAAAAAGGCCTGTATCAAGCTCATCGATAATTTCGGATTATCCATCTTTTCAGCAAAAGAACTTTTTGAGATGAAGATCCATGAGGCGGCTGATCCCAATGTTTCTGCCAGGAGTAAGCTGGCCGAATACGAGAAAAAGCTGGAAACCATAAAGAATAAATATGCAAATGAAGGTAAGGCCCTTAACGAAAAGTGCGAGGTGACCAGGGACGGCAAGGTTCTTACGGAGAAGAGAAAGCTTACAAAGGAAGAGATAGACTCAAGAGTCAGAGCTTGTTCAAGGATCGTTAAGATAGGCATGTTCATGGACAGATATCCGGCAGAGCTTTCCGGTGGTCAGCAGCAGAGAGTAGCCATCGCAAGAACCCTTGCGCCTCAGCCCCAGGTTCTCTTCATGGATGAGCCTTTGTCAAACCTTGATGCAAAACTTCGACTTGAAATGAGATATGAGCTTCAGAGACTTCATGTGGAGACCGGCAGTACCTTTGTATATGTAACCCATGACCAGATGGAGGCCATGACTCTGGCAACAAAGATATGTCTTGTTAACAATGGTGTGCTTCAGCAGTATGCAGCTCCCCTTGAAGTTTATAACAGACCGTCCAATCTCTTCGTAGCTGATTTCGTCGGAAATCCTTCCATGAATTTCATTGATGCCAAGGGAACTCAGCAGAGTGACGGAAGCTTTTCTGTGACCATACTTGACGGCATAAAGGGAAGCTTTATTCCCAATGACAAGATGGATATCGTTGAATGGCGTAAAAAACGTGACGATGAAGAACAGAAAAAGCTTGAGTTTGAGCGCCAGAGATTAAGCCGGAAGGGTGCTGTGGAAAAGACCAACAAGGATGAAGTCTTCAAGTACCATATCCAGAAGGTCAATGAAGAGGACGACAGCCTGCTGGATGAGCCTGTCATCACTGATGAGGATTATGTTATCGGTATAAGACCTGAGGCCATCGACATAGAGGATCAGGGAAGCATTGACACTACTATTTACGGTGCCATGCCTACAGGTATGGAATCCACTCTCAAGCTAAGAGTCGGGGACTACCTCCTTACCGGTGTTATCTTCGGCGGTGTGATCTATCAGATAGGTCAGGAAGAAAAGATCAACATTACCGGAAAAGATATCCTGCTCTTTGACAGAAAGTCAGGAAAGCTTATCTGCAGCGGATCACTGAAAATCTAAGGTAAACAGATTTGCATCATTAATTCTGCTATCCCTAAAGTACTGTTTCAGGAATTGATTTCATCAGAAAAACAGACTTTCCGAAAAGGAGAGTCTGTTTTTTTGTTAGTGTTCTCTTTGGCGTATGATGTGAGTGTCATAAGCCTATAACGACTTTTGACACTCAAATCGTTATATATAACATGATTTTTGTCGATGTTATGCTATATGCATATTGGTGCTAAGGCAACGGGAACAGATCAAAGTTAAAGGCTTTGATCAGCTAGGAACAGGAGGTTTCCGCTTGGAAAAGTATAGATACAGTGATGAAGAAATAAGGTTTATGGAACAAAGTACCATTCCATTTGCTATATATCAGTTTATAAATAAAAAGGTAGTTACCCTGATTCTGTCAAACGGTTTTCTCGAGCTGTTTGGCTTTTCGGGCATGACTAAAGAGGAAATCTATGACCTGATGGATAACGATATGTACCGTTATACTCATCCTGATGATATTAAGGTTGTAGGTGAAGCTGCTTACAGATTCGCTACAGATGGCGGAAGCTATGATGTTATTTACAGAACCGGAAAGAATGATGAATACCGGATTATTCATTCATATGGAAATCATATCTACAAGCAGGACGGTACACGTCTTGCCTTCGTATGGTACAGGGATCTAGGTGTTTATTCCGGTGAAGGAATAAGTGCAAGAGAAAATATGAGAGCTGTACTTTCATCTGCTGACAGGATCAGAGGATTCTCAGATGAAGAACAGAACAGAGAGCTGAATAAAATATCTGACGAATATGAAAAGCTAAAGAAGGAGAATGAACGTCTCAGAAAAGAAGCTGACGTAAGCAGAAAGATAGCAGAACTAAAAAAATCCGTATCTGATCTTTTGACCAATATGCCTGCCATGACATTTTCAAAAGATGTGGATACCAGAAAATATCTGGCATGCAATCAGGCCTTTGCCGATTATGCTCATAAAGATACACCTGATGATGTAGTGGGTCTAACGGATTTTGAGATATTCGATCAGAAAACAGCAAAGCATTTTGTTGAAGATGATAAGAAAGCACTTGCCATGAATACGCCGTACATCTTCTATGAAGATGTACTTGATGCTGCCGGAAATCCACGGCAGTTTCAGACTACAAAGCTTAAATTCACTGACGATACAGGAAGAGAATGTCTTCTTGGACTATGTCAGGATGTGACTGATGCCATGCGTATAAAGCGTGAGTACATCGAAAAGCTGGATCTTGTTCAGAATATGGCTGAAATCGATGCCTTGACAGGCATTAAAAACAGGAATGCCTATAAGGTGAGAGAAGATCTTATGAATATGAGGATCAAGGAGCATCGTCAGCCGGAGTTTGCAATTATAGTTTTTGATGTAAATGATCTGAAATTCATCAATGATACTCAGGGACATGAAGCCGGAGACAGATGTATCCGTTCCGCCTGTGAGATAATCTGCAAGACCTTTAAACGAAGTCCTGTTTACAGAATAGGTGGAGATGAGTTTGTCGTTATCTCCCAGGATGAAGACTACAACCGGAGTGAGTATCTGATTGGAATCATTTCAAGGAACAACGAAGAAGCACTTTCTAAAGGCGGTATAGTTATCGCCTGTGGGATGGCCAAATTCTCCAATGAAGAGTCAGTGTCAGAAGTTTTTGAAATCGCTGATAAGAGAATGTATGAAAATAAACATGATTTAAAAAAACAGAAAGAAAATCTCTTGTGACATGAAAGATACATTTGAAAAAGGTTTATGGTTGATAGGAACATAAAGAAATGAACAAAAGATTTAACATCGCTTATCTTGTCGCACACAAGAGTGTGGGATACCCTAGCGGAATCCAGAATGGTGTCAAAAAAGCGGTTGAGGAGCAAGGACACAATCTTATAAACATCATGGATCTGCTCCCGTCCAATGATTTCCTGGAGTGGTCACACAATTATTTTCAGGTTGCATTTCAGCTGGCAGCCCATATGGATTTTGATGCTTACATACTTCCGATCGGCGTAGCCAATGCTTTTAACAGTAAATCTTCTCAATATTTCATGAGACATTATATTGAACTTCTGGATCCGAAAAAAACAATTCTGATAGAAGAATATTATGAGGGATTCAGGTGTATAAAAAAGGATAATAAACCCGGAATGCGTCAGCTGATGAAGCATCTTCTGGAGAAACATGGTTACAGAAAGATATGCTTCATAAGCGGACCTTCAACCAGCTTCGGTGCCAGAGAAAGAGAATCTGTATATTTTGATGAGATGGAGAAGCATGGCATAAAGGTAGAAGACAGGATGTTCGCAAGAGGTAATTTTTCCGGAGAATGTGATGATGTTGTTGAGGAGATGTTATCCCGTAATCCCGATGCAGAAGCTATAGCATGCGCTTCCGACCATATTGCGGAAACCGTCTACAGGGTTATGAAGCATCACGGACTTACTCCGGGAAAAGATATAGCCGTGACAGGTTTTGATGATATCGATGGAGCTTCTATGATGACTCCGCCTCTTTCGACAGTGCGTCTGTCTGTTTATGATATGGCATATGCAGCAGGATATGAAGCGGTTCGTCTCTGTGAAGGGAAACCTCAGGAGATATTTGCTTTTGAAAGCGAGTTTATTCACAGAATCTCCTGTGGCGAAACAAGCACTAAAAAGGAGTCTAAAATTATCGGTTTATTGTCACAGAGACCTTTTAATTATGAAGAGTTAGCAAAACAAATGATGGAAGATGTGTCAGTTACTGCTCCCATGCAGGTAAAGAAAGAGTGTCTTCCAAGGTTTCAAAGGTTTGTAGATAAGGCATTTGATACTTATTATGACGATAAAAACCAGGGACACAGGCACATTGTTGATCAGGAGGATCTTATAGATATCTTCCGATATGATTACATCAAGTTTTTTTCTCTTATAAGATTCTGTGATATAGTGATGGATTGTTACGAGATTGCGGCATCACGTTCGGAGGGAGATAAAAAAATCTGGCTCTACGGGGAACAGGCTTATTTCCAGAGAATCATAGGAAAAAACATTGAGGAACAGTACAGACTGAATAACTGGAACAGACAGAAACGTCAGTATTATATTACAAGAATCACAATGGATGCCCTGATGTATTCTATGGATCCGGATAATGCTGTTAAGGCTATGCTTGAGGATCTCCTTCGTCTGGGAGTGAAGGATGCTGCAATTCTGAGTTTTCTTCAGCCAATCGAGTATATCAATCATTCTTCACTTCATTTAGAAGATACACTGCTCCTTAAGGCGTCAATATCAGATGGAAAAGTGACAGTATATCATAAACCGAAGCCGTATAAGCTTTTTGAGACGGTAAAAACCTTTTTGGCACATGAATCGTCTCAGCAGACTATTCTGATGGATGAACCTAATTACACGGTTGGCGCGCTGCTTACCGGGCGTGATATAATAGGCGTTCTTGTTATCGGACCGAACATGATGGAGTCTTCGGAAATTGTCAAGGTCTATCATCAGATATCTGTGGGAATGCAGCATCTCAAGCTGATTCGCAATGAGCAGGAACTTATTGCGGTACTCAACCGGAATAATCTCAGATTGTCCAGAGAATCAGAATGTGATGAACTTACCGGTATATTTAACCGGAGAGGGTTTTTGAACAATATTGAACAGCACATAAATGGTGTACTGAACGGAAGTGAAACAGAACGAAGGGCTGCTATTTTTTATATGGATTTGGATGGGTTAAAGCAGATAAATGATACTTACGGTCATGATGAAGGAGATTTCATCATAAAAAGCGCAGCTGATATACTTGATAAAGCTTTTGAAAACGGTTTTGTGGGCAGACTGGGCGGAGATGAATTTTTAGGCTGCTGTATTCCTGATGGAACTGAATTCTCCGAACCTGATGAGATGATTTCAAGAGTGGAGAAGATGCTGAAGGATTTTAATCTAAATAGCGGGAAAACCTACAAACTGAATATTTCCATCGGTTATCGGAAATTCACTGTTGATTCGGAAACCATGAAGAAGCTCCCGACTTATATGGAAGATGCGGATAAGATGCTGTATGATAATAAGAGGAAGCATAAGGAACTATATATAAAATGACGTGAGTGCCAAAAGTATTTGCCGCTCAACCTATAGCGTCACCGCACAAATTCGTGTGCAATGTGCTGCCGGGCGGCGCCGGATCATCATTATATTTTGGTATTTCAAACCTATGTACTGTCTGCAGGGAGGGGATTATGGCAGATGTATTAAATTTTAAGTGTCCGTGTTGCGGAGCGAAACTTACTTACAATGGGTCTACGGAACAGATGACATGTGAGTTCTGTGGAGTCAGTTTTACGGTGGAACAGGCTAAAGCAGCTCAGGAAGCCGAGGCGGAGGATGCGGCATCCTCCAGCATGGTATGGACAACAAAAGAGAAGCTTCTGATCACTGATGAGGATGGTAAAGTACAGGGTTATCGGTGTCCTTCCTGTACTGCAGAGATGGTTGCCGATGAGAAAACCGCAGCCACCGAATGTCCGTATTGTGGTAATCAGGCGATAATTCCTGAGTCTTTTTCGGGATTATATGAACCTGACTATGTTCTGCCTTTTAAAGTGGATAAGGAAAGCGCAAAGGCAAAGTTAAAGGAGTTTGTTAAAGGTAAAAAGCTTCTTCCCAAGTCATTTACAGCCAATAACCGAATTGATTCCATTACAGGACTGTATGTTCCGTTCTGGCTTTACAGCTGCAAGGCTGATGGGTCTGTGACTTATGAAGCTGTTAAGAAAAGCAGAAGAGAAGATGCAAATTTCACGTATGAAAAAAATGACTTTTATCGCGTGAAGAGAAGCGGAGAAATGAATTTCGAAAAGATTCCGGTGGATGCTTCTACAAAGATGGATGATACAGTCATGGAGTCACTGGAGCCTTATGACATGTCTAAGGCTGTGAAGTATGATGCCGCATATTTCAGCGGATATCTTGCAGACAGGTATGACGTAGAGGAAAAGGATGCACAGCCCAGAGCAAATGAACGTGTCATGAATACCTTCAGAGAAAAGATGCGGTCCCAGATCAGCGGGTATGATTCAGTGACGGAAAAGAACGAGATCATCAACCTGTCAGACGCCAAAGCTGAATATGCAATGTTCCCTGTATGGATGATGACAACCAAATTTGAAGGTAATTCCTACACCTTCGGCATCAACGGCCAGAGCGGAAAAATGGTAGGAGAATTACCTATTGATAAGGGACTTTACAGTAAGTACCTTTGTCTCGGAACTTTAATCCCGTTTGTTATTATCATGCTGGGAATGCTTTTCCTTGGGGCATCCGGAATCACGGCCAAAGGTGCTCTCATTGCATTTGTGGTGTCTGTCATAATAGGATTTGTTTATGTATCCATTCTGAAGTCTGCAATGAGTAATGTTCATCAGAACAAGGCGGCTTCACGGTATATGATAGATTCTTCATACAGAAAGGGAAAAGCTCTGGATATGTTCCTTTATTCCAAAACAGAAAAAACACCAAAACCAAAGAAAAACTGAAATGGCTGTGGCTGCCCGTTATTTAAAATCTGAGATACATGAAAGCAAAAAAGAACAGTAAGTTTATAAATAACAAAGCCGGAGGCGTTTAACCTCCGGCTTTGTTAAAAGAACCCCTGATAGGGTAGGGAAACAATTGTAAACAATGCATTAAAAGGGGAAAGAAGAATGAAAATAACAAAAAAGCTGCTTGCAGCTTTCCTTTGCACAGCTATGGTATGTACGGTGATGCCAGGCTCGGAAAGTGAAGTATTTGCAAAAAAAACAAATGAGTTTGATTTTTTGTCAGGCTTTAAAACATCTGGTACTAAAAATACATCAGATAAAAAAGATAATACCAAAAGACCAGGCAGTATAGATATAACAGAAGAAACAAGCGTAAAAACCGGCGACTGTATTCAGGGTGAGCATTTTGATGAGAATTTAAGCAAAGGTGTAATAGCTGCTTCCGAAGGAGAAGGAGGAAATCTTGGTTATATCCAGAACGGAGATTATGGCGGCTACGCAGGCATAAATTTTGGAGATAATGTAAACACATTTTATATGAGTACCTCAAAGCCGAATGTTTTAGCCTATACTATGGAAATTCGTCTTGACAGCCCTAAGGGCACCCTGATTGGAGAATATAATTCTCCTAAAACCGAAACGACCGGATCATGGAATGATTTCATAGATGTGGCAGTTCCTCTATATGAATCTCCTGAAGGTGTACATGATCTTTATTTGGTTTTCAAGAGTGACAACTCCGGTTATCTTTTGGATATAGATTATTTCTGGTTTGACAGTCAGGATGCCGGTAAAGGAAAAACCGGCAACAGGAAAAATTCATCCCAAATAAGACCTGCATTCTCTACAATTGAGGGCGAGGATCTGGATAAAGAGAAAAGTAGTAACTGTAAAGAAGCCATCGACGGAAATGCAAAGGCACTTGGATATATAAAAAACGATTCTTATGCCTGCTACGCTGATTTGGATTTTAAAGATGGCGCTGATCAATTTACCATGCATACCTCAAAGCCCAATAAACTAAATTACGTTATGGAACTTCACCTTGGAGATGCTGATGGCACCTTGATAGGAAGTTATAGATCTTCTAAAAAAGAACAAACAAAAGCTTGGGATGATTTTTACGATGTGACTTTTGATCTTTCAAAAAAACCAACGGGAGTAAATGATCTGTATATCGTGTTTAAGAGTGACAGTACAAGCTACCTTATGAATATCGATTATTTTACCTTCAAGTAAAAAGCAGGCTTTATCACCGGAGAAAACATTTGCGTGGACGGCGGAATGACTAAGCTTATGATCTATCATGGTGATAATGGATGGAGTCTTACACAATAGGGGGATATTATGAAAAAGAAAAATTTGATCTTGATTGCAGCAGCTGTGACTGTTTCTCTTTCCGCATGTGGAAGTAATAATGATATTTCGATACCTGAAGCAACTACACAGGCAGAATCTGCTGTTTCAGATGAAACCAAGAAAAATCAGGAAGTTGTTGAGACAACGGAAGCTGATACTCCAGTCGGTCTCTCAAACCCATGGCGGGACGTTACATACGAAGAGGCATTTGAGACTGTTTCAAAACTTTTCAAAGCACCTGATGGAGCAGAAAATGTCAAGTGGAGTATCTGTAAAACCGGAAAGGATGATACGGCTATACCGGGACCTTTGGTACAGATGACATTTGATCTTGATGGTATGAGTTTTACCGCAAGAGAGCAGGTCACAGGTGATAATGCAGAAGACATTTCCGGCATGTACTATGATTGGAGTACTACTGAAGATATCACACTTGCAAATTGGGGTGACGGAACCATGTCTGCTAAATATCAGAGATACATCGGAGATGCAGAATCTGCTGATGTGTGCACATGGTATGATATTGAATATGGTGCGTCCTATTCACTCAGTACAACCGCAAAAGATCTTGAAGGATTTGATCTTCAGGCAGTTGCAGAAGCAATCTATGATCCGTCTACTCAGCCGGGGGCGAATGTACCTGAGGGAGAAACGGTTTATTCGGAGTCGATTGCTATCGATATTAATGATTGTGAGAATTTTGATCAGGTAATTGATAAGCTCGCAACTGATATGGGATATGCTGAGATTAAGATTGGTGATACAGAAGTGCTGCTTGTGACGCCGGAAACATTTAAAGGTGATGATGAAGGTACCAGAGCTGCTACGATAGCGGAGGTATTCTGGATTGATAAAGATAATTCTATAAAAGATGGCGGTTATGTCAGATCCGGAGGCACGGCTAATCCGCTCACCGCATCAGGAGATTACATCTATGCCAGCGGACACCATTATGTAAAAAGATACATATTAAAGGAAGATGTCCTCACGCTTGATCTGGAGGCCGGAGAGAAGTTTGATTCGGATGGAAAAGTAAGCTATTACCTCCGCTCAGAACTCCGGGATGTTGATTCGGATAAAAATGGAGAAGTTAAGGATGATTCTGTTCTCAATGAATTGAATAATGAAATGCTGGAAGCAGATATTATCTCATTTAAAGTAAAGTGAATAAAAGTAAATTCAAAAGAAGGCACATGATTTGTGTCTGATGACATGGAAGTTGTAAGCTGATAACAGGTAAAAGATACCTAAGTCTGTAAGGCATTTACCCCCCGGCAAGATGATAATTGCCGGGGGGTGTGTTTGGCTGATTGATTCGGACATTGTCACGCTAGCAGTGATTTTTTTAACTGTTCTATATAAAAAGAAGAGCTAAAATATTAGGCCACTTTATTTTTTGAATCAGATTTAGCATTTGACTTGTCTATCTTTACGACAAGGACATAAGATAATGAAAATGATATAACTAAGGTCATGATCCAACCAATAGCTGCATATACAAACCAGGGACCAATATAAGCAGGAATACTGAAGATGCTGGATGTGATATATCCAAACAGTCTTACTCCAAAAGTTCCAATAAACGCGCTTCCGATAATGCTTGCAACAGTTGCAGCAATAAAGCCTTTCTTGTACTTGGTCAGTACACCGAAAAGTGCAGGCTCTGTGATTCCAAGGATACCTGAAAGAACAGAGGATCCAACTATCTGTTTCTCCTCAGGAGTTTCTGCCTTGAAATAACAAGCAACTGCAGCTCCAACAATAGAAAGGTTTGCTATAAACATCATCGGCATAAGCTGATCGTATCCAAGAGTAGCAAAATTTTCTAATGCGATAGGAGTCATTGCGTGATGCATACCTACAAGAATTGATGCTGGTCGTATCGCACCCATGACAATTCCTGCCAACGTAGGAGATATTTCAAAAAGAGAACCTATGATCCAAGCGATTCCTTTGCCACAATAGATACCCACCGGACCTACAAGCAGTAAAGTAAAAAGTCCGGAAATAAACAAAGTGAGAGTTGGGACAACAACAGTCTTCGCTGCTGTAGGAATTATCTTATCAACCCATTTATGTATGTAGCTAAGACCCAATACGCCGAAGATGATTGGGATAACTGATCCGGAATAATTAAATAGTGTGTGCTCAACAATCAAAAA
>DFGZ01000311.1 GCA_002371295.1 Oribacterium sp. UBA3737 | reverse complement strand
GATGTCAGGATGATCATGCAGACCGTAAAGCTTCATGACAATATAGATATACAGAAGACAAAAGAACCGGGTATCCGCCTTCGTACTAACCTTTCCTTTCTTCCTGTAAACGAGAATAATCTGATGTACAGAGCCGCAAAGCTCCTCATGGATGAGTTTGATATAAAAGAAGGCGTATCCATGCAGCTAAAAAAAGTGATTCCTGTTTCAGCCGGTATGGCCGGAGGGTCCACGGATGCAGCCTCTGTCCTGTACGGTATGAATAAACTGTTCGATCTGAAGCTTTCTGTTGAAGAATTGAAAAAGAGAGGCGTAAAGCTTGGGGCGGACATTCCTTTCTGTCTTATGAGAGGCACTGCCCTTTCTGAAGGAATAGGCGAGATACTCACTCCTCTTCCTAAGCTTCCGCCATGCCCCATTGTTCTGGCAAAGCCCGGGATATCCGTTTCCACAAAGTTCGTATACCAGAATCTGCATGTCAACGATCTTCCGGCATCCAGTCACCCAGATGTAGATTCGGTCATTGATGCTCTGAAGCAGCACAGCATCAGGGAAATCGCTGAGAATATGGGCAATATTCTGGAGAATGTAACATGTAAGCATTATCCCGAAATTGAAGATATCAAATCGGTGATGAAGAAACTCGGAGCCGTTAATTCTATCATGTCGGGTTCCGGACCAACTGTTTTCGGCATTTTTGATGATGTAACGAAGGCGAAAAAGTGTTATGAATCATTAAGATTCGGCACGAACAAGCATCTGGCAAAGCAGGTGTACCTGACAGAGCCATGGCGCTGATTTAAATACTGACAACGGAGGACAATAATTTGATGAGCGAATTCACAGTAAATATGAACGAATATCTTCCTTTGAGAGATCTGGTTTTCAATACTCTCAGACAGGCCATTCTCAAGGGTGAATTAAAACCCGGCGAGCGTCTCATGGAGATACAGCTGGCTGAAAAACTCGGCGTTTCACGTACACCTATAAGAGAAGCTATCAGAAAGCTGGAGCTGGAAGGTCTCGTTATCATGATACCAAGACGCGGTGCCGAGGTTGCCAAGATCTCTCACAAGAGTCTTCAGGACGTTCTCGAGGTCAGAGGTGCCCTTGAAGAGCTTGCCACCGATCTTGCCTGCCAGCGTATTAACGAAGAGGAGTTAAAGGAGCTCACAGATGCCGAGGACCATTTCAAGAAGGTGGTTGAGAACAACGGAACCGAGATGGAAATTGCCGAGGCCGATGAGGCATATCATGATATCATCTACAAGGCCACAAGAAACGATAAGCTGATTCAGATGATAAACAACCTTCGTGAGCAGATGTACAGATACCGCCTTGAATATATAAAGGATGAGGCTCAGCGCGGGACCCTCATAAACGAGCACGAGAACATCCTGGAGGCTATCAGAATCAGGGATATCATCCGTGCCAAGACCCTGATGAAGGAGCACATCGACAATCAGGAGCTCACAGTTTCACAGAATCTGGAGGGTGAATCTTCCGAATCCAGAACAAATCTTAAGAAGAAGTAATCGATAACGATATAAAAAAAGAGTTGATTCAGCCGTAATGGTTGATTCAACTCTTTTTCTTTTTGAATCATCCTTCCTTCTAAAAGGATGATCTCTTCATGGCCGTATCACTTCACCACCTTTATTTTCTGCTCTCATGGCAGGTAAAGTATATCAGCTGATATGTTTTGGATGCTTCATCAAGAAACTTCATGGCTCCGTCCAGCTTGTCCTCATCCAGGTTCACAAAAGGATCATCCAGGATGATAAAGGGTTTCTCCGCTTCATACATAGCATCAACAAAGGCCATACGCCTGGCAAGTTCCACCATATTTCTATAACCCTGAGACAAAAGCCCGGTGTTGTGGGACTGTCCTTCAGCTAAAAGGCTAACATTGAAAAAGGCATCCATACGGTAAGGCACTTCATCAAGGCCGGAGGTGCTGATAAAAATCCGGTAATACTTTTCAAAGGCTTTCATAAGCGGAGACAGATATGCTACGGTAAAGCTGTTATGTGCCTTTTCCAGGTGGTCTCTTACCTGTACCAGAAGATGATACTTCTTTTCCATGTCATGCAGCTCCCGGAGACCACTTTCATACTGCCGCTCTTTTTCATATACATACTGAAGCTTATCCTCCACGGTCTTCATCCGTGATTTCAGCCCGTGTATAGTATCCTTCATTTCATTGTACTTATGAGTTTCCTCATTAAGTCTCTGGCTCAATGACAGGAATGAACCCTCCCCTTCTTTGGGATATTCCAGATTCAGAATCCTGTCCATATCGTGAGTGCTTTCAAACTGAAGCTTCTCTTTTCTTTTCAAGGCAAGCTCCCCGGCAATATCCCTGATATCGCAGAGTCTGCTGTATCTCAGGATATCGTTACCGAAGCCCCTGAAGGGTTCAAAATCAAGATTATATACATCAGAAAAATCATAACGTGGATAGTACTTGCCGAAAAAGCCCCCTATCTCCCCGCATAGACTTTCTATTTCATGAGAAACCTCATCCCACCCCTTTATATTTCTTTTCCTCCTGGATGCTCCGCCTCTCCCGACAGCAGCCGAAATCGTCATGATTATGGCAGCAGCGGCTCCTATTGCGGAAATAACCGCTCCCAGAAAGCCATGTGTACCTGACACGATAAGATATACCCCTGAAATGAGAAGTATGGCTGCCAGAATACAGGGAAAAATCGTCACTCCCATCCCTGTCCGGGAATTCTTCTCCATAAGGCTGAGTTTTTCTCTTAGGAACTGTACCCTGGCTATACGCTTTTCAATTCCGTACAATGTTTTTTCATCAGGTATACCGCATCTGAAACGCTCATCCAGTTCTCTTAAGCTCCTGTTTATCTCTCCGGTCCTTTTTTCCGCCGGCATCTCTTCAAAGGCCGGTCCGAAGTGCCTTTTCTGAGCCTCCAGAAGCCTTCTTTCCGAGTTTAATATCTCCTGATTGAGACTGTCATAACTCATCTTTTCCTTTATAAGGTCCTGATATCCGGATAGCTCAAGTATACGGGAATTCAGCCCCTCCATAGTCCTGGACAGTCTCCTCAGCTCATCACCGGCACTGTGGAGCTTTTCCGCACAGCCCGTAAACTCCTTCTCCAGAGTCGGTTTATCTGTAAGCTCAGAATGAATGATCTCAAGCTCCATTCGCTTTTTGAAAATGTCTCCGGTCCTCCTGTTTGGAGAAAGAGAGTTTATCTCGTCCTTCAGATTCTCTATGACGGATTCGTAACGGTTCATATCGTCCCTGTCTTCCGATACATTGCCGATCCTTGCATTGATCTGAGAGGTGACTCCCGTCTCCAGCTCCTGCTGCCCGATGAATACCGTCCTTCTGAAGGATCTTTCATCTATCTTCAGAAGCTCTTCCCCTATATTCTCAGTGTAAAGGTCCGTTTCCAGATTGCTGTCCGCATCATAGAGTCTGAAAATATCCTGAGACTTTTTCTCCCCGAATACACGGACTATACGATATTTAACAGAACCGTCTCCCACTGCAAATACAAGCTCTCCTCCGAAGGTACCGCCCTGCCAGGGTCTGTACTTCTTTCGGTCATTCTCAGTGTCCTGGGCTTTCCTTTCTCCCGAAAGTCCATAGAACATCACCCTGATAAAAGCGGCCAATGTTGACTTGCCGTATCCGTTCTCACGAAGAAAGACATTGAGCCCTTCACTGAAATCTATGCTTATATCATGCAATTTCCCAAAGTTTTCTATTCTTGCACTAATTAATCTCATCTTTAATTCTTACTTCCAATATTCCATCACTAACCCATGCTAACCCGAAGCAACCTGATCAGATACTTTCTCCCATCAAAAGCCGTATACCTGCCTCGATGACTTCCGCTCTGCTTTCCTCATCGAGCTGTCCGTCATCTCTTACGGAACGTATGAACTCACCCTTAAGTGATCTGTCATTTTCATAATTCCGGTAATCGATCCTTCTTCCGGTCTTATCTTCAAGCTTCAGGCTGTAAAACATAGGGCTCAGCTGAGCGCTGATAAAGCTAAGGTTTTTTTCCGTTTCAAGTTCCAGCTCTCCCGTCAGGATGAGCTTCACCATATCGTCCGCATGAAGACGTCTGCCTCCTGCGCTGTCCACTATTTCCCTGACAACATCGCTTGTGATGTTCTTTATCTCCTCCCTGGATGACGGGGTTCCACTGAGTATATCAAGCTCAGCCCTTGCCCTCATGACCATCTCCATGGAGCTTTCAAGTCCTGTTACATCCACAGGTATGGTCCACATGTGCCTCCTGCTTATATCTATGAGCTGTCTCTTTAGACTATGGGACTCTTCATCTATATCAAGTACTATGAAGCCGTGCTTTGAACACTCGTCGAAGCCTCTTCCCTCAAGACAGCCCGGATAGCACCATATACCCCGGCCGTCCAGCTGCCCGCCCATATATTTATGAACATGTCCAAGGGCCATATAATCGATGCCTCTCCCGGAATAATCTCCAAGATGTATCTCTTCTTCATCGGAAAGTGTACCGTGGTCGGACACCACCTGCCCATGGAGCATCACGATATTAAAATCCTCCTCACGAAGATTCAGGGTCCTGGCTGCCCAGTCTTCCGGAAGTCTGGCACCGCCGAAGCTGCTGCTTAGTTCTCTGCCGGATATCACTATGTTTCCTGACAATCTGTACATACGCCATGAATCGTTGAAGGTGTACAGGTTTTCCGGCAGGAGCTCTGCTCTGTTAAGAAATGAATCCGCATCGTGATTTCCCTTCAAATAAAAAAAGGCAATTTCCGGACAGCTCCTGATACTTCCGAGGACAGCATTGGCAGTGGTGGTACTTACCGCCTGAGTATCAAACATATCTCCGGAAATGAGCACCGCTGAAACCAGGTGGCTTTTTGCATATTCAAGGAGCCTTAGCCAGGTGCCGAGAAGCTCCTGTCTTCGCTCTTCTGCCTTCTTTTCGTCTAAATTTGTATTTAACCTACTATCCAGATGAATATCTGCACAGTGAATAATCTTCATATATTTTCTTACCTCTTTGAACACCGGTCCAAATATATCTCAAACAAATGTACGAAGATATATTAGCATTTCCGTTTATCCTACTCAACTGGTTTATGATAATACAGCCTTATGGCGAAAAAAACTCCCGGATCCAGAGGTTCCGGGAGTATAGCAGTATTCGGTTCTTTACTCGATATAGCCGCCCACCTTCATCTCCTTAAGATGTACGTTATGTCTCTGCAGGAACATGAAGAAAATAAGATATACAAATACTACGGTGATGATGGCACCGAGAAGCTGATTATGTCCTGCGAAGAGCATAAGCAGCGTGTATCCCACCATAAGCATCAGGATCTTTCCCATGGACTTATATCCCAGCTTACTATGTTCCTTGCCGTATTTCTCTGTCATAAGGAGGCAGACGTAATAAATGAACATGGTTATGACCATCCACATGGTCTTCGGGAAAATAGGCACCAGCGGTCTCGCAAGGAGTTCCAATGCTATGGTCGTGGAGTTTATGGCCAGAATCATGATTACATGGATGACCAGAAATCCCAGACCCGAGGTCTTTTTGTGGTGATCCAGGACATTGTCATAGAAGAAGCCGTAGCTCAGGAACATGCCGATGACCACAAGGAAGGACATTACATTGAACAGAATATGAGTTTCACTGGTAAAGTAGCCGCCTATTCCGATGATCATCTCACCGAAGGTAAGTATAACCAGCAGAAGATTTCTCTCGGCAAAGTGAGGGAAATCGCAGGGTCTCTGGGCATAGGCGGAATGCTCCTTCAGTTTTCCCACATACCCGACTATAAGGGCTACCGGTGAGATAACTATCCCCGTAAAATAGTGAATAGGTATGGAGATGGCAATGATTGCGAACACAAAGCTCAGAATCATGATATTGTTCCTGAGTATCTCCTTATCTATTTCATCAAGTCTCGGGGCAAAACGCAGTTTGTCCCAGCTCCTGTAGGCCAGATTTGCCATAATAAGTGCCCAGGCCGTATGATAACGTGTGTAATGATCCAGCCAGTGTATGTTCGATCCGCTGGCCATATAATAGAGCAGATACATATTTAACAGAATACTGATATAATCCCTCAGGGATTTTCTTCCATATCTGTTAAAGAACATGGTGGTGAACATCCATACCTGCATGACTACCGCTGTAAGAAAAATAAAGGTCATTATGGCTTCCTTCGGCGGAAAGGTTTCTTCATAACCATGAAAAAGTGCATTTATGGTTCTCAGGCTGTATACAAAAATAAGGTCATAGAACAGTTCGATGTACTCAACCTTCTTCTCAACATGATCCTTTGGTTTCGGACTCTCCTGATTAACCCTGGACCAGATACGATAGAGAATAGAGCCCTCTGCCTCCTTCACAGGAGTTCCCTGTTCTACCTGGGAGTCTCCCGCAGCCTCATCTACGATCTTGTTGAAATACTCTCTCTTCTTGTGTTCTTCTTCATCGATATCATCTCCCTGAGTCCGAACATGCATCTCCATCTTCTGCACCAGTTTGGACTTTACACTGTACTGTTCCCTGTCTTTCGGACTTCCGTCATAATCAAGTCCGGGAATATCCACTTCTTCGGTAAATTCCTCCCTGGATTCCTGCTCCCTCAAATCATCTTCATTCAAAAGACCCACTATAAATCTCCCTTTTAAAAATTTTCCCAAATCCTTGGGATAGTAAAACAAGCAATTCAATCAAAAAGGCAATGCCTATGTCCTGAATAGTCTATGAATACAAAAAATGTGTTAAATTTAATTGTGTTATAGCCGTATTTTCATAAATATTACCATATAAAAAAAGACCGGCACAAGTATTCTCTTGTACCGGCTCTTGTATTTATTTAAATACCAAGAAAACGTATATACTGTTATCGCACTTCGGGATCTTACAGTGTTTCGCCTGTAAGCATATTATAGGCTTCCTTGTAAAGATCAACAGTCTTATCAACGATCTCCTGAGGAAGGGTAGCATTGTTATCCGGATTTGCCTTTAACCAGTTACGTACGAACTGTTTGTCAAAGGACTCCTGACCCTGACCCTCTTTGTACTTGTCGAGTCTCCAGAATCTTGAACTGTCAGGAGTAAGCACTTCATCGGCAAGCACTACCTCTCCGTTCTCATCAAGACCGAACTCAAACTTGGTATCAGCGATAATTATACCCTTTGAAAGAGCATAATCCGCACACTTCTTATAAACAGCAAGTGTCGCATCCTTGATCTTTGTGGCGATTTCCTTGCCCTTTCCCGGGAAAGCCTTCTCAAGAACGTCGATTGACTGCTCGAAATTGATGTTCTCATCATGATCTCCGAGATCAGCCTTGGTAGATGGTGTGTAAAGAGGCTCAGGAAGCTTCTGACATTCAACAAGACCCTCAGGAAGCTTTAATCCGCAGATTGTGCCGTCCTTCTTATAGTTCTCCCATCCTGATCCTGTGATGTATCCGCGCACGATACACTCAATAGGAATCATAGTAAGTTTCTTGCAAAGTGTAGCTCTGCCGTCAAATTCAGGTTTCTGGAAAAATTCCGGCATTTCTTTGTTATCAACGGAAATTAAATCGTTTGGAATAACATCCTTGGTGAGATCGAACCAGAACTTGGACATCTGAGTAAGAACACGACCCTTATCGGTGATCTGATTGTGAAGAATGACGTCGAATGCCGATATTCTATCAGTCGCAACCATAATCAGCTTATCTCCGAGATCATAAATCTCACGTACTTTACCTTCCTTAACAGGTTTAAAATCTGCCATCTTTACCCTCCATATTCAATTAAGGACACTTTATGTCCGAAGTGCATTACCGAACTTTAGTATAATTGATTTAACTGAAATCACAAGTCTAATTGTGCATACAAATATTTTCCGGATTTTTATTTTATAGTGGTAAATATTCATAAATTACACAGTTTTTTAATGTATACAGCAACTTAAAATTCTTTTAAATATTTGTTCATTATAACACTTGCACTGCCTTATCAATTTGATTATGCTTTTTCTGATTTTTCTTTGTATACAAGACAGAGAAAAAAATATCATTTTCTTCGGAAAGCGTGAAAATCATGAAATATGTAAAAGAGATTGTGTGGATTATTGCATTCACTTTTATAGGTGAAACACTCAATGCTCTGCTGCCCTTACCGGTACCTGCGGGTGTTTACGGTCTTTGTCTTCTCTTACTTTCACTGTGCACAGGTCTTGTGAAGCTTTCGGATGTGGAAACCACCGGAAACTTCCTTCTGGATACCATGACCATGATGTTCATACCTGCCGCAGTAGGTATCATGAGCGTAACAGACATTCTTATGCCGGTCCTTCTTCCTTATATCGTTATGATAGTCATATCCACAATTGCGGTCATGACAGTGACGGCTCTCGTGGCTTCCGCCATACTTAAGCATAAGGAAAAGAAAGTTCCGGGAAAGGAGGTCTCAGCATGAAAGAAGCCATCATCAATTCAAATTATTTCGGACTGATACTCAGCATCTCTCTTTTTGTACTGGCCCTTAAGATAAAATCCAAACTCAGACTGGCGATCCTGAACCCGCTTCTGGTCTCTACCATAATGTGCATTGCCATTCTCGTATTTCTGGATATCCCATACGATACCTATAAGTCAAGTGCGGGCATGCTTAATTTCCTTCTCGCTCCCGCAACAGTCTGCCTCGCCATTCCTATGTATAAGCAGCTCAGGCTGCTTAAAGAAAATCTTCTGGCAGTCATAGCCGCCATAAGTGCAGGAACCTGCTGTTCGCTCCTTAGTATATTTATAATGGGTAAGCTCTTCCGTCTGAGCAATGAACATATCGTCACTTTACTTCCAAAGTCCATAACCACAGCCATAGGTATGGGAGTATCTGAAGAGGCAGGAGGAATAGTCACTCTGACTGTAGCAGGTATCATAGTTACCGGTATCCTCGGAAATATGATAGCCGAATCCATATTCAAGCTCTTCCATATCACTCATCCCATTGCAAAAGGTCTCGCGCTCGGCACTTCGGCCCATGCCGTAGGTACCGCAAAGGCCCTTGAGCTTGGTGAGATAGAAGGCGCCATGAGCTCACTTAGCATCTGTGTAGCCGGAATACTCACTGTTATCCTTGTACCTTTTGTAAACTCGATTCTTGTTTAAATCCATCAAAAAAATAAAGAAGATGCAGATCCGCTATCGATCTGCATCTTCTTTTTACATTATGAATATGGAGTTTAAATCCAGATTATCTCTGAACACGTGCTCCTGCACCGCCCATAACACCTTCTACTTCCTTCTTAGTAGCCATAGTTGTATCACCAGGTGTTGTCATGGCAAGTGCTCCGTGAGCTGCACCGTAGTTAACAGCCTTCTCTGCATCGCCTGTAGTCATAAGACCATAGATAAGACCTGATGCAAAAGAATCTCCGCCGCCGACACGATCCATGATCTCAAGTCCCTTGTAATCTGCAGCCTTGTAGATCTCACCGTCTGCCCAGCAAAGAGCTGACCAGTCATTAACTGTAGCTGTATGAACTGTTCTGAGAGTTGTAGCTACTGCCTTGAAGTTAGGATATGTCTTAACTGCCTCATTGATCATCTTCTTATATCCGTCAACATTGAGCTCCTTAAGAGACTCATCCTGTCCTTCGATCTGGAAACCGAGACAAGCTGTAAAGTCTTCCTCATTTCCGATCATAACGTCTACATACTTTGCGATCTCCTTGTTAACTTCCTGAGCCTTCTTCTGGCCTCCGATAGCAGACCACATGGAAGGACGGTAGTTAAGATCATAGGAAACAATGGTTCCGTACTTCTTTGCTGTCTTGATAGCTGCGATAACAGTCTCTGAAGCCTGCTCTGAAAGAGCTGCATAAATTCCGCCTGTGTGGAGCCAGCGAACACCAAGCTCACCGAAGATATAATCGAAGTCGAAATCCTCAGGCTTAGCCTTTGAAATAGCTGTGTTTGCTCTGTCTGAGCATCCCTTTGCACCACGGATACCGAAGCCTCTCTCTGTAAAGTTAAGACCGTTTCTGCAGATCCTGCCGATTCCGTCTGTATCCATCCACTTGACGAGGGATGTATCAACACCTCCCTGCATCATGAAATCCTCAACGAGATGTCCAACCTCATTGTCAGCAAGAGCTGTGATGACTGCTGTCTTTAATCCGAAGCATTTACGAAGTCCGCGGATAACATTGTACTCTCCGCCGCCTTCCCATGCACGGAATGATCTTGCTGTTCTGATTCTTCCTTCACCCGGATCAAGGCGGAGCATAACCTCACCTAAAGAAGCTGCTTCAAATGCACATTCGTTTGCCGGTCTTAAATTTAAATCCATATCTTCCTCCATTTTAAACTGCCTGCTTACGCAATGCAGAACTCATCTGATTTACCGCTTGCACCATTATAAAATGCCAGATAATGTAAGCGTTTTCACAACGTATAAAAGTATAGCACAAGATATCTCTTTTCATCAAGATATCTTGTGCTTATTTTTTAACGATTTCACTTAATTATCCAAATATCCGCGACTATACTTGTATAAATTTATCGGTGGCCTCATTGAGCTTTCCTGTAACCTCCACATTTTTGTCCATAGCTTCCGAAATTCCGTTCATCTCTCCGACGATTTCCATGGTATTGTCTGCAGACATCTTTATTGCCTGAGAACTCTCGGAAACGGAATTTGTGATGGAATCCACTGCATTGGCCATATCGGACATTACGTAATTCAGATGATCAGCCTTTTCCTTAAAGGATGTAAGTATCTCATGCATGGTATCCGCAGTATTCTCATATTTGTCGCCGGTCTCAACAAAGGCGTCATAGTCATCCATAACATCTGTGTTTATGAACTCAAGCACCTTCTGGGAATTCTCCGCCAGCTCCCCTACCGCACTGGTAACTTCCTTACTGATCTTCTGAATGTTGTTGGCGGTCTGCTTTGAATTCGCAGCCAGACTGCTTACTTCGGCAGCAACTACCGCGAAGCCCTTTCCTGCCTGTCCGGCACGGGCCGCCTCGATGGAGGCATTGACAGCCAGAAGATTGGTCTGTTCTGCAATGTCCAGGATGTTCTTTGTAAGCTTATCGATTTCCTTTACCTTCTTTGAATCCTCAAGGGACTTGGCAAGAACAGCGCTCAACTCGCTCATCTTTTCATTCATGCTGCGCTTTCTTTCGGTGACATGCTGCTTGATCTCATCAGCTTCCTTCTTAATGCCTGAAGCAGTATCGCAGCCGTCACTGGCCTCTGAATTGATCTCGTCTGTTGATGACTTGACATCTATGACCTGAGTGTTCATGGAGCTGACCATTTCAGATACGGACTGCATGCTGGCACTGAGCTCTTCCATGGCTGCGGATGTACTCTGTACATTGCTGTTGGAGGAATTAAGCTTTCTGGTAACTGTTTCTGTTGATGAATTAAGAACATTAACTCCGGACTTGACCTCCCGCATGATAACCTGGAGAGTCTCTATGAAATGATTGATTCCGTTGATGATGTATACAAGCTCGGAAGCACTTCTCGTATAGATCCTCGCTGTCAGATCGCCCTCCCGTTTTTCGATATTTCCGATGATATCGGTAACCTCTCTTGAGATCTTCTTGATCTTTCTGACTATTCCGAAGTAGTTCAGGAGATAATTGAATATGATGAGCAGAACGAAAAGTCCTGTACCCTTTAGTGCCGCCTGTATACCCTCTGCCATCATCTTCTGCATCTCTGTATTGCTCTTATCCGCTTCTAATGCGACTGCTGTATCTATGACCTTACAGGAATGGAAGATAGCCACCTTCTGTATCTCAGCACGGTTAAAAAGGATCTCATAAGCTGTTTCCCTGTCTCCGGAATCTATTTTCGCTATAGCTTCATCGATAATGACATTCAGACGGTCATACTGATTTCCGATCTCCTCAAGCGCACTTACGGCATCAGCCTGTTTTTCCCCGTCAAAATGGTCCTTCAGATTTGTTATATCCTTGTTGATGGTCTCTCTCGTTGACTGAATTTCAGGGAGAAGAGCTACTCGTGTCTCGGTCGCCGTAGCGGATACATATCCTATAGACTGATCGTAAAGAGACATGACATCTGATTTAAGCTGTGCTTCTTCGGTGCTCAGTGACAGAACATACTTTGACATGGATCTGCTGTTCACCGTCTGCTGCTGCATCTGGTTTATAAGCATCCTCATCACAAATATGAAGCCTATCAGCATGATTATGTTAATGACACTGATCTGAAATATGATGGTGCAGAAGAACAATGGATTCTTTCGCACTTTCAGCTTTCTTCCGCTGTTCTCAACTTCCATATTATCCATTATTCTCCTCCTTTCCGCCCTGATAGTAATTCATTATCGCCATGCCTACTTCAGAAACAAAGCCCTCCTTAGTCATCTCACCCGACGCATACCTGTGGAATACCGGACCCAGAGCATTGGCAGCGATTCCTTCCTTCATGTTCATCCAGTGCCAGTTGGAGGTCTTGCCCGATGCTATGTAAGCTGAAACCACATGTGCAAAGGGATCCTTTGCCACATACTTACATGATGTAAATGGGCTTACGAAACCCGCATCTTCAACCAGTATCTTCTGACCGGCATCCTTGGCACACCACTCGAGAAAGGCCTTTGATGCCTCCGCGTTACCTTCCTTAAGTACAGCCCACCAGGAAGGCGGATTCGTCAGGATGGTATCTATACCTTCATCAAAAACATAAGGCATCATGCCGACTTCAAAATTCCCTGCCCTGGCATAATCTTCCGCATCCGCTCCTGTCATTACCGCACCAATCCATGATCCCTGAGTCACAAAGGCATATTTTCCGGCTGCAAAATTTCTAACCTGATCATCATAGGTTCCGTTCAGAAGAAGGGCAGGATCACTGAATTCCTGAAGAAGTCCGATAAATCCTGCGAACTTAAGCATTCTGTCCTGATCCACCGTATGTTCATTATTAATCATATCTATATATCTGGTGTCCGCCCTATCCAGTCCGGCATCGATATAATTACCGAATATGTGATTTCCCGTTGACCAGCTGAGATTCTTATCCTCTGCACAATAACCCACGACCGCTGTAAGTCCCAGCTGCTCCTTTTTCGAATTCAGTTCTCCAAAGGCCTTTCTTACCTCATCGGGAGTTGTCAGCTCTCCCACATCTATTCCTGCCCTGGACAGCATATCCGCATTATAAATGAGTCCTATGGCCTCTGTTGCATAAGGGAATCCCAGGGTACCATAGGTCGGATCAACATATTCCGCATCTGTATCCTTGGTCCATGCCTGATCGCTCATATCTTCCAGAAGTCCTTCCCAGTTGGCAAAGCTTGAAGACTCGCAGACAAAAATATCCGGCATCTTATCCGAAAGATAATAAGCCTTCAGTGTAGCCTGTACATCTGCTCCGGACTGTGCGGATTCAACTTCTACAGTTACTCCGGTTTCCGCCTTGTATTTTCTGGCAAGCTCCTGTATCTGAGCTTCAACCTCGGCTTTTCCGTTAAACAGCTTTATGGTCGTCTGACCTTTTGAAGTATTCTCTTCTGCCTTTGCCTCAGTACCAAGCTCTGACATATCTATGCCAAAAACCTTTTCCGTGACCTGTTCTTTGAGAAGTTCAACCTTTCCGCAGGAGGTCAGCATGATCGCTACGATCACCCCTGTACCTATACAAAAAAAATCTCTTTTCATCTTTTTCTATGCTCCTTGATACTCACCTGAAAAAAACTGATTAATTCAGCATCAGAGCTTAAAAAACTCCATGGTTCCTATCATTACTTTCGGAAAATAATTAATAATTTATAAGTATTTTATACATTCAAATTTAACAATATCCCTTTATATGTACACAAAAAAAGCACCCCGGAAAGGTGCTGAAATGAACAAAATCTTAAAATGTCGAATTAATTCTTCGAAGTTCCAGGATTGCGGGAGGCCCGATTTGAGTGAGGGGTAATCGGGTCTCAATCCTGATAGTATAGAGTATAGAATAGTTAGACTCTTTGAAGTCCTACATTACAATATGATAAATTAGCATTTGATTCTATATATTTTTTGTTGTAAAACTATAGAAGCACTGAATATTTATTACTTTAATAGTAATTTTTAATTTATTGCCACTTTTATTTTTTCACCCGGTGATATTAAGCAGATTTTCAGCTTTTTTACCGGGTCATACGAGGTTTATCATGCCGATCATTGGTTATTCCATTAACAGAATATTTGTTGATACAAAGAGCCGGAGTTCAGAATACAAAATGATGGATCCCCATGTTCATAATCATTATGAACTCTTTTACCTCAGTAAGGGAAGCTGTACCTTCCTTATGAGGTCACATTCATACAATCTGGTTCCGGGAAGCGTCATTATCATTCCCCCAAATACACCCCATATAATCCATTATACATCAAGACAGCAGTCTGTCCGAACCAGTATTTTATTCAGAGAACCGGATGTCATCTTTAAAAACATTGATTTCATTGGCGAAATGCTTAAGGATGGCAAGCATGAGCTCATCCTTCAGATCCCCCCCATGTATCAGGTCCATGTTGAACAGCTTATACGTAATATGGAGGCCGAGCAGCGTTTTAATGATACAAAAATAAGTCCCACCATGCTCTCTCTTTGCCTCATTCAGCTTATAATCATCATAAATCGTTTTTCGACAGGAATAGATACTAACCTGATTGATGAATTGCATACTACCAACCGTCAGGTAAATCTTGCAGCTACATATATCAACAGAAACTATAATCAGCGCATATCACTGTCAGATATAGCAGATGCAAGCGGCTTCAGCCCCAATTATCTTTCAAGAAAATTCAAAGAGGATACAGGCATAGGCGTCCATGAGTACCTCACCTATGTCCGGCTCAACAAAGCAGCCATAGAACTGGCTCACACCGACCACACCATCACAGAGGTGGCTCTGAACAACGGTTTCAGTGATTCAAACTATTTTAAAGATGCCTTTCATAAGGCATACGGGATGTCACCAAGAGACTATCGCAAGAGGGATAAGAACATGGATCTGGAAGACAGCCCGGATTCACAGGATGCTCCTCTTGCATCTATCCCCATCGATACAGATCTTTGAACCATAAAAACAGTTAGCACATCAAAAAGCGGCTTTCTCCAATTGTACCGGAGAAAGCCGCTAAAATTTTTTCTATAAAAGGGAGGAGGGCAGGTGACCAATGGTCCCTGCCCGAGTATTATGAAAAAAATCTTATTAACTATTGATAACGTTTCTGTTATCATGCTTATAATATAAAAGTCAACGGTGAACAAACTATGTTTTCCTTTTGAACAAATTGTAAACATTTATGAACACCATGTGAACAATCATTCATCCATTCTCCTGTCTTCCTCAGGCATATACTTTTTAAATATATGCTCAAGCATGGTGGAATTGATCCATGCAAGAAGAGGATATCCCATCAAAAACAGAAAAGCAGTGACCCATCCCACATAGAACAGACACACATAGGCTATGAAAACAACTATCACATCACTTACGATCATTCCCAGTGTGGATCCGAGATAACGTATGGACATGAAGGCCGCATTGGTAAGGGTATTCTTTATGGTATTGTCAAATCTGCTGAGTACGGGCCATACATAAAGGAATTCAAAGGTCCAGAGTACCATGATGGCCAGGGTGACAGCCTGACAGATGATCCTCATCACTCCTGCATCTGCCATTACTCTTCCGAAGAAAAAGAAATCAAATACCAAAACGCATCCTATTAACAGCATGGGGATCCAGATAAGCGTAGCCTGTTTGAAATTCTGTCTGAAGGACTTAAAGAACATCCTTATGTTTCCGTAATCCTCATTTCTCACTATCTTGAGGGTACAATAGTATAACGCGGTTGTAGATGCTCCTATAGTGAACACAGGCAGCGAACACAGTACCCAGAGTATATTGAGGACTATCATATCCCCGAGTCTTCCAACGAAACGCCATACCGGATTATCATAATTAAAAAAGCCCTGAAGCATATATTTATCTCCTGTTTTAATACAAAATGCTCATGCCGCTTTAAAGCAGCATGAGCATTCTATCACAAATTATCATCTATCTCCATACATGTATTCCCAATTCTCGATGATTTCCTCTATTTTATCATCGGAGAGATCTTCATCATCCTTTACATCTTTAAGCTTATGGGCATTGATGACCATTACCTTATCTGTCTCCTCCTGTTCAATTTCCATGAGGAACATACGTGCATCCTTTACAAAGGCTGCCGTTATAAGCATTATCACAAGACCGATAGGGAAAGCTGCTATTATGCTCACTGACTGTATATTGGACATGGAGCTGTCGGAAAATACCAGCGCCACCGGAAGAAGTATCAGAAGCACCGACCAGAAGGCCTTGACTGATCCTCTGGGTTCTTCATCCTCCTTCAGATCCTTATAGCTGTACTGGGCAGCCACAAGTGTTATGGAATCGAAGGATGTGGCATAAAAGGCTATCATGGCTATGATAAGTGCCACCATTACAATAGGTGCAAGTGGAAGCTGATTTATGATCTCAATTATGGTCACATAGAGATCTCCTGTCTTCTCGTAAAAGGCCACCACGTCGAACTTTCCGGACATATGAAGGCCGAGTCCGTAGTTTCCGAGAACTATAAAGCTCACGAAGGTGCTTCCCATTCCGAAAACGTATCCGCCGAGGATAGTCTGCCTTACTGTGCGTCCTCTTGAAATGCTTCCGATGAAGAAAGGAGCTGCAACACACCATACCATCCAGTATGCCCAATAGAATATTGTCCAGTTCTGGGCGAAGCCTGTGGATCTCGTGGGATCAGTATAGGTGGAAAGTCCTATGAAATTCTGGGCAAGTCTTCCCATTGCGGATAATCCGCACTCTATTATGAATTTACACTGACCTCCGAAGAAAAGCACGTACAGGAGCAGTCCGTAGAAAAGATAGGTGCAGACATTGGCAAGTATGGAAACTCCTATCATCCCCTTCATAACGGAATATGTATAGATCACACAGGTAATCACAAGTATAGCAATAGTTATGGCCCTGTCTGAAATATCAACACCTATAAGAGATTTTATGGCCTGACTGAGGAGGGGTGTGGCAACAGAAAAGGTGGTTGCTGTTCCCGCAAGAAGGGCAAACACTGCAAGAAGGTCTATGAGTTTACCCGGCAGACGGTCCGTATACTTTCCGAGAAGAGGTCTGCAGGCCTCCGAATACTTCTGGCGCTTACGTTTCCTTACATGGAGCATGAAGCCGAATGCCACCGCCAGTACCAGATAAAAGCCCCAGGGTATGGGTCCCCAATGGAACAGGGTAAAGGTAGATGACCAGTCCATAAGGTCTCCCATTTCAGCCGTATGGGGATCTTCCCAGTAAAGTATCCATTCACACAGGGAATAAAACAGGATATCTGCTGCAAGTCCGCAGGTAAACATCATCGAGCCCCAGGCGAAAAAGCTGTACTTCGGCTTTTCATCCTGATCTCCAAGGACGATGCTTCCGTACTTTGAACATGAAATGTAAATGGAGGCTATGGCTGTTCCCAGTCCTATGAGGAGATAATAAACGCCAAAGCTGTCTCCGAGAAAGTTTCTTATACTGTTAAGTACCACATTGGAATCATCGGGAAAGACAAAAAACAGTACACACAAAGACACTATAAGAAGAAAAGGGACCAATGTTATCATCCAGTCAATTCTATCTTCATTTACAAGGATTTTCTTGTTCATTTTTTCTTTCTCCTCTCAAATTTTGAACATGATAACATTGCTGTATGTTCCTGTCAAGCCGCTTTCTACATTTGCTTTATATTTTTCCGGTTCCTTATGATAGAATTAGTGTTGTTTTTATCATATTAAAAAACAACTATATTACCTTTACCTTTCGGAGGTTTCATTATGCTTCTACGCAGTGAAGATAAACAGCATATCGATTATGAAGAGAACTGGCCTTTACATTATTATGAGATAACGGACATAAATGAAAGAGAAAGAATCTTAAAAAAGCTTTTATCTGAAAGCCGGGATAACGAACAAGATCTGTCCCAAAACGAAAGACGTCTTGAGATACTTCTAAAACGTTATCCGGAAACCACCATAAAGGGCACACGAAAGGATAATTTCATTGCCGCGTGGATGAACCTTCTTATAACAGGGCGCATGGGAATCAATTTTCTGAACAAGAACCGTATAAAAAAGGAAGTCACGGGATATCTTAAGGACCTCTGCATACTTGACTTTCCTCTGGATGACATTCTGATCGCCGAATGGGAGGATTTTGCCGGCTACTGGATCAAAAGCTGCATAGAGGACAAAACCTACGATTCCACCATCTTTGGCATCATAAGGCTCAGTGATAAGAATCTTGCCATGAAAATAGCTTCGGACATGATAGATATGAGTTATAACATCCCGGGGAAATTCGGTCTCGAGTCATACTGTGAACCTTTCAGGGCTGTTCTCAAGAAAAAATATATAAGCATGATCGAAAACGGGGATTCATACTGGAATGAATTCGATCCTTCATGAATCGTAAAAACATACCTTTTTCTCAGATCAGATGGCAGATAAAAGCCGGTCAGAATCTGACCGGCTTTTATCATACACATTATTCAGCTGAATTCATCCACGTTTTCCGGAGTGATCTTCTGATAGGGAAGACGTATGTACTTGTCTCCCTGAAGCGGAAATCCCGACAGACTCTCTCCGCAGGATAATCTGTAGGCAAGCTGAAAGATCGCATCTGCCTGCCCCTTTGCATCGTTATATACCGTTGCTTCCATGGTTCCGTCCTTCACAGCGGCAAGTCCCGGCGCTGTGCCGTCTATTCCGATTATACATGGCCATTTGTTACGGTTCATTCCCGATGCCGTATAGGCATCAATTGCCCCAAGTGCCATGTCATCGTTATTGGCAAAGACAAATTCTATCTCAGAGCCATAATTCTTTATCATCTTTTCCATCTGAGTGGCGGCCTGGGCTCTGTTCCAGTTGGCTATTGCATAGCCCAGCTTATCAAGCTTAACGCCCAGCTCCAGCATTCTTTTCACACAGTTCTCTGAACGTACAATGGCATCCTGATGTCCTGCTTCTCCTTCCAGCATCACATACTGTATCTCTCCATCCTTGTTCCTATCCACATTCTTTTCTTTTATGACATCAACCGCCAGCTCTCCCTGCATGATACCTGACAGAAAGGCATCGGCTCCCACATAATAGAGCTTGTCCCATCTGTGCATATCTTCGTCCACAAGCTCCCTGTTAAAAAAAACGATGGGAACATCTGCATTTCTGGCGGCTTCTATGATATTGGAGGGGGCCGTTCTATCCACTAAGTTTACACAAATGACATCACAGCCGTCCTTTATCATCTCTTCCACCTGATCATCCTGGGTAGTCTGACTCTGGGCCGAATTATAAGTTTCAAGGACTATGCCGCGTCCTGTCTCGGACCTTGCCTTAAGGACATCTTCATTAAGATCATCAAGTATGGAGGCAATAAAGGTATCATACTGATCGTAAACCGATACCCCTATTTTAATCTCCCTGCCGTTCTCCGGCTCTGAGACATCCTTCGCTCCGCATGCCGCACCTGCTGCTGCAATTCCGATAATTATTAAACCAAGAACAGTCTTCTTCATACATTTCCATCCTGTCACTGAACAATAGGGAACAAAATCTGCTGATTATCTCCTACAAAAAGATTCTCCCTGTTTACCACGCTGAAGCCTACCTCTCTGTCCATAAGAGCTGATGTACGGTTCTGAAGCTTGATGGCAAGATCCGACATGCTCTGATATCCCATACTGAAATCATCAGGTACTATCATGGAATCCAGTTCCCCTGCATCTATGTGATATATGAGCTTCTTACTGCAGCCTGAACCGTATAATCGCACATACCCGCCTTTTTTATCCACAAAATAGTCAACCGCCAGCTCCAGACTGTTGTTATCCAACCCCACAACTATATCTGCGGTATTTCTTTCACTGGCCTTTATAAGATCATCCTCGGTATAACGGCTCTCGGAAATGCTCCAGACTATTTCAGGACCCATTTTCTCCGTTGCATCCATGAATCCCTTAAGCCTTTGCTGCATGGCATACTGATTCTGGTTGCCCGCAACTATCCCTATCTTTTTTCCCTTAAGCCCTTCACCATAATCTATAACTACCTCATTTCCTATGGCTCTTCCTATAGCATAATTATCAGGCATCACCGTTGCATGGTTTCCTCTTATATCCGCTCCGGCATTGACATTGGTTTCCACCAGCATTATGGGAACTCTGGCACTTATGGATTCCACTACATCCTCGGCACCCTCGCTGAGACAAAAATCCGCTATGATCCCGTTTGCCCCCTGACTTATCTCTTCGTTGATTATGGAGTTTTCTGTGTAGATATTATCAATGTAATCCGTATAGACATAGTCAAGTATTATACTGTTATCATTGGCAGCCTGCTCCAGTCCTGCTTTAAAGGGCACCCATCTGTCCGATGAAGAATTGCTCACTATGACGGAAACCTTATACGCCTCTGTATTTGTGCCTTTTATAAGCATTACCACACAAAATAAGATAACTATGAATATGCCTGTGATCAAAGGCAGCATTATCTCATGATCATCATTCATGCTTTATCACCGTTACTCCCTTTTTTTCTCAAGGATCTGTAATGTCCGCTCTCCAGTATCTTCTGATTCTCTTCGTTGAAAGGAATCGCAGGGATATGAATGGTTATTCTGGTTCCTTCATCCGGCTCTGATTCCGCCTTAAGTCCGTACTGTTCCCCGAATCTCAGTCTGATACGATTGTTGACATTTACAAGTCCGACTCCTGAACCGTGCTTTAAATTACTGTTCTTAGGTTCGTAATCCTCTTTCAGCAGATTCTCACACACCTCCGGAGGCATACCGTATCCGTTATCTATGACATCTATGTAAATGTCTCCTTCGGAAATATTATGATTTCCGCCTAAGTCCTTACTTCCCTTTTCTTTGCCTTCATCATCCACCACGGTAAGAAAATCAGTTAATCTGGGCACGTATTTTGCGCATATTCTGATCTCTCCTCCGTCATCCGGATCCATATCACCAACACCGTAATAGATCGCATTCTCAAGGATAGGCTGGATTATCAGTTTGATGGTGGAGTAGTTCTTTATCTTCTCATCTATGTCAAAAACCACATTAAATACATTCTTGTATCTTACCTTCTGTATATTCATGTAGTTCTCGGCATGACGTATCTCCTGCTCAAGAGAAATGATATTCTTTCCTCTGCTTAAACTGATACGGAAAAGACTGGCAAGCTGGGTCACCATGAATACGGCATCCTTGTTATGTCCGCCTTCTATCATCCATACTATGGAATCCAGGGTGTTATAAAGGAAATGGGGATTTATCTGTGACTGAAGAGCGTCCATTTCAGACTTTCTCTTCTCCTCCTGCTTGATGACTATGTCATCCATCAGCTGGTTTATACGCTCAATGGAATGTCTCATGGTCCTGCCCAGATGTTCTACCTCCTGGGTTCCTCCCACATAAATATCCTCAGGATACATATCACCCTCTTCCATATTTCTGATGGACTTGTTAAGCAGATTAAGCGGACGGGAGATCCTGCTTGATATGATACGATTTATGAAGATCATGATGAGAAGAGCACAGGCAAGAAGAAGTATGACAAGAAAACGCATATTACTTATGTCCAGGCTGTAGGCACTTTCCGGAAGTACGGCTATAAGCTTCCATCCTGTATAGGAAATACTGTCAACAATTACCTGTCTGTGTTCTCCCTGGAACACCTCTTCGTGAATACCGTCTGAATAGTGGGCTTCATTAATGTTGTTTTCCCTGATGAGATTATAGTTCAGCTGCATCTGTCTGGGATGGTAGATTATGTTGCCGCTTGAGTCAGTAAGATAAACATACTGTCCGGTGCTGTCATTATTGATCCTCTCCATCATCTGCTTGATGGTCGAATAGTTCATATCTACCAGCAGTACTCCCATGGTGGGATTACTGCCTTCGGTGAGCTCAACCGCACGGCTGAGTGATACAACCCAGCTGTACCTGAATGCCGGGTCCAGAAACAGATTCTCAACATGGGGAGTTGAGAAATGGAGATTTTCCATCTTTTCAAGGGCCGAAGTGAACCATGTCTGAGCTGTCACATCCAGATCTTCCTTTACAGTGGCTATGGGAGTGGCGGATACGAGCCTTCCGTCATTTGAGAAAAGAGAAAAGCTCACCAGATTATCCTTATGAGCCTCATAAATGAGATTCATCTCATTATCCACAGAACCCTCGGCTATATCCATATTCTTGATGACATCATAGTACATGGCATCGGAAATACGCCTCATACTGAGAAGATAATCCTCAAGATTTACCGCCGACTGTTTCATAAGCAGCTCCGTTGTCTCTATAGAGCTTGTGCTCATACGCCGGGCAAAAAGAGTGTAAAGCACTATACCAAGGATCATGAGCAGGGTAAAGGAGACGATGGTGAAGGTCATAAGTATGGTACCCTGTATATCATGGGGCATATACTTGTAAAAGATATTCTTTGTCCTATCGAGGCTTGTCTTCACCAGTCTTTCTCTTTCACCTGCTTCTTTTTCGTTCTTCGGTGCGCCTGTGTTCAGTTCATTTTGTCTAAGGGAAACATTATCATCCATTTTGCTGCATCTTATATCTTGAAGGTGAAACTCCGAATTTCTTTTTGAAAACATAACTGAAGTAATTTGGATCGCTGTAGCCCACTGCCTCTGCTATAACATAGGTCTTCTCATTGTCCTCAAGAAGCATGCGGACTGCCTTTTCCATACGAATGTCTGTAAGATAATTTATAAAGGTCTTACCGGTCTCCTTTTTAAATACAGTGGAGAAATACGCCGAACTTATGACCAGGTAGGAACAGATGCTTTCAACCGTCAGGTCCTTGTTCCCATAATTCTCTCTCACATAATCGATTGCCTTGGACACAAAGCTCTTGGTGGTGTCAGTACGATTTGTCCTCAGAGTCTCTCTTATGTTATGAGTAGTCTCCTTCAGCCACTTTGTGAGTTCCTTGATATCCATATGCTGTACCCTGTCGTATGGATCCCCATCCTTTTCAAATATATCTGAGGGCTCTACGTGGTTCCCCTTCATAAATCTGTATATCTCTGTAACCAGATCCATAACAAAGAACTTATAGTCCTGTATCGTGGGGTTCACAGGGGCTTCATTTGCTATAAAGCTGTCTATTTCCGTATCCAGCTTCTCCTCCGTATCCATCTTTATGGCCTTGAAAACAGAGTAAAGCTTTTCATCGGTGCTGTCAGACTTCAGATTTTCCTCTGTTTTGCTATCCTCCGGAACTATCTCTGCAATATTTATGGCCTGGCCTCTTCCGTAGATGACTCTGTAAGATATGGCTTCTCTGGCTCCGGAATAGGCCTTGGGAAGATTCCTTATATTTGATACCGGCTTACCCACTCCTGCGGTTATTGTAGCCTTTGATATATGTTTACTGAGCCTGCAGAGGACCTGACATTCATCCGTAAGGGATCTGACTTCGTCTTCAGACTCCATCTGCACCAGAATAATGACATTGCCAAGGTAAGAAAAGAATCTCGCATCCCATTTCTTACTGATATGCTCCTCCCACAGCTTCCGGACAGACATGGTTATGAGCAGGGGATTGATTCCCTCCGGCGCAAGAGATGTACTGTTATGAAGTATCACCACATCATAAAAGGGTCCATTGAGACTGACCTGATAGTCCATCATATCTCTTGCCAATGTCTCTTCATCCGCACGTCCCTCGATAAGAGCTGTATAAAAATTCTCCTGTAATATGGGAAGACTTTCCTGATAGTACTTCTTCAGCATGTTTATGTTCTGCTTTTCATTGAATTCCTTATCAAGAGAGGTCTTTATCCTTTTGAAGACTTCACTGAGTTCTGTGGAATCTATGGGCTTCAGAATATACTCCTCCGCTTCAAGTCTTATGGCTTCCTTTGCATATTCAAACTCATCAAAACCGGAGAATATAATGATCTTTATAGTAGGATACTGCTCCTTCAGTCTTCTCGCCAGCTGGAGTCCGTCCATATATGGCATCTTGATATCCGTCATCACCACATCAGGCTGATTCTCCTCTGCCATTTCCAGCGCTTCCAGACCGTTATGCGCATATCCCTGAACCGCAAAGCCCAGACTTTCCCAATCTATTTTATCGATGATGACCTGTACTACGGTCTCCTCATCATCCACCAGCATAACTGAATAATTCTTGGTTTCGCCGTTATTCACTACCTGCCTCACTTTATCTTTCTGTCTCTTTATATATCTAATACATTTTTATATATCTGTATATCCTGATCACATACCGGTACGATTTTTGTTCCCGTACTTTTCCTCTATCTTTTTAAATCTGAAGAACACAACAGCTATAGATAAAAGAAGGAACAGCATCCCCATAAGTCCGTCATACTGTGAAACTACTTCCATAACAAAAACACAGGCAGCAAAGCAGAGTATCAGTATGCCCATCTCTTTCGCATAGGGCTCCACATTCTCTTCCTTAAGCTTTCCCCATTCCTTCGGTCTTACTGCATCCACATCCTTAAAAACCAGAAGCTTCACAGCATAGTATATAAATATTGCCCCCATAAATAACTGCATGGCATGGGCTGATAAGAACTGCGTTAATTCAATCCGGTTTTCTGTAAGTATAACCATATAAAAATACCTCTCTAAAACAAAAAAGGTCTGTGGCAAAAGTCACAGACCTCATTATAATCCATGGATTTACATCCCTCAATTACTTCTTCTGAACATACTTTCTGATATCCAGTGAGATAGCAACGAAAATTACGATACCGATGGCGATGTACTGAGAGTTCGCATCTACTCCGAGGAACTGAAGAGCAACCTTCAGAAGCTCAAGTACGGCTACACCGATGATTGCTGATGAAACCTTACCACGTCCACCTGTTACAGATACACCACCGAGGGCGCAGGCTGCGATACCTTCCATCTCATATGAAAGACCGGTATTGATAGATGCACCACCTGCCTTTGCTCCGAGCATGAAACCTGCCATTGCAAAGAATGCTGATGCCTTTGCATAGATGAGTACCATTGTAAGCTTAACAGGTACACCGGCAACCTCTGCTGCCTGTGGGTTACCACCGATAGCATACATATACTTGCCATGACGAGTCATGTTGTAGATGAACCAGGTGATTCCAGCCATAGCTATAGCCATCCAGATAAGCCAGCTGAGACCTAAGAATCTGCCTGTTGAGAAACCTGTGTACTCAGTTACATATCCTCCAAGAGGTGTTGCACCTGTATAAATAAGGCCAAGACCATAAATAATCTCCATCATTGCAAGTGTTGAAATAAATGGTGGAACATGAAGGAATGCTATAAACCAGCCAGTGATTGCACCAAAGCATCCGCAGATAAGCATCGCTATGATAAGTACAAGGAAGGGATTAAGCGGTGTTATGCTTGCAAAGAAGCCTTCCTGGAAGAAACGTCCGCCATACTCCTGCTTCTGAAGAAGAGTACCTGCTATACATGCGCCAAAACCTACCATACGTCCACCGGAAAGATCACAACCGCCGGTGATAACCGCACCTGAAATACCGAGAGCTATAACAAGTCTGTATGACATGTTAGCAAGAAGGTTCAGGAAATTGTTTGGTGTCAAGAAATTCTTGGTAGTTAATCCCGTATAAATAACGAGTATGAACATTACGATGATAACACCGTTATTGATAAGAAAATCCGTGATTTTCTGTTTTTGTGTCTTCTGCATTTTACTTTCCCCTTAATCTCAAATACTAAATCAGAACTTGGTTGCAAAAGTCATGACCTTCTCCTGAGTCATGTCCTCCTGCTGATCTATCTGACCAGTGATCTTACCATTACACATTACATAAACTCGATCCGCCATACCGAGAAGCTCTGGCATTTCAGAAGAAATCATTATGATGGCCTTACCTTGTTTTGCAAGATCTTCCATAATCTCATATATCTCGTGCTTCGCTCCTACATCGATACCTCTTGTAGGTTCATCCATGATAAGGATGTCAGGATCATTTGCCAGCCATCTGGAAACTATTACCTTCTGCTGATTACCACCGGAAAGATTTTCGATGTGCTGGTTCATGCTTGGTGTTTTGATAGAAAGCTGTTTGATGCTATCATCAACGATCTTATTTATAGTCGGATGATCGAGTACAAATCCACCCTTCAGGTGCTTGTTGTAGATGGAGATACCTACATTATCCTTGATTGAAAGACATCCGAAGATACCGTTTCCTCTACGATCCTCTGTTATCATACCGATACCGGCATCCATAGCATCCTTTGGTTTCTGTATCTTAACTTCCTTACCATGTATCTTTATGGTTCCCTGGGAAAGATGTCTTATTCCGAAGATACCTTCCATAAGCTCTGTTCTCTGTGCTCCGACAAGTCCTCCAAATCCAAGGATCTCTCCTTTGCGGATATTAAAGGAACAGTTCTGGAAGGACTTTTCATGAATTGAACTTACATTTTCTGCTTCAAGTATTACTTCACCGATCTCATGATTATGCTCAGGATAGATCTGAGTGAGCTCACGTCCTACCATCTTGGCGATGATCTGATCTGTTGTAAGCTCTGCTGCCGGCCATGTTCCCACATAAGTACCGTCACGCATTACCTGAATATCATCAGCTATTCTCTTGATCTCATCCATCTTGTGAGAAATATAGATCATGGAAACCCCACGATCACGAAGCTGATTCATTACCTTAAAAAGGAAATCTACTTCATTATCTGAAAGTGAAGATGTAGGCTCATCAAAAATGATTACCTTTGCCTCACGCGAAACCGCTTTGGCGATTTCTACCAGCTGCATCTGTCCTATAGACAGGGTACCGAGAAGTGCTTTCGGATTGTACTCAAGTCCCAGCTCCTTTAACCACCTCTCTGTTTCAGCAAACATGGTAGCATGGTCTATCATCTGTATCGGTCCGTATTTTTTAACCGGGAAACGACCCAGATACATATTTTCACCGATACTTCTTGCCGGGATAGGCTGAAGCTCCTGGTGTACCATCGCTACTCCCTTCTTTGCTGCTTCATCAGGGTTAGCGATTTCAACTTTCTCACCATCCAGATATATTTCTCCTTCATCCATGTGATAGATACCAAAAAGGCACTTCATAAGTGTTGACTTTCCGGCACCGTTTTCTCCCATGAGTGCGAGAACTGTACCTGGACGAACAGCAAGATTGACTTTATCCAGCGCTTTAACACCTGGGAATGACTTAGATACTCCTCTAAGTTCCAGTTTATATTCCGCCATTTTGTCCTCCAGTTAACTCTACTTTTTCATAAAGCAGGAGCACAGGTGCGTTTTCGCACCCGCACTCCTGTCTAATGTTCCTAATTAATTCAGTTACTTCAATTCTGCTTATCAGCCAAGTGAAGCAAGGATATCATCAACGTTATCTGTTGTTACCTTTACATAGTCGCAAGAAATCTTGTGATCGTTATTCTCGCCCTTTACATACTTAACAGCAGCATCAGCAGCATTGTGTGACTGAGCAATGTGATCGTTAAATACTGTACCTGTCTGCTTTCCTGACTTAACGTTCTCGCAAGCCTCCTGAAGAGCATCTACACCAAGAAGGTATACATCTGTTCCAACTGTCTCGCCTGCAGCCTCGATAGCCTGAAGAGCTCCAAGTGCCATAGCGTCGTTGTTACAGAATACTACTTCGATGTCCTTACCGTGCTGAGCAAGTGCATTAGCAACAAGTGACTGAGCCTGTGCCTGATCCCAGTTACCAACCTGATCATCAAGACACTCAACCTCGATGCCTGCTTCTGTAAGAGCCTTTACAGAGAACTCTGTTCTGTACTGAGCATCTACGTTCTCAGGATCTCCCTCGATCATGATGTAAGAAACCTTACCATCACCGTTGATATCACCCTTGTTCTCAAGATCCTTAACAATCTCACCCTGCATTGTACCTGACTGACGAGCGTCACATCCAACGTATGTTACGTTCATGTTATCATCTGCCCATCTCTTCTGCTCCTGCTCATCAGGCTCTCTGTTGATGTATACGAGAGGAATGTTAGCTGCTGTAACCATATCTGTGATTGTAGCTGCTGATGAAGAGTTAACAGGATTGATGATAAGTACGTCTACACCTGATGTGATGAAGTTCTGGATCTGGTTTGTCTGAGTTGCCTGATCGTTAGCACCGTCAACGATTGAGATGTTCTCAGGCTTGAAGCCAAGTGACTCAAGGTATGACTGAAGCTCTGTTCTGAAGAGTGTCATAAAGTTATCTGAGAACTGATAGATACAAACGCCAACCTTCTTGTCTGCAAGGTCTGTTGTTCCTGCTTCTGCAGCCGCTGCTGTTGCTGCCTCTGCAGCTGCTGTTGTCTCTGTCTTTGCAGCCTCTGTTGCTGCAGCCTCTGTAGCTGCTGCTGTTGTAGCTGCTGTGTTAGATGATCCGCAACCTGCAAGCATTGATACTGCCATTGCTGAAACTGTGAGAATGCTAAGTGCTTTCTTCATAATAATTCAATCCTCCTAGATTTACTTTTGTTTACGGGCTCTCCCGTGTTTCTTGGGTAAATTATATCCGTACCATCCTGCGGATAGAATAGATTATTCTTCTTTGAATCTTGAAAATCCTTTCATATCATTCCGACCATAGAAATTTTATACATATTTATCAGTCAAGCACTCATTATTTCAAATAAACATATTAAAAGTAACAAAAAGGATGAGATAAACACCTCATCCTTTAAAAAAACTATGCCTGATTCAGAAATCAGCATAAGCTGCTATTCTTTTTTAAAATTCTTCATATCTTCGATTATATACAGCGGCCTGTCCTTCAGCTCCTCAAAGAGCACGGCAATATATTCTCCGATGATACCTACTACTATGAACAATACAGCAAACATAAAGCACAGCAGTACCACTATGGTAGCATAACCGGACGGAGCTCCGTCATGGGTGCAGAGTGTATATATAAGAAGAACCATTCCCAGGAATCCGCTGAAAAATCCTGCAAAGATGCCAAGCTTTAAGGGAACATTGGAAAAACACATGATGGTATTCATGGCAAAGGTAAAAAGCTTCTTTATGGAGTAGTGGCTGCTACCTGCAATTCTCGGTGCCGCCTCATACTCTATGGTTGTTTTCCTGAAACCGACATTCTGCACGTAGCCACGGAGGAATCTCACCTTTTCACGGTAGTTCTTTTTCAGAATATCCTGCACAGACCGGGTTATGGCAAAAAAGTCAGAGGCATTCGGCTCAAGGTATACATCAGATACCTTATTTATGAACCAGTAAAATCCACCGCTGGTGATCTTTTTTATGATACCCGCAGTTTCATTTCTGGTACGCACCATGGAGACAACCTTAAATCCGGAATCAAAGGCATCCACAATCTTTTCAAGATTCTCAGGAGGATGCTGAAGATCCGCATCCATAAATACCATTCCGTCACCTTCCGCGTAATCAAGTCCTGCTATCATGGCTGCTTCGTGACCGAAATTTCTGGAAAAGCTTATGAACTTCACATGCTCGGGATCTTTTTCTGACAGTTCAGTAAGTATTTCACCTGTACCGTCCTTTGACCCGTCATTTACAAAGATGAACTCATAATCCCAGTTCTTTTCCTTCAGGTACTTTGCATATTCTCTTGTTACTCTGTAAAACTCAAAAAGTCCTGCCTCTTCATTGTAGGCTGAAACGACGATGCTCAGCAGTTTCATGACATCTCCTGTTTTTTTATTCTCCTGTAAATATCACAGCTTTAAACCAAGTCCGTATTTTCCAATATCTCAAGCTCACGTCCGCTATGGGATGGTTGACGTTTTTCCACCGGAGGCAGCTTCATATAGTCACCATAAAGCATCTTTAATACCTTATCCCACTCCTTCGGTCCAGTGAACTTCTCTCCTTCGAACTCAAAATGTATGGGCTCCTCCCAGGAATCCTCTACAGTACAGTATTGGAAATCCGGCTGGTAATTTGAAAAGAAGGACTGTCCTTCTGCCTTCAGTTCCCGTTTATTATAGAGATCGGTATACTTTCTTGCGCTCAGATCCTGCCACCTGAATATGGTCTTCATGGAAACAAGCTTTCCGAGTCCCACAAGCACCATGACCTCCAGCTTCTGCAATCCCTTATATTTAGACCAGTCCAGCTTTCTCCTGTGAGCCATACCCATTCCGAAAAATATCTGCTGCTTAAGCTTCATGAGCCTTGCCTCAGTCTTATGGGAAGGAAGCCTGTCTATGATAAAAAGATCCACCCAGAGATGATTCAGCTTACCTTCGTAAAACTCCATGTCCTCATCGTCTTCAGAATGTCTCCTCGAATTAAGATAGACCACCCTCGGAACGAAATCGTAAAAGGATTCACCGTTTCTGTACTCGTAAGGGAGTACCAGCTCCATCCCCTTGGGAAGCTCAAGGTTCGCTACAGCCTTGAACTTCTCAAATTCCTCCCGTCTGAAGCAGAGATCAACGTCATCATCCCAGGGAATGAACCCCTTATGGCGCACAGCCCCAAGGAGTGTACCCGAATCAATAAGATAGGTGATATTGTGTCTCTCACATATATCCCGTATTGCTTTCAGTATTTCAAGATTAGCCTGATGTATCTTTCCGAGATCAAAATCCCACTCAGTTTTTTCCAAAGTATCGTTCATTATTTCAATGCCTCTATCAGAACTTTAGCCATGTAGCTAAGCTTCTCATCGGTCATTCCCGGATAAAGTCCCACCCAGAAAGTGTCTCTCATGATCCTGTCTGTATTTTTAAGATCACCTACAACCCTATAGCCTTCACCGGTCTTTCGCATCTCATCGAAGCATGGGTGCTTGATGAGGTTTCCGGCAAAGAGCATTCTGGTCTGAACACCGTGGTCCTCCACATATCTGACAACATGCTCTCTGTCCACACCTTCCTTACAGGTCATAAGGAAACCGAACCAGCTTGGATCTGAACCGGGCTCTGCTTCGGGAAGTATGAGCTTCTCATCTGCACCACCCTTAATCAGAAGCTCCTTAAGGAAGTTAAAATTGTGCTTTCTTCTTTCCACAAAAGATGGGAACTTCTCAAGCTGTGCAACACCCACCGCAGCCTGCATATCTGTAGCCTTAAGGTTGTAACCGAAATGTGAATATACATACTTATGGTCATATCCCTTTGGAAGCTCTCCGTACTGACCGTCAAAGCGATGGCCGCATGTATTGTCCTTTCCAGGTGCGCACCAGCAGTCACGGCCCCAGTCTCTGAAGCTTCTCATGATTCGGTGAAGAAGCGGATTGTTGGTGTAGCAGGCTCCGCCCTCTCCCATGGTCATGTGATGAGGAGGATAGAAGCTTGACGTTCCTATATCACCTATGGTACCTGTAAGCTTTGTTTCTCCGTCAATCTCATAGGTTGTACCCAGTGAATCACAGTTATCCTCTACGAGCCAGAGCCCATGCCTGTCACAAAACTCCTTAACTGCCTTTAAATTAAATGGATTTCCGAGAGTATGGGCGATCATAACAGCCTTTGTCTTCGGACTGTATGCCTCTTCCAGCATGCTCACATCTATATCACAGGTGGGGAATGTCACATCCACAAATACAGGTACAGCACCGTACTGAATGATAGGGTTAACTGTTGTGGGGAAACCTGCTGCCACAGTGATGACCTCATCCCCTCTTTTTATCTGTCTCTCCTTTAAAAAAGGGCTTGTAAGGGTACTGAAGGCGAGAAGGTTTGCACTTGAACCGGAATTCACAAGGCTTACATATCTTACTCCAAGGTACTCTCCGAATTTCTTCTCAAATTCGTCTGTAAACCTTCCTGCGGTGAGCCAGAACTCAAGGGCACTGTCCACAAGATTAACCATCTCTTTATCATCAAATACACGGCTGGCATAGGGAATACGGTCACCCTCCTCGTATGGCTTTACCGGCATCTTATATTTTTTTGCATATTCCGAAACAAGCTCAAGTATTTCCTGTCTTGCCTGCTGCTCTGTT
>DFGZ01000308.1 GCA_002371295.1 Oribacterium sp. UBA3737 | reverse complement strand
TCATGACAGATTTATCGTTCTTGATTATGGAACCAAGGATGAACGCGTATTTTTATGTGGAGCGTCGTCAAAAGATGCAGGTGGTCGTATTACAAGTATTGTAGAGGATTTTGGAATAGATAAGTACAAACCTATGATAAAGCAGTTGTTGCAAAATAGTGCATTACAACTGACCTAGGAGGGGGTGATAGTGAAGAAACAACAGAAATGTTATATCTATACCCGTGTATCTACCGCAATTCAGGTTGATGGTTATAGTTTAGATGCACAGAGGGATAAACTTATTAAATATGCCGAGTATCAGGATATGGAAGTTGTAAAAGAATTTTCCGATGCAGGTTATTCGAAGGTCGTTGGAATGGTGGCTTTGCTCCCTACGGATATACACTTATTAATGGGGAACTTATAATTTCAGAAGATGAGGCTGAAATCATTCGTATTATTTTTGACAAGTATATTCATACCAATATGGGTGTCAATGGTGTGGCGGATTACTTAAATACGCATGGATACAAGAAGAAAAAGCGCCAAAATAATACGCTTGACGCATTTGCAAGCTCTTTCATAAAGGGAGTGCTTGATAATGCAATAGCTGTGGATAAAAATAGGTAATGATTGGAAGTATATAGGTCAGTGGAGAACGAAACTCTGCTGACCTTGTTTTTTGTTGCAAAACTAATAATCATTAGCTGGACTGTGGATAATGTTTATTAGTGTATTGGAGGGATTCATGTCTACCAAAGAGAAAATACTGGATGCGGCAGTAATGTAAAGTCAACTCGGCAATCAAAAAATGAATGAATGTTATTCATTGACATTCGGACACTTCTGTGTTAATATGCAGAAAGTGAAACACATTAAGGAAGGATGTACATGAGAACCGTAAAAGACCCGGACACCAGAAAGCAGGAGATTCTATCGGGAGCTCTTTTGGTATTTGCCCGAAAAGGATATGATAAGACCACGATTTCCGATATAGCAAGGGAACTGGGAATCTCTCAGGGACTTTGTTACAGATACTATGCATCAAAAGAAGAGATATATGATGCAGCAGTTGAAGAGTATGCGGATATTATCGTGAGAGCTAACTTGAAGAGATTTGACAGCAAGGGCAAAACTTTGAAAGAGAAGATCCGGTCATTTTCTGGAAGTCTGAAAGAGTACCGTGAGCCTGAGAAGGATAACGAGTTGTTATATAGTCTCTTTCATAGCGAGGGAAGCCAGAAGATGCATGATCAGCTTATGATAAAGACTGCAGCCAAGCTGGTACCTCATATCAGGAAGGAACTTGAGAAGGCCCGGGATGCCGGTGAAATAAGCATATCGGATATAGATGCCCTAGCCTACTTCTTTGTTTACGGCCAGCTGGGAATTTTGCTTGAGCATGGCAGTGAAAAAGACTGCGGCAAAAGAATACAGGATACATTAATTGAGATACTTAATTTGTAGGACAAACCCCTGTTACAAATGTTTCAGGGGTAAAAATAAACAATATAAATGAATGAAATTCATTCAGAGAAAGGAGAACAATTATGAAGACAATAATTATCTATGAATCAAAGCACCATGGAAACACAAAGAAGGTTTGTGACCGCGTGGCAGCAGAATGTCAGGTGGAACTAATAGAGGCCGGGAGCGTGGGAGCGGATTTCAACTGGGAGGATTATGACCTGGTGGGCTTTGCATCGGGGATCGCATATTCCAAGTTTTACGATTCAGTAAACCGTGTGGCAGAACATATTCCGGCAGGAAAAGGGGTATTCTTTATCTATACCTGCGCAAAGAACGACAAGGATTTTGCGGCAAAAATAAAGAAGGTCGTGGAAGAGCGAGGAGCCAGATGCCTTGGAACATACGGATGTCGTGGCTATAACACCTACGGTCCCTTAAAACTGGTGGGAGGAATGAATAAGTCCAATCCCAATGAGAATGAGCTTAAGGCAGCAGTAGAATTTGTAAAGAAGGTGGAAAAGACTTATGAAAAGTAAAGTAGATTTTATAAACGAAAACACAACAAGAGCTCTAATGAAGCTCTTTATACCCCTTATGCTTGCCATGACACTTGCCATGGCATACAGCATGGTTGACAGCCTGTGGGTAGGAAATCTCTTGGGGGAGGCAGGTATGTCTGCACTTACGGCAAGTACAGCTATTGTCCTTATTATGAATTCCTTATCAATGGGTGTTGGTAACGGAGTATCGGTTATGATTGCCCAACGTGTCGGAGCAAAGGACACAGTGGGAGTAAAAAGAGCAGCCGCCGTTGTTATGATAGTTTCTCTGGTTTTTTCCGGAGCGATATGCCTTGTGGGAGAACTTGCATCTGAGTATCTTCTGACAGCAATGGGTACGCCTGCAGAGGTACTTACTGAAGCGGTGTCTTATCTGAAACTGTATCTTATTGGAAATGTTGCTCTCTTTTTATACATGCAGTTTACATCTATATTCAGGGCCTTTGGAGACTCGGTTTTCCAGATGAAAGGAATGCTTATGACGGTGATAGTTAATGCTATCCTTGATCCCATAATGATTAACTGGTGGGGATTCAATGGGGTGGCCATAGCAACAGTGATATCGGAGTTTGTTTGCCTTGCATACGCGTTTGCTTATCATTACAAAAAGAAATGGTTCTCATTTGATTTTAAGGCAATGACATGGGAGGATGTAAAAACCATGGGCAGGCTATGTGTTCCGACTTCTATACAGTCTATTATGCCTGCATTAAGTTCCGCCGTTATGATTACATTTGTTAATCCCTTCGGACTGACAGCCCTTGCCGGATATGGAGTGGTAAGGAATCTTGAACTTATTATGTTTATGCCCACCAATGCCATGTCAATGGCTGTTACCTCTATAGTCGGTCAATGTAAGGGCGCAGGTCGTATAGACCGGGCCGGTGATTATTGTAAAAAAGCCATGCTTACCGGGGGAGTTCTGATTGGCTTGGTAAGCGCCCTTGTCATCTGCACAAGTCCCATGCTTAGCGGATGCTTCGGCCAGGGAGCAGAGGTTGGCGTTATAGTTGCAGAGTTCTTCCATATTGTCAGCATCGGATACGTATTATATATGCTTACAAGCTGTATTCAGGGATATATTACTGGAATTGGAAGACCGGAGAGGGCTATGCTGTTGCTTATTGCGTATTACATTATATTCAGGGTGCTGCCGGCTTTGATGCTAAAGCATATATTCGGACTGTCGGGAATATGGTTTGCTTTTCTTGTAAGCCACATTCTAGCAAGCGTATTGGCATTTGTAATGTTACATACTATAAAGAACTTCTCCGGGAGCAGAACAAACAGGAACGAAAGGTCAGAAGCCGGGAGCAGAAAGTGGCTGAGGAGCAGAGGCTGTTTGAGCTGAAACAGATGAAGAAGCGATCTGCTTGTATTCAGTTTTCCCTTGTATGCATACGGGATGCTGGGAAAAAAAGGAATTGACAAAAATAAACGGTCGTTTACAATAACAGTAAACGACCGTTTATTTTGATGTTTAACAAGAGGAGAATTTATGAAGACAACAAAGGAAGATATATTACTTACATCATTACATTTGTTTGCGGAGAGTGGCTTTGATGCGGTTTCTACAGGCATGATAGCTGAGCAGCTGGGCATTACAAAGGGTGCACTCTACAGACACTACAAGAACAAACAAGAGATATTCGACAGCATAGTTCAACGGATGTTTGAGAAGGATGCGGAAAGAGCCGAGGAAGATTCCGTTCCCGAAGAGAAATATGAAAAGAATTCGGGTAAATATGAGGAAGTAAGCTTCAAGGATTTCTGTGATTATGTGGTCAACCAGTTTGAGTATTGGACAAAAGATGAATTCGCTTCAAGCTTTAGAAGAATGATTACTATAGAACAGTTCAAGAGTCCCGAGAAGATGAAGTTGTACCAGGATGTGATAGGACGTGGGCCAATAGACTATTCGGAGGACATTTTCAGGGAAATGATAAAGCGGGGAGTTCTTAATAAAGATGCCGAGAAGACAGGCCCTAGGAAGCTTGCGGTGGAATTCTATGCGCCCCTTAAACTCTCCATCGACCTTTTCGATGGGGGTGGAGATTATAACAAGCTAAAGAAGAACCTAAAGGAGATTACAGATGGTTTCAAAGAAAGATACTCGGCCTAAAGAGGCCGTTTTAGAAAGAGCCAGAGTTATTGCTCTCACACCAATGAGCCGGGCTGTGCCATAAGAAGGGCAATGCGTAATGGAGAACTGTCGGAAGACAGGCTGGCCTCATACTTAAGACTCAAAAGGGAGAATGAGTACATGGCTAACGGCAGTAGCTATCTTCAGGCAAAGAAATTAAAGTTCAAAGAGATATCAAAGATTAACAAACATTCGAAAAATGAAAGGATAAAGAAATGAATATAAAAGAATTCACAATACGATTAGAAAGAAAAGAAGAACAAAGAGAGGTTGAAAACCTTGTAAGGGAGTCCTTCTGGAACGTGTATCGCCCGGGATGCAGTGAGCATTATGTGATACATGTCCTTAGGGATGATCCTGCTTTTGTAAAAGAACTTGATTTTGTCATGGAGAAAGACGGCAAGCTTATCGGTCAGAACATATTTATGAAAACTACCATTGAGGCAGATGATGGAAAGACTATCGACGTTCTTACAATGGGACCGATCGGCATAACTCCTGAGCTTAAAAGAAAAGGATATGGCAAGGCAATCCTGGATTACTCTCTTGAAAAGGCTGCAGAAATGGGCTTTGGGGCAGTGCTTTTTGAAGGGAATATTGGTTTCTATGGACACAGCGGCTTTGACTATGCCAGCAAGTTCGGAATCAGATACCATGACCTTCCGGAAGATGCTGATTCTTCATTCTTCCTGTGCAAGGAGCTGATTCCTGGATATCTTGATGGGATCACTGGTGTGTACCAGACTCCAAAGGGCTACTATGTTGAAGATACTGATGTTGAAGAGTTTGATAAGAACTTTCCGCCAAAAGAAAAGCTTAAGCTGCCCGGACAGATTTTTGAGTAAACTATAAGGAAGAATGCGATTACAAGATTCTGCTTCGAACATACAGAACTTCAAAGAATCTGGACAGAGGTAGATGACGAAAGCGTTTATTATGAAAAAAGAGCCTCGCAGAGCTCTGCGTGTACACAGAGAGCTCTATGAGGCGAAAAATACACGGAGACGAAGGCGACGTGAGAATAGAAAAATGTCAGGGACGGTTGACGGTATATTTTGAGGATCCGTTCTGGGTAGGAGTATTTGAGAGAATTGAAAATGGGAAGATATCGGCAGCGAAGGTGCCGGAGGTAAAGTTTCATGTGTGAAGAGCGTAAGTGGAAAAAGGATATACATATTCAACTTGCAAATATGAAATATACTGATAGCTGCATAGAAATTCTGCAAAATTCTGATTTGGGAAGAGCGTATTTCAGCGATTATGAAAAGGCAGCCAATATGCTAACATATGCAGTGGTACAAGAAAACATATATGTTGCATTGGATGAAAATGAGAAATGCCTGGGGTTTATTTACTACATGACAAATGGTGTTTTTGGAAGCTACCCTTATCTCCATATTGTTGCAGTAAAGGAAGAATACAGGAATTATGGCATCGGTAAACAGCTGATGAAGTTTTTTGAGGATAATGCTACTGATTCTTCTTCGGCAAAATACTTTTTAACTGTAGATGATTTTAATCCAAGAGCGAAGAAATTATATGAAAATCTGGGATATAAGTGTGTTGGAGAACTAACTGATTTTTATAAAGAGGGAATTAACTGCTATCTGATGATGAAAAGAAGAGGGTAAAGAAATGCTCTTACAAGCACGGAATTCGGTTTCTGGAATAAGCCTTACGAAGAGAAAGACTTGACGGAGGAATAAGAAACATGGCGTTTGATTATAAGAAGGAATACAAAGAATTCTATATGCCGAAAAGCACGCCGTCTATCGTCACTGTTCCGAAGATGAATATGTAAAAAAGTTATAGATTAATGTATTAGAGTTTATAAAATCTGATAAGAAATTAACTTTTATTGACTTAAAAAACCTTTGAGATTAAATTTATCAGTGTTCGCAGGAAATGTCTTATGTTAAAGGGATGGCAAGGATATGATGATGCGGTCCTGATTTTATCCTGGGTGCAAAATAATTTTTATACTCATGCATTTTTATTAAAAGAGTAAAAATCGATAACTAATTACAATTTTTTGTCTTTTCAGGGAGGAATAATTATGGCTGTACATGTTTTAGAAGAGGCAAATCGCTGCCTTCAGTGCAAGAACCCACGTTGCCGTACCGGATGTCCTATCCACACGAACATTCCGGAGATGATCAGGCTTCTTAAGAATGAGCAGATGATGGATGCTGCGGTTATGCTTTTCAACAACAACCCGCTTTCGATTGTTTGTTCACTTGTCTGTGATCATGAAAAACAGTGTGAAGGTCATTGTGTTCGTGGAATAAAGGAATCTCCTGTACATATCTCTGCCATAGAGAATTATATTTCGGATTCCTGCTTTGAACGTATAAAGCTTGAGAAGAAGCCTTTTAACGGTAAGAGAGTTGCGGTTATCGGCGGAGGTCCTGCGGGAATAACCATTGCCGTGCTTCTTGCCCAGAAAGGTTATAAGATCACTATCTTCGAGGGAAGAGAGAAGCTTGGCGGTGTTCTGAGATACGGAATTCCGGAGTTCCGACTTCCGAGGACCATTCTTGACCGTTATGCTGACAGACTTCATGAGTTAGGCATCCTTTTCCGACCGAACTTCTTCATCGGAGGCTCAACAAGCATAAAGGATCTCTTTGCAGACGGATACAATTCTGTATTCATCGGAACCGGAGCATGGCGTCCGAGACATCTCCGCATCCCGGGAGAGACCTTTGGAAATGTTGCTTATGCTATAAATTATCTTACCAATCCCGATGCATATCACATCGGAGAAAACGTAGCTATAATCGGTGCAGGTAATGCAGCCATGGATGCAGCACGTACAGCTATCCGTAAGGGTGCAAGAAATGTTACGGTCTATGCGAGAAGAGATACTGCAGCAGCATCTGTTAAGGAAATCGAGTATGCAAAGCTTGACGGTGTTAAGTTCGAGTACTGCAAGTCACCTGTAGAGATAAAGGATGAGTCCATCGTTATGGCTCCTGTAACATTCGATGAGGATGGAAAGAGCACAGTACATGAGGAGCAGGCAGAGGAGATACCTTGCGATTTCGTTATTATCTCCGTTTCACAGGTTCCTAAGGACCGTCTTGTATCAAGAGACAAGGAGCTTAAGCTCAATGAAAAGGGTACTCTTGAGACAGATGAGTACGGTGAGACAACCATGCCGGGCGTATTTGCATCAGGAGACGTAGTTACAGGCGCTAAAACTGTAGTTGCCGCTGTCAATGTCTCAAAGCAGATCGCTGAGGAAATGGACAAGTATATGCAGGGACTTCCCAAGTGATGCCTGCCGCATCATGATTTGTTCGAATTAAAATTATGTGAGTGTGAAATGATAATGATGTAATTGTCAAAAGTATTTACCGCTCACAGACAGCATGCCGTATATATTGGCGTGCAAGGTGCTTCGTTATAGAAATTAAACCTCCGGTGGGAGTGAGCAGAGACTCAATACCCGCCGGAGGTTTTTTAGTATTTAAATGATGCCACATACCGCCTTCTTCGAAAGTGACTGAAGTGTTTATACTTATCAATCAAAGAAGGTATTAATGTTTTTATTGAAACGACCAGATATTTACAGAACATTCATTTTTCGAACAAATATTTACAGAACGGCTGTTTACAAAAAGTTTGTTCGGTGTTAGAATACTGATATCGAAATTGTTACGGAGGCAAACGTCATGAGAATCAATCTTAAAACATTTGAATTTGTAGTAGATTTTTTGTTAGTTCTTGGTCTTATAGCTTCATTTTGCCAGTTTAACGAGGTCAGATATCTGGGATATGCAATCAGCGGTATGAGCGTTTATCTCATTTACCAGATTGAAAAGGAAATCGAGAGACAGAGACACAGAGCCAGATTCCATAGACGTATATACAGGATTATCGAGCGTAGACTGTCTGCCTGAAAGTGTATCCTATCACTTCATGTGTTCACTTTTATACCGGATTAAAAAAGGCCTCCTGTTCTAAATACAGAACAAGACGCCATATACCTAGGTGTACATATTAAATTGATTTTTGGGATTCATATCATATGACGTGAGTGTCAAAAGTATTTGCCACTCACTAATAGCGCCACCGCACACATTCGTG